>JADFKB010000181.1 GCA_022565155.1 Chloroflexota bacterium | reverse complement strand
CGAACGTTCCGTGGTCGTCGCGATGCGCGTCGCCAGCCGCGATAGCAGCCGCACGGCCCAGCCCGGGCGGACGTCCGGCAGGTAGACGAGCAACGCCGTTCGGCGGCAGCGCGCCGCGACGCCGACCGATACGCTGGCGTAGCCGCCGGTCGCGAAGACGGCGTCGGGTTTAAAGGCGCCGAGCAACCGCCATGCCTGCACCGTGCCGATCGCCAGCGACAGTACGCCGCGCAACACGGCCAATGGCGAACCGACTCGCAGCGCACCGGCGCGCACCGACGCGAACGGCAAGCCGGCGCGTCCGACGATGCGTTCGTCCATGCGGCCACGCACGCCGATGTAGAGCAGCTCCAGATCGTTTGATGCGGCCTGGCTGCGCAGAGCCTGGGCCACCGCCAGTGCTGGGTAGATGTGGCCGCCGGTGCCACCGCCCGAAAGGATCACCTTCACATCGCTCCTCTGCGCACCGTAGCGGGAGATCGCTTGTTCTGCGCTCGGCCGCGCTCTGCGGCAGGGGGCCCAGTCGCATGCCGCGAGACGCTCAGCAGGATGCCGATTCCCGCCAGCAGCGCCGCCAGCGCCGACCCGCCGTAGCTGAGGAACGGCATCGGGATGCCCGTCATCGGGATCGTCCTGGTAATGCCGCCGACGTTGATCAGCGCTTGATAGGCGATCCAGCAGATGATGCCGGTGGCGAGCAGCGCCCCAAACTCGTCGCGGGCGTCAAGGACGACGCGGAAGCCGCGATAGATCAGCGCCGCGAAGAGCAGCAGCACGCCTATCGCGCCGATGAAACCCAACTCCTCGCCCAGTACTGCAAAGACGCCGTCGGTATGGGAGCCGGGAATGTAGAAGAGCTTCTGCCGGCTCGCTCCAAACCCCAATCCGGTAATGCCACCGCTGCCCAGTCCGATCAAGAGCTGCAGCGTATGGAAGCCGATGCCGGTCGGGTCGCTCTCCGCGCCGAAGAAGGCCGTGATGCGATCCGCCCGGTAGCTGGCGGTCAGAATCAGGAACATCGCCGAGATGCTGCCGATGCCCAGCAGCGCCGCCATGTGCGTCAGCGAGGCGCCGGCGATGAAGAAGAGCGTCACCGTCGTCAGCACCAGGACGATCGCCGTCCCGGTGTCAGGCTCTAGCAGGACGAGGCCGGCGACGACGCCGACCATGAGGACGAACGGCACGAACCCGAGCGCGAAGCTGCGCACGAACGTCTCCTTCCCAGAGAGCCAGGCCGCGACGTAGATGATCAGCGCCAGCTTCGCGAACTCGCTCGGCTGGCCCGTCAGCGGGCCCAACGAGAGCCAGCGCTGCGCTCCGTTCCGCTCCAGCCCGATGCCCGGGACGAGCACCGCCACCAGCCCAACGATCGCCACCAGCATCAGCAGCGGGCTGATCGCGCGTAGCCAGCGGTAGTCGATCCGCATCAGCGCCAGCAGGCCGGCGACGCCGATCGCCGCCCAGATCGCCTGCCGGAACACGAAGTAGTTGGCGTCGTCGAACGCGAGGATGCCGAGCGCGAAGCTGGCGCTGTAGACGACCAGCAGCCCGACAACCAAGAGCGCAAACACCAGGCCCAGTATCAGGTAATCGGGCTGCCCTACCCGTATTCGCCCAGTCTCCGCGACAGCGATGGCTACGCGCCTCCTTTCGAGGCGAACCGGCCCACCATGCGGCGAACATCTTCGCCTCGCTGCTCGAAGTTCTCGTACGCGTCGTAGCTGGCGCAGGCCGGCGAGACGAGCACGACGTCGCCGCGCCGCGCGTATCCGCGCGCCATCAACAGCGCCTCTTCCAGCGTCTCTACCCGCTCGATCGGTAGCTCTGCAGCGGCGTCTCCCGCGGCGGAAGCCAGCGCCTCCTCCAGCAGCCCGCCCGCTTCTCCGAAGCAGATCACAGCCCGGCAGCGCGCCACCGTCTCTTCGGCCAGCTCCTCCAGTGGCAAGAACTTCTCGCGGCCGCCCAGCAGCGCCACGACCGGCTCATCGAACGAGCGTATGCCGGCGATCGCGCGCTCCGGGGTCGTTGCGATACTGTCGTTGTAGTAGGCGACGCCGTCGATCTCAGCCACCAGCTCCAGCCGGTGCGGTACTGGCGCAAACTCGCGCACGGCCGTCGCCATCGCATCCACCGGCAGCTCCGCAGCGCCGGCGATCGCGACGGCGGCCAGCACGTTCTGGACGTTATGGGCGCCGCGTAGCGGTATCTCGCGTAGAGACAGCAGCTTCGTCTCGACGGTGCCTTGCCGCCAGAACAGGTCGTCGCCGCGCGCAAATGCGGATGCGGAGCCGTTGGGTACCGTGCGCGCGCTAAACCAGATGATCCGCGCCGGCGTCTCC
>JADFKB010000001.1 GCA_022565155.1 Chloroflexota bacterium | reverse complement strand
CAACTCGTGCCCGATTTCATCCACGTCGTGCGTGGTCCAATCCAAGTCACCAATGGAAAACTTCGTCTTGTCAGCTTGAGCAAACTCCGTCACGCCGACGCCGAGGTAATGCAGTTTCGGTTGCGACTTCGGGCCGGCCGGCTGATGGTCGAACGAATGAGTTGTGCGAAAATAGGCCGTGTTGTCATTGTTTTTCTGTTGGACAGCGGTGATACCGACGATTGTGTTCGTCCCGGATCGCAGGTCGGCCTGATTCAAATTGACGGTGATCGTCGCATTATTCACGGGGACCAAGCGCAGACGCTGGCCGTTCAACCAGATCTCCCGTGTGGTGATTTTTCCGCCGCGTCCGACCGGTTCGGCGGTGAATGTGACCCGTGGTCCGTTTTTCTCGAGCGTCAGTCGTGGCCGCAGGGGGATCGTTCCTATCTTTGGCGGTACGAGATTTGTGTATGTCGCTGAGCACCGCGCCGTTATGGTAGATGTTCTCGAAGTCGATGCCGTTCATGGTCACGACGTGGCCGGCATTCTGTTTCGCTGTTCTGCCCAAGATGGCGCCGACGCTTAGTTGCCAGTCAAACCGCGTCGCGGCACCGTACAACTCCCCGAAGCGAAGCGGTTTCTCGTCGAAATACCCCTCGGGCGTCCACATGGTCCAGTAGCCGTCGTATTGCGGGTAATATGTCCAAAGCGGATCGACGGAGACGGGCGTAACCAGCACCGCCTCTCGATTCTCCGCTTTGACGGTCACGGCTAACTCCACTCCAGGGATTGCCTCGTCGAGCGCCTGTTTCATTTTTTTTACGGTTAGAAATTTACGTCCTGCCACGAGGACCTTGACGATTTGTTGGCCTTGCTCGAAACCGGCCTCCCAACCGGGTGAGCCGGGTTTGATATCCTTCACTATCAACCGTCCGGCAACTTGCCCGACACCGACGCCAAGATCGCGTCCCTGCAGGTTCATTAGACTCCACGCGCAGATGGTACCGTCGAGCGAGCCGGAGACGAGCCACTGTGCGTCGGGAGAGACGTCGAGACAAGAGACCTGCGAATCGTGTCCATAGAAGCGGCGCAGTAGCGCTTTGCGGCCGTCACCCGCTTTCAACATGTTCAATATGTCGACGTCCCAAACCTCGATCCCGATATCAAGCCCGACTACGACAAGATTGCGACCGTCATGGCGGAACCGGCGTCCACACTGAGGCTTTCTCTCATTCGGATAAATCGGAATATTTTTGATTGTAGCGCCGTCGGCTGATGCAAAGTTCCAAAGCGCATTCGGCCCTTGACGACGGCCCGAACCGAGCACAACTGCGACCCAAGGCCATTTTTGTATAGCGCTCACCTCATCCCTACGAATCCACGCATTCACGGGACGGTTTTCTTTTTTTATTGTAACGTGATACCACTTGCCGTCTTTGGATGTCTTGTTGACACGAAGTCGTTCACCCTTTCGAACGGTGGCAATTGTCTCTGACCCAGATTTGAGTTTTGCAGTCTCTTCCTTGACGATTACGATTTTCGTATTTCCGTCCGCTGCTGCTGCTCCGCCGTTGATCCAGGCGTGGGAGGTGCGACTGGCGGTGACGGTGAGCGGGTTCTATGTGCGGAAGATGAAGACGCTGTGGGGTAGCTGTAACCCAAGGGCACGCACGATCCGCCTGAATACAGAACTTGCGAAGAAGCCCAGGGCGTGTTTAGAGTACATCGTTCTCCACGAGATGGTGCACCTGCTTGAACCGTCGCACGGACCGAAGTTTCGCGTGCTGATGGACCAACACATGCCAGCGTGGCGAGAGAAACGGCAGGAGCTCAATCGTCTCCCAATCGGCCACGAGGATTGGGGTTACTGAATCTCCGTTGAGTCGTACTGCGCACGAAAGCGCGTGTCTAGCCGGGCCGGCCTAGGCTGGTTCAGGCGTCAGCGCTCATGCTGAAGCAACGTAGCCACATTATCCTCACTTAGTGTGTGACCTGTTAGGATGCAGGCCGTCTGCTCTCCACTCCCCCTCCACCCCTTGCGCCCAGCCGCACACCCGTGCTACTCTAGTTGACATAGGATGGCCGGATCCGAGTAACCATCCATGCGCTTACGCAGAAATCGAGGGTATCTGCCACTCGCAGCCCGTATTCCACTCCTGACCACGGAGGTAAACACTCATGAGTGTAGACAATAAAAACACGTTTTCGCCAAATCAAACTACCCCTTCCAAGCCAGTCTCGCCTGCCCTTCGCGCAGCGGAAGGGCGCAAGCGCAAGCCGCGCCGGGTCCCTAGCGGGGATGCCCGCAGGTCCAAGAAGCGCCTCAACGCCCTCGTCCACGGCATCACCTCCAACAGCCCCGTCATCCCGGGCATGGAAGACGAGGCCGCCTGGAAACGCCACTGCGATGGCATCGTTGCCAGTATCGAACCCGTCGGCGGCCTTGAGGAATGCCTCGCTCAACGCGTCGCAAGCCTCCTTTGGCGTCTCAACCGCGTCCTCCGCTACGAGGTCGCCGTCACCATGCACTCTATCGACGGCACCGCCGATGCGCTCTTGACAAGTACGCTTTATCAAGTCAGCACCAACCTGCCTACCAACGTCGCTAAGGAGGACATCATCGATCCCGGGCCCGAGGTCTTCGAGGACCAGAGGGAGCTTCGCATCCTGCCTCCGGATCCTTACCTCGAACGAATAGCGAAGCATGAGCGGCACTTCCACCGCCAGTTCCTCCAGACCCTTCACGAGATCGAGGCCCTTCAGGCCCGCCGCAAAGGCCACTCCGTCAACCTCGCCCGCGTCGATTTCAGCGGTTCTCCAGCCGCATGACTGCGCGGGCAATACCTGGCAATGCCTGCCTGCCGGCGGGCAGGCTTGATCCCCTCTCCCTCAGGGAGAGGGGTGACCGTGAGGTCGGGGTGAGGGTCACCAATGTACTGAACGAGTACACACACTTGATCGTACCTGTGGCCGTTGCTACACTCCCGCCCGTGGAGGCGATACGCCTCCACACCTTTATGCTGTCTACGCGCGTTAGCGGTTACCGCAGGAGTTTTCGATGACACTGATATGGGTAGTTCCGCTCGCCGGCGTCGCCGCCATCCTCTTCGCGTTCTGGCTCGCCTGGGACGTGCTCCGGCGCGACACCGGCACCGACGAGATGCGGCGCATCGCGGACATGATCCTCGAGGGCGCCAACGCGTTCCTCAATCGGCAGTATCGCACGATCGCAATCATGGCCGCTGTGACGGCGCTGGCGCTCGGCGTCATCGTCGGCGTGCTCGATGACGACGCCGAGGTCGGGGTGCTCACCAGCGTCTCCTTCATCGTCGGAGCGGTCGCTTCCGGCATCGCCGGCCTGGTCGGTATGTACATCTCGGTGCGCTCCAACGTGCGCGCCGCCGCCGCCGCGCAGAGGAATCTCAAGGAAGCCGTGACGGTCGCGCTGCGGGGAGGCGCCGTATCCGGCTTTTTGGTGACGGCGCTGAGCCTGATCGGCGTGTCTGCCATCTACGCCGTCTATAGCAACCTGCTGGGTAACGGTGTTGAGGACACGCCGTTCCTGATCGTCGGCTTCGGCTTCGGCGCCAGCTTCGTGGCGCTGTTCGCGCAGCTCGGCGGCGGCATCTACACCAAGGCCGCCGATATCGGCGCCGACCTTGTTGGCAAGCTCGAGGCTGGCCTGGACGAGGACGACCCGCGCAACGCGGCCGTCATCGCCGACCTCGTTGGCGATAACGTGGGCGACTGCGCCGGCCGTGGCGCCGACCTGTTCGAGTCGATGTCGGCCGAGAACATCGGCGCGATGATCCTCGGCGTGGCGATCTTCCAAGCCACCGGCAACATCGAGTGGGTGGTCTTCCCGCTGGTGCTCCGGTCGTTCGGCATCTTCGCGACGATGGGCGGCCTCCTCATCGTCCCCTTCGTCACGACCGGCGATGAGAAAGACGCAATGCAGCCGCTGAACAAAGGTTACTATACAGCGGTCGGCCTGTCGGTGGGCTTCCTGGCGCTGACGACCTGGGTGATGATGGACGACTCATGGGTCTGGTTCTTCGGCTGCGGCCTGATCGGACTGGCGACGGGCATCGCCTTCGTCTTTATCACGCAGTACTACACGTCCGGCTCCTGGCGGCCGGTGAAGGAGATTGCGGAGGCATCCCGCACCGGCCCGGCGACGAACATCATCACCGGCACAGCCGTCGGGCTGGAGACGACGGCGATGACGGCCATCGCGGTCGGCACGGCGCTCGTCGCCTCGTTTCTGCTCGGGTCTCACTCGCCGGTGGCCGACCTGCCGAATGTAGGCGAGTTCAGCGCCGGTATCTTCGGCACGGCGGTGGCGACGATGGGGATGCTGATGACGGCCGCCTACATCCTGGCTATGGATACCTTTGGTCCGATCACGGACAACGCCGGCGGCATCAACACCATGGCGGGAGCGCCGGACGAGGCGCGCGAGATCACCGATAAGCTGGACACTGTCGGGAATACGACGAAGGCGCTCACGAAGGGCTACGCCGTCGGCTCGGCGGCGCTGGCAGCGTTCCTGCTCTTCAGCGCCTACCTAAACAGAGTGAAAGAGGAGCTGGGGATTCCACTTCACGAACAGATTCCCATCGACCTCTCCAAAGTGGAGGTGTTCGTCGGCGCGCTGCTGGGCGTGATGCTGGTCTTCCTGTTCAGCTCGCTGGCGATTCGCGCCGTCAGCAGCGCCGGCGCGGAGATTATCCGGGAGGTGCGTCGCCAGTTCGCCGCCGATCCGGGCATCATGGCAGGTACTGTCCGGCCGGATTACGCCCGTGCCGTCGACATTACGACGCGCGCCGCTCTGCGCCAGATGATCGCTCCCGGCCTGCTCGTTATCCTGATGCCGGTGGCCGTCGGACTGATCTTCCGCTACATCCCCGGCCTCGGCGGGGATGAGATAGGTGGCGCGGGCTGGCAGGCCGTCGCGGGGCTGCTCATGGTCGGCACGATCGGCGGCGTCATTCTCGCGACCTTCTTCAACAACGGCGGCGGCGCCTGGGACAACGCGAAGAAGTATATTGAGGCCGGTTACCTGCGCGATGAGTCCGGCGCCGTGATCGGCAAAGGCAGCGATGCCCACATGGCCGCCGTGGTCGGCGATACCGTCGGCGACCCGTTCAAAGACACCGCCGGTCCGTCGCTCCACGTGCTGGTGAAGCTGCTCAGCACGATTACTCTGGTGCTGGCGCCGCTCTTCATCTCATAATCGACGCCGTCTAGCGCTTCTCCCGTCAGAAGACCGGGCGCTTCGCCCGTGTTTTCGTGCGCCTTTGGTCAATCTGTCTAGAATTGCCGCCCCCATACTCTGCACGTCTCGTGCCTTCAGGCCGATACTCCCTCAGGGGTGAGCGTTCTGAAGAAACATTCGCTGGCATCAGACACCGCTTCGAGCGCAGCGGCAGCCAACCGCACGATACGCCGATCGAAGCAGACGCAGCAAGAGTGGCCTGTTCCGGTCCCTTCGCGCGCGGAGTTGGCGTGCGCGTTCGCCCAGGCACTGGACCTTGCGGAAGGGAAGCAGCCCGGCCACGCAGCGCGCGTCTGCTACATCGCGCTCAACCTAGCGGGGCTCATCGAACTGCCAGTGACCGAGCGGCGGACGCTCTACTTCGCCGCCCTTCTGCACGATGCCGGCGCCGCCCCCGCGACGGCAGCCGTTTGTCGTGAATTGAACATAGCGGAAGAGACGATCTTCGGCGGCGCTCCCGGCGTCTCCGCGGAAGAGACTGCACTTCAGATCGCACCGCTCAACGCAGAACAGATGCTGGAGGCGATCCGATCGCACCCCAAGCACGGCGCTCGCGTCGCCGAAGCCCTCGGTTTCGATACGGCGGTGCAAGAGGCGATCATCGCCCACCACGAACGCTGGGATGGCGAGGGATACCCGAACGGCCAGCAGGGGGAAGAGATCCCCGCGGCCGGCCGGCTCATCGCTGCCGCCGATCTGATCGAAGCGCTTATCTCGACCGACCTCAACCCGTTGGTGGCGCGCCGCAACGTTGCCAGCGGCCTTGCCGAACACGCCGGCAGCATCCTCTCGACTGAGCTGGCGCAAGAGGCCCAAACGTTGATGACGAGTGACTCGTTCTGGCTCGGTCTTCATCAGGCGACGATGCCGCACGAACTGGCTGCCTCGCTGCCGGAAGACCCGGCCGCCGCAGAGCGCTCCCCCGTTGATGCCCACACGTTCGCGAGCACCTTCGCTGCGCTTGGCGACGCCAAGGGAGAGCACACGGGGAGCCACAGCAAGCGCACCGCCGAGATCGCCGATGAAATCGCAGAGGCGCTATCGTTCACGGACGGCCGGCGCGAGTTGCTCCGCGTAGCAGCGACTGCGCACGATGTCGGCCTGCTGGGCGTGCCCGCGCGCGTCATCGCCAAGCCGGACATCCTCTCGCTTGCCGAGATGGAGGTGATGCGCAAGCATCCCACCTACTCACAGCTCATCATCGACGCTCTGCCCGGCCTGGAAGAGATTGGCCGCTGGGTGGGCGCGCACCATGAGCGGCCGGACGGCAAGGGCTACCCGGAGATGCTGGACGTGGACGCTACGCCGATCGAGGCGCGCATCGTTACGCTAGCCGATACGTACGTCGCGCTCACGTCGGTGCGGCCGTACCGCAAGGCGCTCTCGCACAAGGACGCGCTGAAGGTGCTACAGGGGGGAGCCGGCAGTCAGCTGGATAAAAAGCTGGTGAAGCTCTTCTGCTCGCTACAAACGCCGGCTAGGTCTTCTCAAACCGCTCAACATTCAGGACGAAAACGATAGCGCCGCCTACGCGCACTTCCACCGGCTCTGAGAGCGAGGCGCCCTCGCTGAAGAACGGCAGCGTCTGCACCGGCACGTACTCTGTGCGGGCGTGACACTCCGCCCGTACCAGCGCGAACACCTCGTCTACCTCGTTCGACTCGACGCCGGAGAGGATCGTGGCGTTGCCGCGGTGGAGGAAGCCGCCGGTACTGCTGATCTTGGTCGCGGGGTAGCCGCGCCCGATCAGCGCTTTCATCAGCCGGTCCGCATCCGAATCGGCGCTGATGATCACGACGAGCTTCAACTGCCCATTGGACACGAGGAACCCCTCACTGCTGCTCTACCCTGCAGAGTTGTGCGAGCTACGCGCTCACCTCTTCTTCCGGGATTTGCTCGCCCACGCTGCCCGCCTGTGACGAGACGGTCGACGCTACCGCTGCGCCAATCATGGCGCCGATCACGAACCCGAGGATAAATCGAATGCTCATCTGAACCCTCCCGTGGAGCGCGAGACGTGCATGCCGGCCTCCCGCTACGCTCGCTCCAGCCTCCCGAACGCACAGTGGTTATCGGGAGCGCATTTCGATGCTACTGTCGGCCGTAGGCAGTGTCAAGGAAGGTGAGGTGTGCGGGCCTAGCCCGGCCGGGGTGACCCCGGACGGCCGCGCCTGCCGCGCCTCTGGCCCACACGCAGACGCATGAGTGCCCGTTGCAGCGAGGCCTGCGTTTGAGCGAGGTCGCCCGCGTAACGCTGCTCTCGAATCGCCTCTTCCGCCTTTCGCCGCGCCTCTTCCGCGCGGGCGATGTCGATCTCCTCGACTCGCTCGGCGGCGTCGGCCAGAACGACAATCCGGTCGTTACGCACTTCCAAGAAGCCGCCGGTGATCGCCATCGCCTCCTCCTCGCCGCCCTTGACGATGCGAAGCTCGCCCGGGCTGAGCGTGGTGATGAAGGCGGCGTGCTGGGGCAGCACCGTCAGTTCGCCGTCGGCGCCGGGCGCGATGAGCCGCTCCACTCCCTCTTCGGAGTAGACCACCTGCTCCGCCGTGACGATCTCGACGTTTAGCGGCATGGTGTCGCCTAGCCTTCCGCTCCTGCCTTCTCCAGCTCCGCGGCCTTCTCCAGCACCATGTCAATGGTACCGACCAGGTAGAAGGCCTGCTCCGGCAGCGCGTCGTGGTCGCCGGCCAGGATCTCCTTGCAGCCGCGCACCGTCTCCTTGATCGACACGTACTGGCCAGGCAGCCCCGTGAAGACTTCGGCGACGAACATCGGCTGGGTCAAGAAGCGCTGCAACCTGCGGGCGCGCGAGACGACCTGTTTGTCCTCGTCGGAGAGCTCCTCGACGCCGAGGATGGCGATGATGTCCTGCAGGTCCTTGTATCGCTGGAGCACCCGCTGCACCTCTCGCGTCACGTCGTAGTGCTCTTGGCCGACGATCAGCGGGTCGAGGATGCGCGAGAACGAGACGAGCGGGTCGATCGCCGGGAAGAGTCCCTGCTCGAAGATGGCGCGGTCGAGCGTTACCCCAGCGTCCAGATGGCCGAACGTCGTCGCGACACCGGGGTCGGTGTAGTCGTCCGCTGGCACGAAGACGGCCTGGAACGATGTGATCGAGCCCTTCTGGTTGCTGGTAATCCGCTCCTCCAGCTCGCCGACCTCGGTCGCCAGCGTCGGCTGGTAGCCGACGGCGGACGGCATGCGTCCGAGCAGAGCGGAGACCTCCATGCCGGCCAGCGTGTAGCGGTAGACGTTATCGATGAAGAGCAGCACATCCTGGCCTTCCTCGTCGCGGAAGTACTCGGCCATCGTCAGGGCGGTGAGGCCGACGCGTAGGCGGACGCCCGGCGGCTCGTTCATCTGGCCGAAGACGAGCGCGGTCTTGTCGATGACGCCGGACTCGCGCATCTCGCGCCACATGTCGTTGCCCTCGCGCGACCGCTCGCCGACGCCGGCGAAGACCGATACACCTCCGTGCTGGGTGGCGATGTTGCGGATCAGCTCCTTGATGATGACCGTCTTGCCGACGCCCGCTCCTCCATAGGCGCCGACCTTGCCGCCGCGTGTGAATGGGGCGATCAGGTCGATAATCTTGAGGCCGGTTTCTAGCACCTGGACTGTCGTCTCTTGCTCCTCGAAGGTAGGCGGCATGCGGTGGATCGGCTGGCGTTCGCCCGCCACCTCCCCCAGGCCGTCTATTGGCTGGCCGAGCACGTTGAAGAGCCGCCCGAGCGTTCCTGGGCCGGTCGGCACGGAGATAGCAGCGCCTGTGTCGACGGCGCGGGCGCCACGGCGTAGGCCCTCCGTCGCGTCCATCGCCAGGCAGCGCACCTGGTTGTTGCCCAGGTGCTGCTCTACCTCAGCGACAAGCTGCTTGCCCTCCATCTCGATCTCGATGGCGTTGTGAAGTTCGGGCAACGCGTCTGCCGGAAACTCCACATCGACAACGGTACCGATGATCTGTCGTACGTGTCCTTCAGCCATACGGCCCTCCTAATAACAGGGAACAGGGCATCGTGCGAAATCCTTGCGTTCTCCTGTTTGCGACGATTCTGCTACCCCGGTTCCTCGTTCCATCCACCCTATGCCGTCATGCTCTCGACGCCGCCGACGATGTCCAGCAGCTCGCTCGTCACCTGCTCCTGGCGCGCCTTGTTGCGGGCGAGGGTGAGGTCTTCAATCATCTCTTCCGCGGCGTCGGTGGCGTTGTGCATGGCGACCATGCGCGCCGCCTGCTCGCTGGCATTCGCTTCCAGGATCGCCTCGTAGATCTGCATCTCCACGTAGCGGGGCAGCAGCTCACCGAGCACCGCCTCCCGCCCCGGCTCGTAGATGTAGTCGACCGCGCGCGTCGCCTCGTCCGATGGCGGCTCTACAGGCAGCAGTTGGCGCACCCGGGGCTCCTGGGTCATGGTGTTGACGAAGTAGGCGTACACTAAGAACACCTGGTCGACGCGGCCCGCTGTGTAGTCGTCGATGACGATGTGAGAGATGGGCAGAATGTCCAGGTACTCCGGGTAGTCGCCCAGTTCCGTGAACTCGGCCTGAATCTCCATATCGGTGCGGCGGAAGAAATCGCGGCCCTTGCGGCCGATTGCGACGAGCGATGACGGCACGCCGAGGTCGAGCGTGAGTGCGCTCGCCCGGCGGTTGAGGTTGGTGGGCAGGCCGCCGCAGAGGCCGCGATTCGGCGTGATCAGAATCACGCTCGCCCGCTCCACTTCCCGGCGGCGGAGCAGTGGATGGACCGTGTCCGCCTCGGCCAACCCCATCGCCTCTGCCAGGTCGGCCAGCACCCAGGTCAACCGCTCTGCGTAGGGCCGTCCGGCGAGCGCGCGCTGCTGGGTGCGCCGCATCTTGGAGGCGGCCACCAACTCCATCGCCTTCGTAATCTTGGCGGTGCTTTCGACGGAGCGGATCCGCCTGCGGATCTCGCGAGCAGTAGTCACTAGTACCCCGCTGTCTGCATGAACTCTTTGATTGCCGCTTCCAACTTCTGTTCCTGTTCCGGCGGCAGCTCGTTCGTCTCCATGATTGAGCGGCCGATGTCAGGGTGGTTGGCGTCCATGTACTGGTGGAGCGACTGCTCGAACTCAACCACCTTGTCGACAGGCACCTTATCTATCAGACCTTGCGTACCCGCGTAGATTATCATCACCTGCTTGTCCAGCGAGAGCGGCTTGTACTGGGTCTGCTTCATAACCTCCTGCAGCCTGCGGCCCCGCTCCAACTGCTGGCGGGTGGTGGCGTCCAGCTCGGACGTGCCGAACTGGGCGAACGCCTGCAGCTCGCGGAATTGGGACATATCGAGCCGTAGCTGCTGCG
Source organism: Chloroflexota bacterium (assembly GCA_022565155.1). GTDB lineage: Bacteria > Chloroflexota > Dehalococcoidia > DSTF01 > RBG-16-68-14 > JADFKB01. Next base: position 82,664 of record JADFKB010000001.1, on the reverse strand, counting down.
CCACCCGGCGCATCGCCTTCCGTTGCGCGGCGCCGGCCACGCGGGATACGGAGACGCCGGGGTTCATCGCCGGGCGGATGCCGGCGTTGAACAGCTCCGACTCCAGGAAGATCTGGCCGTCCGTAATCGAGATGACGTTCGTCGGAATGTAGGCGGAGATGTCGTTCGCCTGCGTCTCGACGATCGGCAGCGCCGTCAGCGAGCCGCCGCCCTCTTCGTCGGACAGCCGCGCCGCGCGCTCCAGCAGGCGGCTGTGGAGGTAGAAGACGTCGCCTGGATACGCCTCGCGGCCGGGCGGGCGGCGCAGCAGCAGCGAAATCTGACGGTAGGCCCAGGCGTGCTTAGAGAGGTCGTCGTAGACGATCAGGGCGTCCTTGCCCTGCTCCATGAAGAACTCGCCCATGGCGCAGCCGGAGTAGGGCGCAAGGAACTGCAGCGCGGCCGCTTCCGCCGCGGACGCCGCGACGACGATCGTGTGCTCCATCGCGCCGCGCTCTTCCAACACGCCGACGAGCTGCTTCACCTTCGCCGCCTTCTGGCCGATGGCGACGTAGATGCAGACCATGTCGTCGGGCTCCCCGACCAGCTTCTGGTTCAGGATGGTGTCGACGGCAATGGTCGTCTTGCCTGTGGAGCGGTCGCCGATAATCAGTTGGCGCTGGCCGCGCCCGATCGCCGTCATCGCGTCGATCGCCTTGATGCCGGTCTGGACGGGCGTATCGACGCTCTTGCGCTTGCTGACGTCAGGAGCGATGCGTTCGACAAGGCCGGTCTTCGCCGTGTTGATCGGACCCCTGCCGTCGATCGGGTTGCCGACGGGATCGACGACACGCCCGATCAGCTCCTCGCCGACCGGCACCTCGGCGACGCGGCCAGTCGAGTGCACCTCGTCGCCCTCTTTCACGTGGCTGTAGTCGCCTAATATCATGACGCCAACGTTCTCTTCTTCCAGGTTGAGCGCCAGCCCCATCAGGCCGTTGGGAAACTCGACCAGCTCGTTGGCCATCACGTTGGAGAGGCCGTGGATGCGGGCGATGCCGTCGCCGGCGTCGATGACGGTGCCGACGTCTGTAGCCGTGACATCCGCGCCGAACTGCGCGATCTGCTCCTTCAGGATGGATGTGATCTCTTCCGGTCGTACTGCCATCTCTTACCCCCGGTCTGCGCCGGCCAGCCGGCTCTTGAGAGCCACCAGCTTCGTGCGCGTACTGCCATCGATCAGGCGGTCGCCAATGCGGACGACGAGGCCACCTAAGATATCGGGCTCTTCGTGTGTCTGGACGAGCACGGTCTTACCGGTCAAATCTGAGAGGCGGCTGGCCAGCGCCCGCTGCTCCCCATCGCTCATCGCTACTGCGGTCAGCACCTGAGCGTGGGCGATGCCGCGATGCTCGTCCAGCAACGTCTGGAACTGCTCAGCGATCTGCGGGAGAAGAGCCAGCCGTCGCTTCCTCTCCAGCAGCCGCACCAAGTTCCATACGAGGGGGCTAGGCTCGCCCGCCGTTCGTTGGATGAACGTCAGCTTCGCGTCAGACGGCGCGCGCCGATCCTCTACGTAAGCGATTGCCTCCGCTGAAGCGAGCGCTTCGCCCAGGGAGCGCATGTCGGCCTCCCAGGTGTCGAGCTCGCCGCGTTCGCTGGCCAGCTCGAAAGCGGCCTGCGCGTAGCGTTTGGCGGCGGGGTCGCGTAGCATCTAGTTCTCCTTGAACGTCGCTTCTGCCAGCACTTCGTCGATCAGGCGCCGGTGCGCTTGCCGGTCGAGCGATTGGCCGATCACCTTCTCTGCTGCGCTCACCGTCAGGTCTGCGAATTCGCCGCGCAGCTCCGCGATCGCCTGGTCACGCTCCAACTGGATCTCGGTGCGGGCGCGCTCCAGCATCGTCTCGCCCTCCTGACGCGCCTGGCTGCGCGCCTCCTGCTGGATGCGGTTCGCCGCTTCCTGGGCCTGGGCGATCAGCGCCTGGCCCTGCTCTCGAGAGGCATCCAACTGCCGGGCGACCTCTTGCTCCCCTGCGGAAGCGCGCTCCTTCGATTTGTCGGCCGCCTCTACGCCCTCGCGGATGCGCTGGGCGCGCCGATCGAGCATCTCCAGGACCGGTTTGTAAAGGAAGATGCGGAGCAGCACCAGCAGGAGGAAAAAGTTCACAACCTGGGCTATCAGTACTGGGAGATTAAAACCTAGTTCGTCCATTTCGAACCCTCTTCTTGCTCAGCGCATGAGTCCACGCGCTTGGCTATAGGACGAAGCCGATCATGAGGGCGACGACAAAAGCGTAGATCGCGATCGCCTCCGCAAACGCCATGCCCAGGATCATGTTGGTCTGAATGACGGGCTGCGCCTCGGGGTTGCGGCCCAGCGCCTCCATCGCCTTCGAGACGAGCATGCCGATGCCGATGGCCGGCCCGGCGCCGCCGATCCCGATGGCGAGGCCAGCGCCGATGAACCTCAGTGATTCATCGGACAGCGCCAGCAACGGAACCAGTGCAGTGATGTCCATAGTGTGTTCCTCCCTCTCCTTACTATTCTGCCGTGTGAACTGCGGCGACCTCGCCGGAATTCGTGTGCGATGTTTCTTCGTGATCGCCGTGGCTGGTTACTGCCAGCGCGCCGAAGACCAGGGTGAGCATGGCGAAGACGAATGCCTGCACCGCTCCCACAAAGAGTTCCAGCCCGTAAAAAGGCAGCGCAATTAACAAGGGGATCAGGAACGTCATCACCAATAGCAGCACCTCACCGGCCAGCATGTTCCCGAACAATCGGAAGGTGAAGCTGATCAGACGGGCGAACTCTGCGATGATCTCTAAGAGACCCACGAAGACATCAATGATGCCCATCAGGTTGCCGCGAGCCAGCCGCCGGAAGTTAAAGAACCTGCTGCCGTAGCCGACCAGCCCTAGCGTGCTGATGCCCCAGAACTCGACGAAGATAGCGGAGACGATGGCAAGCGAGAGGGGCGACATCAGGTCGGTGTTGACGCCGCGAAAGTACGGCGCCAGGATACCCACCGTCGCGTCTTCGGAAACGTTCTCCTCCTCAAGCGCCGCAGCAATAGCCACCCCGCGCTCGCGGACGAGGCACTCCTCATGCTCTTGGCCTTCCAGCCCGGCGCACTGCCCCTCGTTCACGTGGAACTCGATCTCCTTTGAGCCCGGCAGAATGACGGAGACTCCGGCTGCATCTTCAAAGATGAGCGCCTCTTCAAAAAAGTGCTCCTCTTCCACGCCGATCGGTTCGACTTTGCCGATGGCATTAAAGATCGGCGTCAGGGCCATCCAGTTTGAAACGATGATGTAGAGGAAGATGGTGGCGATGACGGGGAAGAAGCGCCGTCCGTTCTTCTCGCCGACGGTGTTGACGCAGAGTGTGTAGAGCGCCTCGACGATCGCCTCCATCCCGTTCTGCAGGCCGGACGGGACGTAGCGCATCTTTCGTGTCGACAGTATGGCAACGACGACGAGGATGGCGATGACGATCCAGGCGGTGAAGAGCGTGTTGGTGATCTCGAAGAAGCCGATCGTCCAGAGCGTCTCCGCCTTAATCTCGATTTGGGGCTTCGGCCCGCGGAGGAAGATAAACCCGATAACGACAAGAAGGATCGCACCGGCAACGATCCCGAAAGTCCGCAATCGACCAGACACGGTGCTGTGCTTACTCCTTGCCGTTCTGTTGCAAAACGTCCATGATCATGCGATAGCCGCCGTAAAAGGCGGTAAGCATTCCTAACGCCATCCCGGACAGGGTCAGCAGTGGGCGAGTGTCTGCAATCCGGTCAAGCAGGACGCCACCAACGACCCCGATGACGATGCATGTGGCAAAAAACCAGCCGATGCCAATGAGCCGCGCAGCGGGTGGCAGACGGTCCATATCAACCCTCTATTAGTATCCTGCCCTCGCGACTTTGGGAAGACTATCACAAAAGGTTCGCACGATCAACTGATGCGAAGGAGCATGCCGCGCAATGAGAAAGCGCCCCGATTGCTCGGGGCGCTTCGATATCTAGATTCGGCTGGTAGCTATGATTTGCGCTTGTCGAAGTCGTCCAGGTCCAGACTCTCAATGAAGTCGCGGAAGGCGGACATGCGTTGCAGCTCCTCTTCGTTCACCTTGCTGATCGTCTCCTGGTGCGCCGCCGCTTCTAGCGGCTGGCCTTCCTTGTCCAGCCTTACGCCCGCCTTGTCCAAGACAGCGTCCTCAGCGTAGATCGGCACTTGCACACGCACCGCGAGGGCGATCGCGTCGCTCGGCCGGGAGTCGATCTCGATCTGCTCGCCATTGAAGCTAATCATGATACGCGCGAAGAAAGTGTCGTCCTCCAGGTCGTTGACGACCACGCATTCTACCTGGGCGCCCAGCTTCTCCATCACGTCACGAAGCAGATCGTGCGTAAGCGGACGGGCGACGGCGACATCTTGGAGTCGAACGGTGATCGCATCCGCTTCAGCGGGGCCGATCCAGATCGGGAGGTAACGGTCAGCCTCTTTCTCTTTTAGGATGACCACCCGTTGATAGTTCATCAGGCTCACGCGGATGCCTTCGATGGACATCTCGATCAACGTTGCACCTCCTCGATCAAAGTCAGTCTAGCCGACGCCTCTATTCCGTGTCAATCGAACCTGGCACCGCCTGGGGCGGGTGGCCGCCCGCCGACGGGGGCGGCCAATCGCCCTCGCCCTGCAACCAGCGCCGTTCTAAGTAGAGGCTGAACACTCCCGCTCCTACTAGGAACGCGCTGATCGCGAGTATCACTGTACTGACACCATAAAGGTCGGCAATTCCACCCATCACCACTAGCGGGATAAGCGCTACTCCGTTTGCGAGCACCATCTGCGATGCGATCACCCGCCCGCGCATCTCGACGGGCGTGCGCTCATGCAGCGTCGTCTGGGCCGGCGTGTTCAGCATAGCGTATGCGAAGCCCATGGGGCCGGCGAAGATCGTGGTGAGCGTGACGAGGATCGAGCGGCCGAAGAACGGATCGGCGCCGAACGGGTTGAACGTCTCCGTACGCTCCAACGCATCGCCGATCATCTCGACGAAGCCGAGCGCGCCGAGAGAGAGGGCGAGGCCGAAGAGGCCGATCGCGACCGTGCGGGTATTCCCCAGTCGCGACACCACCCAGGGCACGAAGCGCAGGCCGAGCAGGGCGCCGACGGCGACCGGCGCGAACACGACGACGGCGTCGTCTGCGGAGACCTCAAGGATCGCCTGCATGTAGCGCGGGATTAAGATCGCGAAGAGCAGGATCAGCGTGCTGCTAAGCGCGATGTGTCCCATCGCCAGCGCGGAGAGCGGGTCGGCGCGCAGCCCGCTCAGCGCCTTCAGGAACTCGGACGCCGCGCCGCGCAACTCCTCGCGGCCTGGGAAGGCGCTGTACGAATGCTCATCATCGTCGTCGCCGATGTGCGGCTGGAAGCGAGCGAGCAGACTGGCGACGATGAAGACGACGGCCATGCTAATGAATAGGACCCCGGCGCCCGCGGTCTTCAATATCGTTGGCGAGAGGACGATCAGCCCTGCGACCTGGGCGACGGTGAAGCCGCCGCTGTAGAGGCTGTTCGCGGAGATGAGCTGCTTGCGCGAGACGATGAACGGGATCGAGGTCGCGCTGCTCGTCGTGAAGAGCTGGCTGAAGCTGGCGAAGACGACGGTGATGGAGTAGAGCGCCCACACGTGCTCGCGGGCGAAGAAAAACGCCACCGCCATCAGCGCCCGGCCGATGTTCGTCAGGATCAACAACCGGCGCTTGTCCCAACGATCGACGAGCACGCCGGAAAAGACGCCGAAGAGCGCGATCGGAATGACGAAGGCTAGTATCACGCCGCTCGCGTTCGTCGTCGACTCCGTTAGGCCGAGAACGACGATGATCAGAGCGTAGAGGATCGCGTTCTGGGCCGTTTGTGACGTGATCTGCGCCAACCAGAGCAGGCGGAAGCTCCGGTTGGAGAGAACCGGCGGTACGTGCTCCGCTGTCTCGTGGGACGCCACTTCAACTCGCTTCAGCATAATCCATAGGTTGCGGGCGCGATAACGCGCGCGCTAACGCCCAGGCCGCCGCGCCCAGCAGGATGAGCATGGTGAAGAACATCACGGGTTCCACTCCCAACAGCTCCGACAGCAGGCCGGCCAGCAAGATCGGTGGTATCGATGCCAGGTTGGTCAGCACCACCTGCGCTGCGAAAACACGGCCCTGCATCTCCAAAGGTATACGCTGGTTCACCAGAGAGCGACTGGCCACGCCCAGGACCGAGAACGAAAAGGCCGCGATGGTCGAGAACATGATCGTGACGACGATCCGCGCGGAGGTGTCTCCGAACGGCCCGGGGTCGAAGAAGCCGAGGGGGTTGCCGCTCTCCAGTACGTCCGCCAAGGGCTCGGTCAGGGCGAGACCGGCGAAAGAAGATACAAGCAGCACGAACCCGGCGCCAATGAGCCAGCCCTGCGCCAGGCGGCGCTCCAACCACTGCACAAGCCGCAGGCCGGCGACGACGCCAACGGCCGCCGGCAGAAAAACAAAGATCGCGTTCCGCACAGGGATATCCAGCGTGTCCTGGGCGAATCGAGGCATCAGCGTTACGGCCACCAGGGTGGCGGTGCTCGCCAGGACGAGGATGATCACGCTCATGTACGCCATAAGGTCTCGACTGAGCCGCTCCCAGCTCTCCGCGAAGTGTTTGCGCACATCGCGTACCGCGCCGATCGTATCGTCGATGTTGACCCGTCGTGGTCCCAGGCTGCGGATGCCGAGGAAGAAGACTGCGGAGACGCCGAAGAGCACCGCGGCGACGAAGAAGAGCGGTCTGGCGCCAACGGTGTTGAGGAACATGGGCGGCAGGACGGCGAAGCCGACGACCTGGCTCACCAGCGCGCCGAAGTTGTTCGTCGAGTTCGCCAGCGTCAACTGATCGCGGCGCACGACCTGCGGCAGCGCCGCCGCCTCCGCTGGCGACGCGAGCTGTGACGTGACGGCGACGAGCAGCGCTATCGCGTAGACGATCCAGAGCTGCGTGCTGGACATCAGCAGGACGATCATCAGGCCCATCCGCGCAAGGTTGACGCCGGTGAGCACCAGGTTCTTCGGCAGCCGGTCAACGAGAACGCCGGAGATCGTGCCCAGCGTGGCCGTTGGTAGCAGGTAGGCAGTAATGAAGAGGGCGCTCTTGATGCCGGCGCCGCTCCCCTCACCCACGGCCAGCACCAGCAGCGTAAAGAGAACTGCATTGAGCGCGCTGTGGGCGGCGACGCGGCCCATCCAGAGTCGGCGGAAGCCGTCTTCTTGAAGGATTGCGCCGCCGCCGGTCAGCGACTCCCAGCGCCACGATCGCGGCTTGGTCTTCGTCGTCTCTTCGACCGTCATGCCGTCGGCTCGTCCTGCCGTTCGTCCTGCCAGTCGCCTTGATGATAGATCAGCCGCTCCTTCTCAGGGTCCGTCGGCTCGCCGCGGGAGACGAACGTTTGCATGCGCCGCTCTAGCGTCCGGCGTTCCAGCAGCACGCGGCGGTGGCAGCCACGGCAGCGTAAGCCGATGTCGGCTCCTAGCCTCGTCACCTCCCATTCGGAAGCGCCGCAGGGATGGGGTTTGCGTAAGCGCACCACGTCGCCCATCCGGAACTCCTCCGGCATGTTAGGCCGCTGGTCCTGCACGCGCGGCGCTGCGCTCAGCTTCGATGGCATCGCGGATCGCGAGCGCCTCGCGGCGTGCTGCTTCTGCAAAGCCGGTTCCTTGCCCGGTTTCTTGCGATGCGTAGAGCACCTTGCGGGAGGCGTTGACCAGGATGCCGCCGCCGTCCGCGTCCAGGCCGGCCCGCACGGCCTTCGCCAAGTCGCCGGCCTGCGCTCCGACGCCGGGAATCAGGAACGGCATCTCCGGGCAGAGCTGCCGAAGCTCTCCAAGCTCATCCGGGTACGTCGCGCCGGTGACGAGGCCGACGTTGCCGCGGCTGTTCCACTGCTTCGCCAGTTCCGCGACGGCCTGGTACAGCGGACGCGGGCCTTCGCTCCCGCTCACGCTGAGGTCCTGCAGATCGCGCGCGCCGGGGTTGGAGGTGCGGCAGACGATGAAGATACCGCGGTCCGCGTACTCGACGAACGGTTCGACTGCATCTCCGCCTAAGTACGGGTTGACCGTCGCCGCATCGAACCCCCACTCGTCGAAGAGCGCGCTGGCATATGCCGCTGCCGTGTGGCCGATGTCGCCGCGCTTGCCGTCGGCCAGCACCGGAATGTGATCCGGTATCGCCCGCATCACTGCGCGCAGGGCGGCGTAGCCGGCTTCGCCCATCTGCTCGTAGAAGGCGAGGTTGGGCTTGTAGGCGCAGACCAGATCGCTCGTCGCCTCAACGATGGCGCAGAGGAAGGAGGCGGCGTCGCCGATGGCCACGCGCGCCGGATCGGGATCCAGCCCGACGCAGAGCAGGCTGCTGTTCTTCTGGGCGGCGGAGTTCAGCTTTTCGCGGAAACGCATAGAGCATCAGGGCGCCCAGCCCGTTCGGCGGGCAGGTGTAATCCGTTCGTTCGGGCTGCGCGCCCATTGGATGGTAGCCCTGGGTTGGAAATCGAGTCAAGCCGCCGCTGGCCCATGCGCCGGGAGGGATCAGGCGTTGCTGGCTGCGCGGAGAGGAGTGCCGACGATGAGCGGCGTTGCGTTATGAAGGAACTCTGCTACGCGGCTTGGCTGGAATCGATCTGACGCCAGGCCCGGCTCGTGTCGCAGCCGGCGACCTTCGCCTCGTACATCGCCCGGTCTGCGCGGCGGCCGAGGATAGACACATTATCGCCGTCGTCCGGATAGCAGGCGATGCCGACGCTAACGGTGAACTGCGGCCGCAACGCACTGTCTGAACTTGCCAGGGCGTGGCGGAGGGAGGTCTGCACGCGGCGGGCGAAGCTGAAGGCCTGATCTTCGTCTACGTCTTCCATCCCAACGCCGAACTCGTCGCCGCCGATGCGGCAGACAACGCCGCTCTCGCCGACGAGCTCGGACAGCACGTCGGCGAACTGCACCAGCGCCGCATCGCCCGTCTCGTGGCCGAACGAGTCGTTGATCGACTTGAACCTGTCGAGATCGAGCACCATCATGACGAAGGTCTTGTTGTTACCCTGCGCTTCCGTCAGCCGCTCTTCGATGGCGGTGTTGCCGGCCCGGCGGTTGAGCAGGCCGGTGAGCGGATCGTGGTTAGCGGCGTCGCGCAGCGCTTGCTCCACGCGCTTACTTTCGGTGATGTCACGACCGTATAGATTGACATACCCGGCCTCCGGAACCGGCGCAAAGGTAATAGAAAAGATCAAGTCCTCGCAATCGCTCTCTACTTCCCTCGTCGAGCCGGAGGCGAGCACCTCCGAGATCAACGGCTGCCAGTCCTTGCGCAGCGGTTGGCCAATCTTGCAGCCCCAGGCTTGTAGCAGAGGCAGGCTTGGGTTGTTGGCGTAGATGATCGTTCCATCTTGCCCGATGCGTAAGACAGGGCTGGGATTCTCCGCCGGGAATCTCGCTAGAACGCCGATCTCTTCTTGTATCCGCTTGCGCTCCGTGATGTCACGGCTCACTGTGGCGATGCCGAACGGTTCGCCGGTCTCCTCGTGGCTAATCGTGAAGACGTTGAAGTCGATAGGGATTCCCGCGCCGGACTTGAAGTGCCTGAGCCTGAATTCCCCTTGCCAGCGTCCCTTCTCCATGATCTCTGGCAGCATCTGCCGCTCAAACGTTGGCAGGTCGTCTTCCATCAAGAACTCGTACATGGTTAGCGACTGAGCGTCTTCAAGACTCTTCAGTCCCACCAGCTCCAGCCCGGCCTCGTTGACGAACGTTACTTGTCCGTCAAGGTTCGCCATACCGATGAAGTCGGAGCTGTTTTCAATGAGCGAGACGAATCGCTGTAGCGACTCCTCCGCTTGCTTGCGCTCCGTGATATCCGTCGCCACGCCGATGACGCCGGTGACGTTGCCGTCCTCGTCCCGCACCGGCGACAGCCGCGCCTCAAACGCGGTATTGATGCCGACCATGGTCGTAGCCGGCTCACCGGCGAGCGCCTTGCGCACGCTCTCGTGAACTTCCGGCTGGCTGGCGAACATATCGAACACCGGCCGGCCGACAAGCTCGTCCGGCGCGATGCCGAGATCATCCAGCCCCTTCCCTTCCGCCAACGTAAAGACGCCCTCGGTGTCCAGCGCGAATAGCACGACCGGGGCGTTACCGATCACGGTACGCAGGCGCTCTTCGCTCTCCTGCAACGCCGCATTGGCCAGCTCGTAGAGGGCGGTGCGTTCCCGGACGCGCTCTTCCAATTCCTGGTTCACGCGCCGGAGCGGTTCACGGGACTGCTCCTCATGATGCTGTCCGGGCGGATTGCGAGTGTCCGCTTCTTCTACCATCGATTTCCTAGGACTGACATACTGTATAGGTCAATACCCAACCAAATAACCTGGAGCATCGCTATGTTAGTATCGGCAGTCCCTAGAGAAGACTGACGGGTCTGTTAAGAAACACTGCGCGGCGTACGGCACCTTGACGGATGCGAAGCCGTGTCATATGCTGCCCTCGCCTATGAAGGCGGAAGTGATCTCGATCGGTACGGAGCTGCTTCTGGGCGAGATTCTGGATACCAACGCCCGGTATCTCGGCGCGCGCCTGCCGGCACACGGCATCGATCTCTACTACATTTCGAAGGTCGGCGACAATCTTGAGCGGCTGGCCGGCGTGATCGAGCGGGCCTGGAATCGCTCGGATTTAGTGATCACTACCGGCGGTCTCGGCCCGACTGAAGACGATCTGACGCGCGAGGCGATCGGCAAGGTGCTGGACGAAGAGCTGCGTCTCGACGGCGAGCTGGCAGACCAGCTCCGCGAGTTCTTCGCGCGGCGCGGCGCGGCGATGCCGGAGCGCAACCTGAAACAAGCGATGCTGATTCCTTCTGCGCGCGCCATTCCCAACCCGCGCGGTACGGCGCCCGGCTGGTGGGTGGAGCGCGACGGGCGCATCATCGTCGCGATGCCGGGCCCGCCTTCGGAGATGGAGCGCATGTGGGAGAAGGAGGTGGCGCCGGCGCTAGAGTCGCGCGCAGACGCTCCGCGCTCCGTCCTGGTGACGCGGACGCTGAAGACGACGGGCGTTGGCGAAGGCCACATCGATGAGATGGTCAGTCCGCTTCTGAAGTCGAGCAACCCGAGCGTCGGCGTGTACGCGCGGGCCGACGGTGTCCAGCTCCGCATCGCCGCGAAGGCCGGCAGCCGGGATGAGGCGCAGCGGCTGATCGAGCCGCTGGAAGCGAAGATGCGCGCGATCTTAGGCGACATCGTCTGGGGCGCGGACGACGATTCGATGGAACAGGTCGTCGGCGAGCTGCTGCGGCAGCGCAACCTAACGTTGGCGACGATGGAATCGTGCACCGGCGGGCTGCTCGCGCACACGCTTACCAACGTGCCGGGCAGCTCCGCGTACTTTCGCGGCGGACTTGTCGCTTATGCCACGGAGATGAAGGTCGAATGGGGCGTCGATCCAGAAGTGATCGCCGAGCACGGCGCGATCAGCGCCGAGTGCGCCCAGGCGATGTCCCGCGCCGTCCGCGAGCGGCTAACCGCCGACATCGGCGTCGGCATCACCGGCGTTGCCGGGCCGGACCCGCAGGAGGAGAAGCCAGCCGGCACGATCCACATCGGCATCGACGCCGGCTTCGCGGAGCCGCAGAGCTTCAGCTACCAGTTCGCCCAGGGCCGGGAGGCGGTCAAGAGGCGCGCCGTCAGCATCGCTCTCGCCATGCTCCGCCGCACGCTCCTGGACGAGCAGGGCGCGGGAGCGCCGTAGCCATGGCGGCTCTGCCCGCGCCGCCGATCGCCCTTCGAGTCTTGGCACTGCCCGCGCTGGCATTGCTGCTCGCATCGTGCGGCGGCGGTGACGGCGATACCACCCTTCGGAGCGCGAGTCCCACGCTGGCCGCTACGGCTACGCCCATCGCTCCGCTCGCCTCCGCCACGGCGCAGCCGAGCACGCCGGCGCTGACGCCGCCGCCCTTCGCCGAGGCCCCGTGTCAGGATCCGTATCTAGCGGGCGCTCCTTACGAACCGACGCCCGGCGCCCCGATCAGGATCGTGCCGGAGGGCTCGCCGGCGCCGCTTGCCTCATACGACCCACTGCCGTTCGTCCACGATCCCGCGCTCGATTCACTCGTGCGGGCGTCGCTCGGCGACCAGATCGACCACTTCGCAGTCGTCGTCAAGAACCTGGCTGATGGCAGCGGCGTCGTACTCGATCCCGGCCGCGAGTTCTACGCCGCCAGCCTCTACAAGACGTGGGTGATGCTGGAGGCCTACCATCAGCAGAAGGCAGGCCTGCTCGATTGGGATGAGCGGTATCTCGTCTCCGGCTACTACGAGGAGTTCAAGCTCAATCCGGGCGAGTTAGAGGCGTGCGAAGAGGTGACGGTCCTCGAAGCGCTGGATCGGGCGATGAGACGATCCGACAACGTCGCCGCCATCCTCCTCCTCGATCGAGTGGGCGCTGGCAATGCGAACCTGACCCTGCGCAGCCTGGGCCTGGAGAACTCCGGGTTCACCGCCGACGAATCGCTGCCCACCACCGCCGGCGATATGGCGCTGCTGCTGGAGGCGATTGCTATGCGGCAGGCGGTCAGTGACGACGCGAGCGAAGAGATGCTCGCCCTCCTCATATCCGAATCGATCGTGAACAGGCTGCCGGCTCTCCTGCCGATCGGCACACAGGTTGCGCATAAGACGGGCAACTGGGAGGACGCCACGCACGATGCCGGCATCGTCTTCTCGCCCGTCGTCACCTACATCATCGTCGTCCTCACTGATTACGGCTACTACGAAGACGGCGCGACGCCCATCGCCGAGCTCTCGCTCGCCGTGTACGACTACTACAACTGAGCCGATCGCTCCTCCAGACTCGAACCTGGGCCGCCCATATGGTATAGTTCTGATGTCTACCAGATAGACGTGAGAGGGCGCGGGCCGGTTGTAAGGACATGCAGTCCTCGCCCGGCCCGTGCGCTATCTCAGCGTCAGCGCGTTCAAAATGGAGAGGCATGCGGATGGAACAAGCCCTGTACCAGGACCTACGGATCTTCAGCGGAAACGCCCATCCCGAGCTCGCCCACTCGATCTGTAGCTACCTGCAGATGCAGCTAGGGGCGTGTGAGGTCTCTGAGTTCAGCAACGAGAACGTCTTCGTTCGTATTGAAGAGAACGTACGCCAACGCGATGTCTTCATCGTCCAGCCCATGGTCCCGCCGGTGCATACGCGGATCATGGAGTTGCTGATCATGATCGATGCGATGAAGCGGGCCTCGGCCGGGCGCGTCACCGCCGTGGTGCCGTACTACGCCTACGGCCGGAGCGATAAGAAGGACCAGCCGCGCGTGCCGATCACTGCTCGCCTAATGGCCAACCTGATCGAGACGGCCGGAGCAGATCGACTGCTGACTGTCGATCTGCACGCTGGGCAGATCCAGGGCTTCTTCAACATCCCCGTCGACGAGCTGACGGCGCTCTTCATGATCAGCCGATACTTCCTAGAAAAGCGGTTGGACAACCTCGTCGTCGTCGCCTCAGACGTTGGATCGTCGAAGCGGGCGCGCAACGTGGCGCAGAGCCTCAACGCCCCGCTTGCCGTCATCGAGAAGCGCCGGACTGGCAACGACGAGCAGAGCACGGTGCTGAACGTGATTGGCGAGGTAAGCGGTAAGCGAGCGTTGATTGTGGATGACGAGATCCTTACCGGCGCGACGATTCTTAACTCAGCAGACGCGCTGATGGAGCGGGATGTGGTGGAGATCTACGTCGCCTGTACGCACGGGCTGCTCTCCGGCTCCGCAATCGACCGCTTCCGCGCCAGCTCAATCGTGGAGCTGGTAGTGACGGATACCGTGCCGATTTCGCCCGAGAAGCAGATCCCGAAACTCACCCAGTTGACGTTGGCTCCGCTCCTCGGCGAAGCGATCAGCCGCATCCACAGCGGCCGTTCCGTGGGCGAACTGTTCCGGCTAGATGTTCCCTCGGATGGAGAACTAACCGCGGAGAGAGTGCCCGTAGGCGAGAGCGGCGCCAGCTAGGACGGCGATGCAACGATGCTGAAGTGGGTCTCGAACATCATGGGCGATTCGAACGAGCGCGAGCTGCGCCCGTTGCGTGCCATTGCGGAAGAGATCAACGCCCTCGAAGAGCAGACGCAAGCGCTCTCCGACGATGAGCTGAACGCCAAGACCGAAGAGTTCCGCTCGCGGCTGGACGCCGGCGACGAGCTGAACGGCATCCTGCCGGAGGCCTTCGCTGCCGTCCGCGAGGCGTCCGTGCGTAAGATCGGTCTCCGCCACTTCGATGTCCAGATGATCGGCGGCATCGTGCTCCACGAAGGCAAGATCGCCGAAATGAAGACGGGCGAGGGCAAGACGCTCGTCGCTACGCTGGCCCTCTATCTCAACGCGCTGGAGCGGAAGAGCGCCCACCTGATCACTGTCAACGACTACCTGGCGAAGCGAGACGCCCAGTGGATGGCGCCGATCTTCCACGCCCTCGGCTTCGCCGTCGGCGTTCTCCAGCACGAAACAGCGTACCTCTACTCCCCTGAGCAGGTGAGCGACGTCGCCAACATGGAGCATCTCGCCCCCTGTACCAGGGCGGAAGCGTACCAGGCGGACATCACCTACGGCACGAACCACGAGTTCGGCTTCGACTTCCTCCGCGACAACATGGGCGCCGATTCGTCGCGGAGGGTGCAGCGGGAACGGCACTACGCGATCGTCGACGAGGTCGACAACATCCTCATCGACGAAGCGCGGACGCCCCTGATCATCAGCGGCCCTGCCCAGGAGAGCACACAGACGTACGCCACCTTCGCCCGGCTCGTTCCGAGCCTCCAGCCTGAGACCGACTACACGGTCGACGAGAAGGCGAAGTCGGTCAACCTGACGGAACCTGGTATCTCCAAGATCGAGTCGCGGCTGGGCGTCGACAATATCTTCTCGCCGGAGAACTATCGGCTCGTGCGCTACCTGGAGGCCGCGCTCAAGGCCGACGTGCTCTACCGCCGCGACCGCGAATACGTGGTGAAGGATGGCCAGGTAACGATTGTCGACGAGTTCACCGGACGGCTGATGCCCGGTCGGCGTTGGTCAGACGGTCTGCACCAGGCAGTGGAGGCGAAGGAGCGCGTCAAGATCCAGCAGGAGTCGCTCACCTACGCCACGATCACGCTGCAGAACTACTTCCGCATCTACGACAAACTGGCCGGCATGACCGGCACGGCGGTGACGGAGGCGGAGGAGTTCCACAAGATCTACGGGCTGGAAGTCGTTGTCATCCCGACGCATCTACCGATGATACGCGAGGATAGGACCGACCTGATCTACCGCAACGAACGCGCTAAGTTCGACGCCGTCGTCGAAGAGATCGAGGAGAAGCATGAGAAGGGCCAGCCCGTGCTCGTCGGCACGGTCTCGATCGAGAAGTCGGAGTACCTCTCGGAGCTGCTGAAGCGCAAGGGCATTACGCACCAGGTGCTTAACGCCAAGAACCATGAGCAAGAATCGGGCATCGTCGCCGACGCTGGGCGGCTCAGCGCCGTGACGATCGCGACGAACATGGCCGGTCGCGGCACAGACATCGTCCTCGGTGGCAAGCGCGACGAGAGCCGCAGCGAGAACGACTGGCAACGTGAGCACGATGACGTGCTCGAACAGGGCGGTCTCCACATCATCGGCACGGAGCGGCACGAAGCGCGCCGCATCGATAACCAGCTCCGCGGCCGCGCCGGCCGCCAGGGCGACCCCGGCAGCACCCGCTTCTTCGTCTCTATGGAAGACGACATCATGCGCCGCTTCGCCCCGGACTGGCTGGGCGGTATGCTGGCCAAGATGGGCATGGAAGAGGACGTGCCGATCGAGAGCAACATGGTCTCCAAAGCGCTGGAGCAATCGCAGACGAAGGTCGAGGGGCACAACTTCGATATCCGCAAGCACCTCGTCGAGTACGACGACGTGATGAACACCCATCGCGACGTCATCTACACCGAGCGCAACAAGATCCACTCCGAAGCCGACCTCAAGGCCAACATTTTGGACATGGTGCGGGAGGAGTTCGAAGAGCTGGTCGACTTGCACGCCCCTGCTCGTTACCCCGACCAGTGGGATCTGGAGACGCTGCTGGCAGATGTCGGCGCCGTCGTCAAGCTGCCTTCCGATACCAACGTGCGCACGCTGGAGGAGTTGAGCCATGACGAGGTGCTGGAGCGGCTGCAAACCCATGCCGAAGAGGCCTACGAGCGCCGCGAGGTGGAGATCGGTCCGGAGGCGATGCGCACGTTAGAACGGCTGCTGATGCTGCGCACCATCGATAGCCTCTGGGTGGAACACCTGACCGCTATGGACGAGATGCGCCAGGGCATCGGCCTGCGGGCCTACGCCCAGACCGACCCGCTAGTCGCCTACAAGCGCGAGGCGCACGATATGTGGGGCCAGTTGCTCGCGAACATCCGCCACCAGGTCACCCACTCCATCTACCACGTCGAGCTGAGCCAGCGCGACCGCCCGCAGGATCAGCCCGCGCCAGGGGCGGCGGAGAATCGCGGCGGCGCTGTCCCCGTCGGCGCCGGCGTCCAGGCCGACTCAGCGAACGCTTCGGCCGGCGGCCAGCCGGCGGTTGTTGCGAGGCGGTCCGGCAAAGCGCAGAAGATCGGTCGTAACCAGCCCTGCCCCTGCGGCAGCGGCAAGAAGTACAAGAAGTGCCACGGCATGGCGGCCTAAGGTAAGCGCTATGCAACAACGCACGAAAACTCGCAAGAAGAAGCCTGAAGGTCCCGAGGCGCTGACCGCATTCTGTGAGGCAGTGAAAGGGAGCAATGACTGGTTCGCCGCCTTGCTGGTCGCGATCGCTGACTGGGACATGACGGAAGAGGAGGTGGCCGGCCGCCGCTACCAGTACCTGATCGGCGGTGAGGCGTTTGATTGGCTCCTGCTCGCGGAGCGGCTGTGCGACGCCGCCGACGGCGCGATCCCGATCGACGAGAAGGAGGCGCTGCTTTTCTTCGGCAAGCCGCCACGGCCGCTCGACGATGAAGAGTTCCGGAAGGCGATCGGCGATAGCAAGCATCGCGCCCACCTCAACTTCCTCTACGGTGTCGCCGTGGAAGAAGCGCTGCAGCTCACCGCTGAGGAAGAAGTGTTGAAGCGCTGGCGTTCGTTCGGTGGCTGGAATAGAGGTGAGAGCCTGGATCAGCAGGTCTTCAGGCGGCTCTACAATCGCAGCCGCGACGAGCTGCTCGTGGCGTATCGCGCAGACCAGTTGCCGAGCCAGCAAGTCGAGATGTTTGACGCGCCCATCGATGTCGAGATCTCGTTCGGAGAGCTGCGCGCGTTCACCTACTGGCTCTTCAAGTATCGCGTTATCCAGAGCGATCCGGCCCGCGTCGCGTCGGACACGCGCAAGGCGCTGGTCCAACTGTCGGAGTTGGAAGTCGCGTCGCGGAGACGCGCACAGTACCTGGCCGCGCCCAGAATTGACGACCGCGTCATCGTCGAAGGAGAAGTAGTATCGCACTCGCGTTGATTCGGGGCGATAGCGCCGATCGTGTCAAAACGCTCCCAACGCTGAGCGGCCCCGAACAATCGGGGTCGAACTGTATCAGGATACGGAACGGGGAACAGGAACGTTGTTTTCGCTAAGGTGCACTGATGCCTGCTGAGACCGGCTCCAGCGGTTCCGCGATGCCCAAAACTTACGATCCCGCCGCCGTCGAGCGGCGGCTCTACCAGATGTGGGAGGACGGCGGCTACTTCTCGCCATCGGAGGAGTCGGAGGCGAAGCCGTTCTCGATCATCATGCCGCCGCCCAACCTGACGGGCGAGCTGCACATCGGCCAGGCGCTGACGGACACCGTGGAGGACATCCTTATCCGCTGGCACCGCATGCGCGGCGAGCCGGCGCTCTGGCTCCCCGGCATCGACCACGCGGCCATCGCCGTCCACACGCTGGTGGAGCGTGACCTGGCGGCGGAAGGGCTGACGCGCTTCGACATCGGCCGCGAGAAGTTCCTGGAGCGCGTCTGGGCGTTCGTCAACGAGAGCCGAACCCGCATTTTCGACCAACACAAGCGGCTCGGGGCGTCAGCAGACTGGTCTCGCGAACGCTTCACCATGGACCCCGGGCCGGCGCGGGCGGTGCGGGCTGTCTTCCACAAGCTCTACCAGAAAGGGCTGATCTATCGCGGCGAGCGGCTGATCAACTGGTGCCCCGGCTGCGAGACCGCCATCTCCGACCTGGAGGTGCGCCATCAGGACGAGCAGGTGAGCCTCTGGCACGTCCGCTACCCGATGGCCGAAGGCGACGGTTCGATCACGATCGCAACGACGCGGCCGGAGACGATCGTCGCTGACACAGCGATCGCCGTCCATCCGGAGGACGAACGCTACGCGGCGCTGGTCGGCAAGGCCGTGCGGCTGCCGATCATCGGCCGCGAGCTGCCGATCGTGGCGGACGATGCGATCGATCGCAGCTTCGGAACGGGTGCGCTCAAGGTGACGCCCGGCCACGACATCGTCGACTTCGAGATAGGCCAGCGTCACAACTTGCCGATCGTCAACGCGATCGCCAAAGACGGCACGATGAACGAAGAGGCCGGGCCGTACGCGGGCATGGACCGCTTCAAATGCCGCGAGGCGATCGTGCGCGACTTGGACGAGCAGGGCTACCTGGTGAAGACGGAGCGGCACCAGCACAGCATCGGCCACTGTGAGCGCTCCGACACCATTGTCGAGCCGCTGATCAGCGAGCAGTGGTTCGTCGCCGTGAACAAGGAGTACGAGCCGAACAAGTCGCTCGCCGGCGAGGCGCTGCGCGTCGTCAACGATGGCCTGATCCAGTTCGCCCCCCGGCGCTTCGCCAGGGACTACACGAACTGGATGGAGAACATCCGAGACTGGTGCATCTCCCGCCAGCTCTGGTGGGGCCATCGCATCCCGGTCTGGTACTGCGGCAACTGCGACGCGGTCACGGTGCCGCCGCCCGAGATCGAACGGCCTGAGCGCTGCGACGGCTGCGGCAGCGCCGAGCTGCGCCAGGACGAGGACACGCTCGATACCTGGTTCTCTTCAGCGCTCTGGCCCTGCTCGACGCTGGGCTGGCCGGACGACACCGAAGACCTGCGCCGCTTCTACCCGACGACGGTGATGGAGACCGGCTACGACATTATCTTCTTCTGGGTGGCGCGCATGATCATGATGGGCCTCTTCTGCATGAATGAGGAACGCGAGCGGATTGAAGAGAAGATCCCGTTCCGTTTCGTCTACCTGCACGGCATGGTGCGTGACGACGACGGCAAGAAGATGAGCAAGACCAAGGGCAACGTCGTCGATCCGATCGTTCTTATCGAGAAGTACGGCACGGACGCGCTCCGCTACAGCCTGATCACCGGCGGCGGCACCGGCCAGGATCAGCGGCTCTGGGAGGAGAAGGTGGAGGCCGGCCGCAACTTCGCCAACAAGCTCTGGAACGCCGCCCGCTTCGTCATCATGCAGCTTGGTGATGACGATGTAGGGGCGATTCGTGAATCGCCCTCGCTAGCAGACCGCGCTCAACTACCCGCCGAAGACCGCTGGATACTGTCGCGTCTTGACCGTGTCGTCGAAGAGGTCGAAAGGCTGCTCGGTGAGTTCCAGCTAAACGAAGCGGCCCGTCGCATCTACGACTTCCTCTGGGGTGACTACTGCGATTGGTACGTAGAGCTGGCGAAGGTGCGGTTGAGAGAACAGGGAACAGTGAATGAGGAAGAGGGGACAGCGGCCGCCGGCACTCGACCCGTAGCCCATGACCCTCGACCCGTCTTGGTGCATGTTCTGGACACCGGCTTGCGTCTGCTCCACCCCTACATGCCGTTCGTCACGGAAGAGCTCTGGCAGCGGCTGAAGCCGTACATGGCGGAGGCGCCTACCGAAGCCCTCATCGCCGCGCCCTTCCCGCAGGCCGAGATGGCCTGGCGGGACGAGGAGGCGGAGCGGCAGATCGATGAAGTGATCGAGATCGTGCGGGCGATCCGCAACATTCGCTCGCAGAAGCGGGTGGAGCCGGCACGCTATATCGAAGCCTTCGTCGTGACCACCGAATCGCTGGACGGCGTTAGGCCGCACATCGAAGCGCTCGCCCGCGTCCAGCCGCTGCGAATCGTCTCGGACACTGCCGGCGCTCCGAGCGAAGGCGCGGCGACGGCGGTGCTGGCGCACGCGCAGGTTGTCGTGCCGCTGGCCGAGTTGCTGGACGCCGATGCGGAACGCTCGCGGCTCAGCAAGGAGATCGAGGAAACAGAGACGTACCTTACGCGCCTGCACGGCAAGCTCTCCAACGAGCAGTTTCGCAGCAAGGCCCCGCGAGAAGTCGTCGCCGCCGAAGAGGCCCGTCAGGCGGAGGCGCAAACGAAGCTGGCGGGGCTGCAACGGGCGCTGGCGGAGCTGAACTGAATCTGTAGCAAATTGACGCTGCCGCAACCCCTTGCTACGATAAACTCAGCCTCGTGAATACTGCCACAATCGGTCGAGGCACGACACGGAGGGGGTAACCTTGCAAGCGCTGCTGGACAACTACGTCGCTGTCCTGCTGGCGTCTGTCATCGGCTCCATCCTCGTTGCTAGCGCGCTCATCACCTCCCGCCTCCTTGCCCCTTACTCGACCTCGAAGCAGAAGAGGATCTCCTACGAGTGCGGCATGCTGCCAGCGGCCGGGCCGGCGCGTAGCCAGATCCACATTCGCTACTACCTCTTCGCCATTCTGTTCCTGATCTTCGATGTTGAAGCCGTCTTCCTATTCCCGTGGGCAGTGACGTTTCTGGACGTGGGTAAGGCCGCGTTCTATGAGATGGTAATCTTCATCGTCGTTCTAGGCGCCGGACTCGCCTACGCCTGGAAGAAGGGGGTGCTCCAATGGAAGTGAGCGGGGAAGTAACCGAAGAGGCGGCGCCAGCCCAGACCCCTGTCGAAGATGCGCCTCCCGCCGTCGTGCCGCCGTCCGAACGGCCGGAGACCGGCCGGGAGCGCGAGCAGTTGCTGCTGACGCCCGTAGAAGTCGATCACGGCAAGGCCGTCTATCGAGAGGCGCTGCCCGGCATCCTGCAGATCCCGGCGGACGCGGCGCTGGCGCTGGCGCGCAAGTCGTCGCTCTGGCCGATGCAGTTCGGCCTCGCCTGCTGCGCGATCGAGATGATCGCGACGTACATGTCGCACTACGATCTCGACCGCTTTGGTATCTTCCCGCAAGCGTCGCCCCGGCAGTCGGACGTGATGATCATCGCGGGCACCGTCACGAAGAAGATGGCGCCTGCGGTCAAGCTGCTCTACGAGCAGATGCCGAACCCGAAGTGGGTGATCTCCATGGGCGCCTGCGCCACCAACGGCGGGCCCTATACGCGCTACGATCGCGTCTTGCAGGGCGTGGACAAGATCATCCCTGTCGACGTCTACGTGCCGGGCTGCCCGCCCAGGCCGGAGGCGCTGATAGACGGCTTCATCGCGCTGCAGCATAAGATCATGGAGGAGCGCGGCAAGGGCTAATGGTTCCCGACGACGAGACGCAGGGCGAACCGGAGGGCGCGGGCGACGCGTCCGCATCCGCCAAGCGGGCGGCCGAAGCGAAGCTGGAGGCCGAGGCGAAGCCAGAGAATGACGCCAAGCCGCCAGAGGATGAAGATCCCGCGCGGCCGGCGCCTCCTCCGGGCGGCATCGCCGATCTGCTGGCCGAAGCGCTGCCCGATGTCGAGATGACGGCCTATCAGGGCATGACCGACGTCATCGTCGAGATCGCTCGAGACGACGTATCGCAGGTGATGAAGGTGGCCAAGGAAGATCCGCGGCTGGACCTTAGCTTCCTGCGCTACCTCTGCGGCGTCGATCACCAGGACGAAGGGCTGGAAGTCGTCTACCATCTGCTCTCGCTGGAGAAGAAGCACGAAGTCGTGATCAAGACGCGCCTCGGCACGGACGACGCGAAGGTGGCCTCCGTCGCGGCGATCTGGCGCGCCGCGGACTGGCACGAGCGAGAGACGCGGGACATGTTCGGCATCACGTTCGATGGCCATCCGCATCTGGTCCCGCTGCTGCTTCCCGAAGATATGACCGACCACTATCCGCTGCGTAAGGACAACCCCCTGGCCGAGATCGAGGAGTGGCAAGGCGACCAGTTGCCCGAAGAGGGCGCCGGCGGGAGCATGACCAGGTGACGCCGCTCCTGCGCGCGGCTGTTGTCCCGATGCTCGGCCTCGCCCTCGTTGCCTGTAGCGGCGGCGGAAGCGACGAGCACGCAATCGAGAACACGTTTCGGGACTTCTTTGCTGCGTTTGAGGATGGCGACGAAGATGCGCTGGCAGGCCTGCTCTCCGAGAGGTGCGAGGATCGGCAACGCACAGCACTTCGGGCGATCGTTTCGTTTGAGTCGCGGCTAACCGGAGATGTCGAGTTCGACGTGACCGGCGTCGAAATCCGCGACCTGACGGAGACTACGGCGGAGGCGATGCCGGTGGGAACGTATCGCTTCGATGACGATGAAGGCTCGCTCAGCAGCGAGGCCGACGAGTTCGCAGCGCTCGTTAAGGAAGACGACGGGTGGAAGCTAGCTGACTGCAATATCCTGTTTGGGTTCTAGCGCAATGGTACAAGAGCAGCAGATAGACACCGTCGACATCAACGTCAACATGGGACCGCAGCACCCCAGCACCCACGGCGTCTTCCGAATGGTGCTCACCATCGACGGCGAGCGCGTGATCGACGTTGAGCCGCATATCGGCTACATGCATCGCGGCGCCGAGAAGCTCTCCGAGACGATGGACTACCGCGCGGCCATCGGCTACCAGGACCGGACGGACTACCTGACCCAGTTCATGAACGAGCAGGCCTACTGCATGGCCGTCGAGAAGCTGCTGGAGCTGGAGGTGCCGGAGCGGGCGGAGTACATCCGCGTCATCCTCTGCGAGCTGAACCGGATCAGCAGCCACTTTATGTTCCTGGGCGCGTTCGGCATCGATCTCGGCCACTTTGGCACCTCATTCACTTACGGCTTCCGCGAGCGCGAGCACATTCAGGACATCTTTGAGGAGACGACCGGCGAGCGGATGATGTACGGCTACTTCCGGCCGGGTGGCCTGGTCTGGGACGTGCCGGACAACTTCGTCCAGCGCGTACGAGAGGTGCTGCCGAAATCGCTCCAGGGCCTCCGCGACATCGATATGCTGATGACCGAGAACGAGATTGTTGCCGCCCGCTCGCGCGGCATCGGCATCATGAGCGCCGAAGACGCGATCAATTGGGGTCTCTCCGGCCCGATGCTGCGCGCGGCCGGCGTTCCGTGGGATCTGCGCAAGGACAAGCCTTACTCCATCTACGACCGCTTCGAGTACGACGTGCCCGTCGGCCGCCACGGTGACGTCTTCGACCGCTACCTGGTGCGGATTGAAGAGGTGCGCCAGTCGATTCGCATCGTTGAGCAGGCGCTCGATCAGCTTCCGGACGGGCCGATCATGCCGGAGAAGATGCCGCGCAGGCTACGCGGCCCGGAGGGCGAGGTCTACGCTGCCGTCGAGGGCGCGCGCGGCGAGTACGGCATCTACCTCGTCTCGAAGGGCGGGGACAAGCCCTACCGGCTGAAAATGCGCTCGCCCTCCTTCTGCAACCTCTCCGCGCTGCGCGAGATGACCGTTGGCAACTACGTCGCGGACGCCGTCGCTATTCTTGGCTCTATCGACATCGTTCTCTGCTGCGTCGATAGGTGATGATGGTGCAAGCATGCTGACGCTGACTTACGACGTGGGAAACATCTGGCTGGATGCGCTGCTCGGTGTGTTAGCGATCGTCGGGCTGATGACGGTGGGCACGCTCGCCCTGATCTGGCTGGAGCGTAAGGTTTCGGCGCGCATCCAGATGCGCCTGGGGCCGATGCACGTCGGCCCCTACGGCCTGCTGCAGACGCTGGCCGACGCCGTCAAGCTGATCGGCAAGGAGGACATACGGCCGCGCAACGCCGACCGCTGGATCTTCGAGCTCGCCCCGTTCGCCGTCTTCGTGCCGGTGTTCGTGGCGCTCGTCGCCCTCCCGTTCACCCGCGATTGGGCGGTCAGCTTCCTGGACCTGGGCGTGTTCTTCGTCGTCGCGGTCACGGGGCTTTCGTTCGTCGGCTTCCTGATGGCGGGTTGGGCCTCGGACAACAAGTATGCGCTGCTCGGCGGCCTGCGGGCTGCGGCGCAACTGATCAGCTACGAGGTTCCCCTGGTGCTGTCGCTGATCGCCGTGTCGATGATCGTCGGCTCGCTCAGCCTGAGCGAGATCGTCATCTACCAGGGCCGCGTGCCGCTCTTCGTCTGGCAGCCGCTCGCCTTCTTCATCTTCTTTGTCGCCGCACTGGCGGAGCTGGAGCGCCAGCCGTTCGATATTCCCACCGCTGAGTCGGAGGTCGTCGGCGGGCCGTTCATCGAGTACAGCGGCATCCGCTGGTCGATGTTCTTCCTCGCCTCGTACACCGGCCTGATCGTCTACAGCATGCTGGGGGCATTAGTGTTTCTGGGCGGTTGGGACTGGCCACTGGGCCGTGAGCTGGGGTTGTGGTGGCAGCTCGTCCTGATCGTCGCCAAGACCGGCTTCCTGATCCTGCTCTTCATGTGGATCCGCTTCGCGATGCCGCGCCTCCGTATCGACCAGCTGATGAGCTACTGCTGGAAGGTGCTGATTCCACTGGCGTTCCTTCAGATCTTCCTCAACGGCCTGGTGCTCGTGTACGATTGGCCGGACATCATGTTGCTGATCACTTCGGGCGCGGGGTTGCTGCTGGCCGGCTACGTCATCGATCGCGCCGTGCGCGTCGAGCCGAGAACCTTGCGGCTGGTGCCGGCGGGCCGCAGGGCGAAGCCAGCGCCGGCCGGCGCGGAGTCCGGAGGCACGTGATAGTAACGATTCGAGGTGCTCCATGCGAGGCATACTGAAGAGCATGTACATCACCATGAGCGCGATGCTGCGCAAGCCGGTGACGATAAACTACCCGTCATACCACCGGGAGGTGCCGCAGCGCGACCGCGGCTTGCCGATCCTGCTCTGGGATAAGGAAGTCGACGAGCCGTTCTGCACTGGCTGTCACGCCTGCGAGCGCGCCTGTCCCGTCGAGTGCATGACCGTGACGATGAAAGACAACCCGCTGCACGCCGACGAAAAGAGCACGCGCCGCAAGATCATCGACGAGTTCTGGATCGATTACGGGCGCTGCATGCGCTGTAACATCTGCGTCGAGGTCTGCAACTTCGAGGCGATCGCGATGAACAACACCTGGGCCGGACACGAGCTGTCTACATTCGACCGCAACGACCTCGTGCTCGATCTGGACCAACTGCTGGCGCAGCACAAGCAGGAGAAGATCGACGAGTGGGTAGCGGATTGACCGCCCGCGGGGCCTCAAGCATGGATGCTATCGAGCTGCCTGCATGACCGTAGCGCAAATCATCTTCTACCTGATCGCCGCGCTCGCCGTCGGGGGCGCGCTGGGCGTCGTGCTGGCGAGGAACGCCGTCTACGCGGCGCTCTTCCTGATCCTGGCGCTGCTCGCCGTCGCCGGCGTCTACATCCTGTTAGGGTCGGAGTTCCTGGCGCTGGTGCAGGTGCTGATCTACGCCGGCGCCATCACCGTCCTGCTGCTCTTTGCGCTGATGCTCACCCGTACCACCGACGTGGCGGAATCGATGACCGGCGCCCAGTGGCCGCTGGCCGTCGTCGTTTCGATGCTGCTTGGCGGGTTGCTGATCGTGACGGTGACGACGAGCGACTGGCCGGGCGACGCCGACGGCACGATCACCCGCATTCTCTTCGAGGACCTGGGCGCGGCGCTCTTTACCCAGTGGGCCGTCCCGTTCGAGATCGCATCGCTGGTGTTGTTCGTCGCGCTGGTGGGCGCGATCGTGATCGCGCGCGAAGAGGAGGGAGAGTAGGCGTGGAAGCGGTAACGCAGCAGATCCCGCTCGAGCACTTTCTCGCGCTCAGCGCCATCCTCTTCTCGCTGGGCATCTACGGCGTCCTGACGCGGCGCAACGCGGTGCTGATTCTGATGTCGGTCGAGCTGATGCTGAACGCCGCCAGCATCAACATGGTCGCGTTCGCAGCCTACGCCTCGCCGGAGCTGTTCACCGGCATGATCTTCGCCATCTTCATCATCACCGTCGCCGCCGCCGAAGTGGGGCTGGCGCTCGCCATCATCCTGCGCGTCTATCGCAACCGCGGTACGGCCAACGTCGACGAGGTGAGCGACCTGAAATGGTAGCGAGCGTGGCGCTATTCGGCACCAACGCCGGCCGGGCTTCAGTCCGACAACGACACCATCCCGTCGCGACACCTGCCCGCCGGCAGGCGGGGGCTGAAGCCTGGCCCACGGGTAGTTTGGTTCTCACACGTAGTCTGGTAAGGAGCGCGGCCTAGTGGGCATGTCCGACGCCTGGCTGCTGCCGCTGCTCCCCGCCGCCGCCTTCGTCGCGCTGACGCTGCTTGGGCCGTACCTGCCCCGGCGCGGCGACTGGATCGCCGTCGGCGCGATCGGCGGAGTCTTCGTCCTCACGCTGCTGATCATCGCCGACTTCACGGACGCGCTGGCCGTTCAAGGCGAGGCGTTCGCCGGCGTAGCGAACAGCATCCAGTGGCTGGAGGTGCCCGGCCATCTCGAGTTGCGGCTGGGCATCCACGTCGATGCCGTGACGATCGTGATGCTCGCGGTCGTCAGCTTTGTCGGGCTGATGGTGCAGGTCTACTCGCTTGGCTACATGAAGGGTGACTCGCGCTACGGCTGGTACTACGCCGTCATCTCGCTCTTCATCGCGTCGATGCTGGCGCTGGTGCTCGCCGACAACTTTCTGCTGCTCTACTTCGCCTGGGAGCTGGTCGGCATCTGCTCGTACCTGCTGATCGGCCATTACAGCCATCTTCGTTCGGCCACGGAGGCTGCGAAGAAGGCGTTCATCACCACGCGCCTGGGTGACGTCGGCCTGCTGATCGCGATTATCCTGCTCTGGCGGGAGACCGGCACCTTCAACATCCAGGAGGTGATCGCGGCGGCGGAGGCGGGCCAGATCGGGACGGAGATTCTGACGGCGTCCGTGGTGCTGCTGTTATTAGGCGCAATGGGCAAGTCGGCCCAGTTCCCGTTCCACGTCTGGCTGCCGGACGCGATGGAGGGCCCGACGCCCGTCTCCGCGCTGATCCACGCCGCGACGATGGTCGTCGCCGGCGTTTACCTGGTGACGCGCATGCTGCCGCTCATCGAACTGGTGGCGGGCGGGCCGGAACTGCTGCTGGCCATCGGCCTGCTGACGGTGTTTCTCTCGGCGACGATGGGTCTGGTGATGACCGATATCAAGCGCGTCATCGCCTACTCGACGATCAACAGCCTGGGGCTGATGTTCGTGGCGCTGGGCGTCGGCGCGCCCGCCGCCGCCATGGTCTACCTCTTCACACACGCCTTCTTTAAGGCGCTGCTCTTCCTGGGCGCCGGCTCCGTCATCCACGCGACAGAGCGCCAGGACGTAAGCCAACTGGGCGGCCTCTGGTCGAAGATGCCGATCACCGGTGTCACGTTCGCCATCGGAGCGCTCAGCATGGCCGGCCTGCCGTTCCTGGCCGGCTTCTGGGCGAAGGATGAGATCCTCGTCAGCCTGCTGGACAACCGCGCCGCCTTCGTACTGGTGCTGGTGACGCTGCCGCTGACGGCGATGTACATGACGCGCGTGCTCATCCTCACGTTTTTCGGCGAACCGCGGGATCCGGAGTCGCACGAGCACGCCCATGAAGGGTCGCCGTTCATGACAGTACCGTTGATTCTGTTGGCGGCGCTGACGCTGGTCTCCGGTTTCGTCGTCTTCGACCAGGTGGGGAAGGCGATGGGCTTCCCGGGAGGCATCGGCGAGATCATCTTCTTGGAACGTGCGCACAGCTTTGAATTCGATGTCGCCGTCGGGATCGGATCGACGCTGCTGGTCGCGCTCGGCATCGCCACGGCCTGGTTCGCCTGGGTCGCGCGGCCGAGCGTTCCCGCACGGAGCTTGGCACTTCTTCGCCCAGTCCACGACCTCTGGGCGAACAAGTACTACCTGGATGATCTCTACCAGGCGGTGATCGACCGAGTGGTGCTGTCTATCGCGCGCGTGGTCGCCTGGTTCGATCGCAACGCGGTCAACGATACCGGCGTCGACGGGCCGGCGTACGCGACGCGCTACGCCGGCTACCTGATGAAGTTTCAGCAGACGGGCAAGCTGCCCAACTACGCGCTCGGCATGGTGATTGGCGTCGTCACGCTGGCGCTCGTGGCGTTCTCGCTGAAAGCTTGACGATGCAGACGGGATACATCCTCCTCGCGACGATCGCCGTGCCGCTAATCGCGGCCGCGGTCCTGCTCGCCGTGCCGTCACGATACCCGAACGTCGTCCGCGCCTTCGCAGTTGCCGTTAGCTTCGCCCTCTTCGGCCTGTCGCTCTACGCCTTCTTCGCCTACCAGATCGCCCAAGTCGAGCAGTACCAGTTTGACCTGCGCTGGACCTGGATCGAGAACATCGGCATGCTCGGTGAGGAGGGGATCACGCTCCATCTCGGCATCGATGGTATCGGCGCAGCGATGGTCCTGCTGACGGGCATCGTCACGTTCGCCGGTGCCCTCATCTCCTGGAAGATCGACTACCGCAACAAGGACTTCTTCATTCTCTTCTTCGTCCTCGTCGCGGGCGTCTTCGGTGTCTTCGCATCGCTCGATCTCTTCTTCTGGTTCTTCTTCTACGAGCTGGCCGTTCTGCCGATGTACCTGCTGATCGCCGTCTGGGGATCGAGCAGCGTCTTCCCGACGTTCGCGCGTACAAAGGAGTACAGCGCGATGAAGTTAACGCTGGTGCTCGTCGGCGCCAGCGTGCTGATCTTCGTCGGCATCTTCGCCGTCTTCGTCGAGGCGGGCCTCGGCACGTTCGATCTGCCCACGCTGTACGAGGTGGAGTTCGACGAGGACTTCCAGAAGATCGTCTTCCCGCTCTTCCTAATCGGCTGCGGCGTGCTGGCCGGCCTCTGGCCGTTCCACACGTGGTCGCCGGACGGCCATGTCGCCGCGCCGACGGCCGTCAGCATGCTCCACGCCGGCGTGCTGATGAAGCTGGGCGCATTTGGCATTATCAGGCTGGGAATGCAGTTGCTGCCGGAGGGCGCCGAGTTCTGGATGCCCGCGCTGATCACGCTCGGCACGATCAACGTCGTGTACGGCGCCATCTCCGCGATGGCCCAGACCGACTTCAAGTACATGGTGGGCTACTCCAGCGTCAGCCATATGGGCTACGTCCTGATGGGGCTGGCGACTATGAACGCGGTCGGTGTCAACGGCGCGGTGTTGCAGATGTTCTCCCACGGCGTGATGACGGCCCTCATGTTCGCCATGGTCGGCGTGCTCTACGACCAGGCGCACACGCGCGATATGCGGGCGTTCGGCGGGTTGGTGAAGCGGATGCCGCACTTCGTCGCGTTCTTCTCCATCGCCGGGCTCGCTTCGCTGGGCTTACCCGGCCTCTCGGGCTTCGTGGCCGAGTTCAACATCTTCCTGGGCATCTTCCGCACCTATCCGGCGCTGGGAGCATTAGCGATTCTGGGCGCGGCGATTACCGCCGTCTACGTCCTGCGTATGATGGCGCAGGCGTTTTTCGGCCCTGCCAACGAGAAGTGGGAGCACCTGAAGGATATGAGCCGCTACGAGTACGCAGGCGGCGCGCTCCTGATCGCCTTCATGTTCCTGATGGGTGTCTATCCCAGCCCGTTCGTAGACCGCATCGCAGATTCTGTGCTGCGGATTCCGGGGATCGGCTAGTGGCGCGATCTGGAGGTTCGAGGCTCGATGTTCGAGATTCGAGGGGTGTAATCGATGTCCGGTGAGCTGAACCTGGACTACTCGCTGCTGACACCGGAGTTCGGCCTGGCCGGCCTGGCTGGGTTGATCCTCGCGCTCGATCTCTTCGTACCTGCGTTCCGGAAGGAGTGGCTGCCCTACGTCGCGGCGGCCGGTCTGTTCGGTATGCTGGGGCTGTCGCTCGGCTGGGTGAACAAGGAGAGCGAGTTCGCCGGCCTGCTCTTCATCGATAACTATACGACGTTCTTCCGTGTCTTCTTCCTGGCGACGGCGGCAGTGGTTGCGCTCATCTCGGCCCAGTTCGTCCAGGCGCGGCTGCGCCATCCCGGCGAATACTACAGCCTGCTGGTGCTGTCGACGATCGGCGCGATCTACATGGCAGCCTCGCGCGAGCTGCTCACCGCCTACATCTCGCTGGAGCTATTGAGCTTCTGCCTCTTCGTGCTCGTCTCCTATGCGAAGCTGGACGCCCGCTCCAACGAGGGCGGCCTGAAGTATATGCTGCTCGGGGCATTCGCGTCCGCGATTCTGCTCTACGGCATCAGCCTGATCTACGGCACGTCCGGCTCTACGTTCTACGGTGACATCGCCGCCGCGTACGAGGGCGGCACGGCCGGTTTCGACCTGGGGCTGCTGATGGGGCTGGTTCTTGTGCTGGCGGGCCTCGGCTTCAAAGTCGCGGCTGTGCCCTTCCACATGTGGACGCCGGATGCCTACGAAGGCGCGCCGCTGCCGATCACCGCCTACCTTTCGGCGACATCGAAGGTGGCCGGCTTCGCGCTGCTGCTGCGCCTGTTCTCCGGCGCCTTCATGCCCGTGCTGGACGATTGGCAGTGGATCGTCGCGTCGCTGGCGGCCCTTACCATGGTGCTGGGCAACCTCGTCGCGCTCCAGCAGCGCAACATCAAGCGGCTGCTCGCGTACTCGTCGATCGGGCAGGTGGGTTACATGCTGATGGCGATCGCGGCGCTCTCGTCGGCGACGTCGAGCGCGCTGCTGCTGCACATGGCGGGGTACGTGGTCACCAACCTGGCGGCCTTTACCTGCATCATCGCCTGGTACAACCTGACCGGACGCGACGATATTGCCGGCTTCCGGGGCATGGCGGAGCGGACGCCGCTGCTGGCGGCGGCGCTGACGGCGGCGCTCTTCTCGCTATCAGGCATGCCGCTGTTCGCGGGCTTCTTCACCAAGTTCATCCTCTTCCAGGCTGTCGCCGGCGAGGGCTTCCTCTGGCTGTCCGTGATCGCCGTCGTGATGAGCTTCGTCTCTCTCTACTACTACCTGATGGTGATCAAGGAGCTCTACGTCTCGAAGCCGGAGGAAGAGGGCAGGCTGCCGGTGCCGGCGATGATCAGCGGCCTGACCGTGGCACTAGTCGTCGGCGTCTTCTACGTCGGCATCTTCCCTCGCCATCTCCTTGAAGTTGCGGAAGAGGCGACGAAGGTGCTCTTCGCGTAGCCGTCGATTGCCGGTCTCAGCTATGTCGCATGCGGCTACCTTGTTATACGACGCGCGAAATTGGCGTTGCAATTGTTGATAAACCTGCTATACTTGCTCAGTCAAGCTGGGGAGTCAGCGAGGAGGCTGCCTTGAAATTTGTAGTATTGGTGCTCGCTGTCGCCGTGGTCGGTCTCATCGGCCTATCGACGCAGCCACAAGAGACATCGGCGACGAACCCCGCGAAGTGGCCGCCTCTCAGCACAACGTGCCACGACGTCAACGGCGACGGCACCGTCGATCTGCTGAATGACATCCTAGGCGTTATCTACCGGCACGGTACGTTCTACGGTGGCCCGCCGAACGCGGCTGGATACGAGTACTCGCTGCTCTACGACGTGAACGGCGGCGGTGAGATAGACCTGTTAGGCGACATTCTCAGTACTGTCAACGCTTACATGCAAACCTGCTCTCTCGTTGACCAACAGGTCGTCCTGGCGACTGTGGCGACGATGAAGTACCAGAACTGCCAGGATGCCCTGGCGGACGGCTACAGCCAGACGACGGGGTTTGTGCCGAACATGGGTATCCACATCTCCAAAAACTCCAACGCTGCGAGGGTCTTCTGGAACGGTGACCCGAACGACCCAACCGACCAGATACGGAACCCGGTCGGGCTGATCTGTACCGACAGCGATCCGTCCCCGGGAACGGACGTGCCCGATAAACTGATCGGCATGTTTTACATTCAGCCAAATCTGGAAGCCTGTTTCGTGTACCCCGGCGCGCCCATTTGCGATAATGCTGAACCGGTAGGATTCGATGGCCCTGAAGACAACACAGATGTGGGCAACGTACAGAAGGCGTGGCACACGCACCCGGGTCTCTGCGTGTGGGGGCTTGGTACCACCCAGGCCGGTACGGGCGAGGGTTTCACGCAAAGTGGATGCAACGCGATGCCGCCGCCAAATTTCTGGTTCTCTGAATTCGGTTGGATGGTTCACCTCTTCAACCACATCCCCAATGACTCCGGCAGGTTCCTGTTCTTCAGTTCGAACGTGCCGTTCTCTCAGTAGCGGATCATAGAGTATCAAAGCCAGAGCGGCCCTCCTGTTTGGAGGGCCGCTTCTCCTTTCCGAGCCGGAGGAAGAGGGCGGGCGCCCGTGCCGGCGATGATCAGCGGCCTGACGGTGGTGTTAGTCGTCGGCATCTTCCCTCGCCACCTCCTCGAGGCTGCGGAAGAGGCGACGAAGCTGCTCTTCCCGTAACGGCGGCTCGCACTCCCGCATACGTAGGGAGCGAGAAGCGGGTTCTTGCTCCGCAGTACCGGCGCCGCTATCCATCCGGAGTAGAGCAACCATAGGAAGCCGATCCTAGCTACGGTGCGCGGCGCTACATTGTTACATGTCGAGAATAGCGGAGCGTTGCAATAGTTGACACACCTGCTATACTTGCTCAAGCAAGTTGGGGAGCCGGCGAGGAGCCTGTCGTGAAGTATGCGATCATCGCGCTCGCTGTCGCCGTGGTCGGTCTCATCGGCCTATCGACGCAGCCGCAAGAGACATCGGCGACGAACCCCGCGAAGTGGCCGCCTCTCAGCGCAACGTGCCACGACATCAACGGCGACGGCACCGTCGATCTATTGAACGACATCCTCGGCGTCATCTACCGCTACGGTACCTCGTATGGTGGCCCGCCGAACGCGGCTGGATACGAATACTCGCTGCTCTACGACGTAAACGGCGGTGGTGAGATAGACCTGTTGGGCGACATTCTCAGCACTATCCTAGCCCACGGCCAGACCTGCTCTCTCGTCGACCAGCAGGTCGTCCTGGCGACCGTGGAGACGATGAAGTATCAGAACTGCCAGGATGCCCTGGCGGACGGCTACACCCAATTGACGCAGATGGTGCCGAACATGGGTATCCACATCTCCAAGTATGCCAACGCTGCGCGGGTATTCTGGAACGGCGACCCGAACGACCCAACCGACCAAATACGGAACCCGGTCGGGCTGATCTGCACCGACAGCGATCCTGGCAACTTCAGCAACGACGTGCCCGGTAAACTGATCGGCATGTGGTACGTTGTGCCGAATATGGAGGTGTGCCCATTTTACCTCAACCCGCCCACCTGCGATGATGCGGAACCGGTAGGATTCGATGGCCCTGAAGACAACACGGATGTGGGCGCACAGAAGGCGTGGCACCAGCACCCCGGTCTCTGCATCTGGGCAATTGGTACCAACCAGGCCGGAACAAACGAAGGCTTCTCAGAACCTGGATGCAACGCGCAGCCCCAGCCAAACGCCTGGTTCTCCACGTTCGGTTGGATGGTTCATCTTTACAACCACATTCCCAATGATAGCGGCAGGTTCATGTTTTTCACTACGAACGTTCCGTTTCCGTAGGCTGACCAACCAGCCGGTACTTGTCAATTTAGAGCGGCCCTCCAGCACGGAGGGCCGCTTCTCCATTTGCACGGTGCAGAACATCGGAGCGCGGGGACGATGCTAGATGGGGACTGCCGAGCTCCCGGCCGCCGGCGGGCCAGACGAGCGAGGCCGCTCGCGTGCGGTTCCGCTGTCTCCCAGTCGTCCGCCGTCTCTCTGGCCGCGATGACGGCTACAATGGACGATCGCCACCGCGCAACCCACGGGCAGAAGCGAGAGTGCCAAAATGGTGCTCCAGAAGCGTAAGTAGCCGGCAGCTTATCTGTGACGGCCGGGGTTGTTAGCGACAGTCCGACCAACAGGTGATTCGACGTGGACTGGCGTACGGCGTAACGTTAGCGCAACCAGCGCCGGCGCGCGTACAAGGCGGTGATGCCGAGCGCGGCCGCGCCCGCAGCGGCGATGCCGGCAGCCCAAGCGACGCTGAGTCCACCGCCTTCGGGGCCCGTTTGGACACTAGGGCTACCATCTAACGCCGGCAGCTCGGCGATGCCGCCGACGGCACCGGTAACGGTGATCTGGCCGCGCATTGAAAGCGGGTGGATCGTACAGTAGTAGAGAAAGACGCCGGCGCTGTTGAACGTGTGCTGGAACTTGGGCCCGTTGCCCGCCACGAATCCGGAGTCCCACGCCGTCCCGAACGGAGGGGATCCGCAGTCGCCATTGCAGTCTGTCGATGTGTGCGTGAACGTGGAGGGGGAGAAGTCCCACGAAACCGTATCGCCGACCGTGATCGTGGTCGGGCAGACGCCGAAAGTGAAGCCAGCGCTGCAGAACCAGAAGTCGCCGACGAGGATATCGACCGTTGCGCCTTCAGCCGAGGGCGCAGGCGTTCCGATCAACAGCGCGAATGCGAAGAGAGCGAGGGCTGCCGGTCGCATAACGAACGACGCGAGCGACTTGAACGGTTGCCACGGCGATGGGGACGGTCGCATGGGTTCTGCGCGCACGATCTACCTCCAAGACTAGCGGGGAGGTTTCATTGTCACCAATCTGCGCGCGCTTGTCAACGTGAGCGCGCTCACCCACGGATCGTCCCTACAGGACGCCCAGGTAGCGCTCCAGCTCGAAGTCCGTGACGTGCGCGCGATAGGCGTCCCACTCGATCCGCTTGTTCTTGAGCAGGCTCTCGAACACGTGCTCGCCCAGGCACTCGCGCATCAACTCGCTCTCCTCGGTCGCGCGAATCGCCTCGTCCAGCGTTCCCGGCAGCAGGTCGATGTCGAGCGCGGTGCGCTCCTCCGCCGTCATCTCGAAGACGTTGCCCTCAGACGGCTCTCGCAGCGGGTACTCGTGCTCGATGCCGGCCAGGCCGGCGGCGAGCATGGCCGCGAATGCGAGGTAGGGGTTGCAGGCCGGATCAGGCGCGCGGTACTCGATGCGCGTCGCCATCTCTTTGCCCGGCTTGTACTCCGGAATACGTACCAGGTCAGAGCGGTTTCTGCGCGCCCACGTCACGTAGACGGGCGCTTCGTAGCCGGCCACCAGCCGCTTATACGAGTTGACCCACTGGTTGGTCACAAGCGTCAACTCTCGTGCGTGGCGCATCAGACCGGCGATGTAGGACTTCGCGATCGCCGAAAGGTGATAGGGGGCGCTCTCATCGAAGAAGGCGTTCCGCTCTCCTTTGAATAGCGACTGGTGCGTGTGCATGCCGGAGCCGTTCTCGCTGGCGATCGGCTTGGGCATGAACGTCGCGTAAACGCCGTTCGCCAGCGCGATCTCCTTCACCACCAGCCGGTAGGTCATCGCGTTATCGGCCATGGTAAGCGCGTCGGTGTAGCGCAGGTCGATCTCGTGCTGGCTAGGCGCGACCTCGTGGTGGCTGTACTTGACGCCGATGCCCATCTCCTCCAGGGTCAGCACGGTCTGGCGGCGTAGGTCGCTGGCTGCGTCCAGCGGCGTCAGATCGAAGTAGCCGCCCGGGTCCAGCGGCTCGGTGCCTTCCGCACTCTTGAAGTAGAAGAACTCCAACTCCGGCCCAACGTAGAACGTGTAGCCTAGCTCGGTCGCGCGCTTCAGGTTGCGCTTCAGTACGTAGCGAGGATCGCCCTCGAACGGCTCACCGTTCGGGAGCAGGACATCGCAGAACATGCGCGCGACGCCCCGTTCGGACGGCCGCCACGGTATGAGCTGGAAGGTGGCTGGATCGGGCATCGCCACCATGTCGGACTCATCGATGCGGGCAAAGCCTTCAATCGATGAGCCGTCGAAGCCCATCCCCTCCTCCAGCGCCTTCTCTAGCTCTTCCACCGTGATTGCGAAGCTCTTTAGCGACCCGAGGATGTCCGTGAACCAGAGCCGGATGAACTTAATGTCCCGGTCTTTGCAGGTCTGGAGCACAAATGCGCGCTGATCGTCCATGGCCGTCTCCTTTCACTCTACTTAAGTATAGAAGCGTGATGTTACTTCGGACTGTCTGGGTTGTTACAACACGGTTACATCTATACGGCAGCAGAGCCGCCATTAGGCGGCTCTGCTGCTGAGATCGGGCTACGATCGGTTAGATATCAAAGTAGAGGTAGAACTCGTAAGGATGCGGCCGCAGACGAAGTTCGTCGATCTGCTGGCGCTTGAACTCGATCCAGACGTCCAGCACGTCCTGGGTGAAGACATCTCCCTTGAGCAGGTAGTCGTGGTCCGCTTCCAGCTCGTCCAATGCCTCTTCCAGCGAGCCCGGCACAGTGCGAAGCTGCGCCTCCTCTTCAGCGGACAGCTCGTAGGTGTTCCGGTCGAGCGGCTCGCCTGGGTCGATCTTGTTCTGGATCCCGTCCAGGCCGGCCATGAGCATCGCGGAGAACGCCAGGTACGGGTTGCAGGTGCTGTCCGGAGGACGGAACTCCAGCCGCTTGCTGTTGGGGTTGTCTGTGTAGACGGGGATGCGGACGGCGGCGCTGCGGTTTCGGGCGGAGTAGACCAAGTTTACCGGCGCTTCGAAGCCGGGGACGAGGCGCTTGTAGGAGTTCGTCGTCGGCGCGCAGAGTGCCATTAGCGAGCGGCCGTGCTTCAGCAGGCCGCCGGTATAGAAACGAGCTGTCTCGCTGGTAAGGGCGTACCCGTCCTTATCGAAGAAGAGGTTGGTGCCGTCCTTCCAGAGGCTCTGATGCGTGTGCATACCGGAGCCGTTGTCGCCGAAGAGCGGCTTGGGCATGAACGTCGCCACCTTGTTGTTCTGGCGAGAGACGTTCTTGACGATGTAGCGGTACCACATCAACCGGTCTGTCACCTTCAGCAGCTCGTCGTAGCGCATCGTGATCTCGCACTGGCCGGCCGTCGCGACTTCGTGGTGGTGCACCTCGATCGGGATGCCGACCTTGGCCATCTCCAGCACGATGTCGGTACGCAGGTCTTGAAGCGAGTCGTGAGGGGGGGTAGGGAAGTAGCCTTCCTTGAATCGCGGCTTGTATCCCAGGTTGGGGTTCTCCTCCCGGCCGCTGTTCCATGCGCCTTCCACGGAGTCGATGTAGTAGTAGCCGGAGTTTTCCGTCTGATCGAATCGGACGTCGTCGAAGATGAAGAACTCCGCTTCAGGGCCCCAGTAGCTGGTGTCCGCGATACCGGTCGACTTTAGATACGTTTCAGCCTTCTTCGCGATGTAGCGAGGATCGCGAGTGTAGGGTGTCCGCGTCAGCGGGTCGAGGATATCGCAGATTACGCTGAGCGTAGGTACCCTCAGCATCGGATCGAGGACCGCGGTGTCAGGATCCAGGATCAAGATCATGTCGCTCTCTTGGATTTTCTGGAACCCGCGGATGCTGGAGCCGTCGAACCCGACACCCTCCTCCCACATGCTCGTCGGCTTGCCGTCGTCTCCGACGACTTCAGACACGGGTAGGGAGAAGTGCTGCCAGAGGCCCGGCAGGTCGTTGAACTTCAGGTCGACCATCTTGATATCGTTCTCTTTGATAAACGTGGCGATTTCCTCCGGTGTCACAACCGGCCCTCCTCACTCACTGTGGCGCCGTCGTTAGACGACGTCCTCTCCTCGCTCACCGGTGCGCACCCGGATCGCTTCTTCCACTGCCGTCACGAAGATCTTGCCATCGCCGATGTTGCCGGTCTTGGCAGCATTGATGATCGTTTCGACCACCTTCTGCGCATCGGCGTCTTTGGCGACGACTTCGATCTTCAGCTTCGGCAGCATGTCTACCGCGTAGGTCTCACCGCCGCGGCCGGTGTGGACGATGCCTTTCTGCACGCCTCGGCCGGTCACGTGGACGATGTTCAGGCCCAGGAAGCCGGCGGCTTCCAGATCGCTCTTCACCGCGTCCAGCTTCTCTGGCCGGATGATCGCTTCGATCTTCTTCATCAGATTCCTCTCTTGCTAGCCACGTCAGCCGGTGTGAACGCGCCGGCAGCGATGGGCGATCCGTTCGTTCTCATGCGAGCCTTCGGCTCCGAGCTACACATCGAAGACGTAGCCACGCTCTCCGTGCTCGGAGGTGTCGACGCCGACTTGTTCCGCATCCTCAGTAACCCGCAGGCCGACCGTCAGGTCCAGCACCTTCAAGATAAGGAAGGTGACGATGAAGGAGTAGGCCATGGTTGAGCCGATCCCCGTCAACTGCCGGGCGAGCTGGCCGGCGTTGTCGTCGATCAGCCCGGAGGCGCCGCTGACGGTGGCGACCGCGAAGATGCCGGTCGCGAAGGCGCCCCAGGCGCCGCCGACGCCGTGCACGCCGACGACATCGAGCGAGTCGTCTAGCCGCATCTTGATGCGGAACTGCACCGCGCCGTAGCAGAATAGACCGGCGCCGACGCCAATCGCGAGCGCCGGCATCACGTCGACGAAGCCGGCGGCGGGTGTGATGGCGACGAGTCCGGCGACCACGCCCGCGGCCACGCCGACGGGGCTCGGCTTGCCTGCCAGCGCCCAACTCAGCAAGGCCCAGGTCACCATGGCGGCGGCCGTCGCGACGAACGTAACAACGAAGGCGTTCGTGGCGATGCTTGGGAAATCACCCCCAGGGTCCCCTGCAGCCAGCGCGCTACCGGCGTTGAAGCCAAACCAGCCGAACCAGAGGATCGCCGCTCCCAGCAAGACAAACGGAATGTTGTGCGGTTGCATCGGCTCTGTACCGTAGCCCCTGCGCCTGCCGTACAGGATCGCGGCGACGAGCGCTGCGGCACCAGCGTTGATATGCACAACAGTGCCGCCGGCAAAGTCGAGCGCGACTCCGCCCCAGAGGTCCTGCAGCCAGCCGCCGTCGCCCCAGACCCAGTGGGCGATCGGTGCGTAGACGAGGAGCGACCACAGGGCCATGAAGACGAGGAAGGGGCCGAACTTCGCCCGCTCCGCGAACGCGCCCGTGATCAGCGCCGGCGTGATAATCGCGAACGTCATCTGGAAGACCATGAATAGCATGTGCGGGATGGTGGGCGCGTACGGCCCCGGCTCTTGCCCCACGTCCTTCATGCCGAAGTAGTCCGCCGGATTGCCGACTAAGCCCCCAAACCAGTCCGAACCGAAGGCCAGCGAGTAGCCGACAATGACCCAAAGCACAGAGACCAAGCCGATGACGATGAAGCTGTGCATCATCGTCGAGAGCACGTTCTTGCTGCGCACCAGGCCCGCATAGAAGAATGCAAGGCCCGGTGTCATGAACATGACAAGTGCCGTGGATACCAACATCCACGCAGTATCGCCGGTATCGATCATCGTAGAGACCTCCTCCAACTCCAGCGCACGCGCGCTCACCCCGTTATTCGCAGTCTGCTGGATAGAGGTTTCTACGATGTTTCGCGCATGTTACGATTACGTTACAGACTTCACAAATAGGAGGGGGCAGTTTCGTCTGTGTGTAGGCGGCGTGTTATCCGGCGTGGATGCGGTAGCCGACGTTGCGCACGGTCTGGATGAAGGTGTGGCCGCGGTCTTCGATCTTGCTGCGCAGCCGTCGGATGTGGACATCCACGGTGCGGCCGCCGCCGTAGAAGTCGTAGCCCCAGACGCGGCTGAGCAGCATCTCGCGGGTGCAGACCTTGTCCTGATTCTGCGCCAGGAACTTCAGCAGCTCGTACTCCTTGTACGTCAGATCGACCGGCCGGCCTGCGACGAACACTCTGTAACTCGCCTGGTCGATCGTCAGGTCGCCGCAGCGCAGGACGTGGGCGCTCTCCGGCCCGGCCCGGCGGCGTATCGCCCGCCGAATACGCGCGATCGCCTCCTCCGCTGGCGCCGGGAAGACGATCAGTTCATCGATCGGCAGCTCGGCCTCCGGCCCGCGCAGCTGCTCAATGCCGAGGATGGCGACTGTGGCAGTGTGCGGCGGCAGGCGTCCGGCGTGGAGCAGTTCGCGAATGGCCGCGTCTGCTGGTTCCGCCGTCAGGTTGATCAGCAGCGCATCTACCTGCTCCCCGCCGGAGATCTGCTCCGCTGCCTCGTCGAGAGGACAGCTGCGGATGTGGAAACCCGCCCGCTCCAGCTCAGTAGCGAGCGCCTGCAACTCTTCCGTTGCATCGACGAACAACAGCTCGTTCATGGCTACGCAGTATAGCAAGCGATACCTGTCGCTAGTGACGGGCTGGTAAAATCGCGGAAAGACGGGTATTCTTGTGGCGATGAACAACCCCCGGAGTGGAGCATGAAGGCAGGAGGTCACAATGCCACGATACTTGTACGAGGTCGCCTATACACCAGAAGCGTGGGCCGAATTGGTGAAGAAGCCGCAAGACAGGATCGAAGCGATCCGGCCCGCCGTGCGAAAGCTGGGCGGCAAGATTGAATCGGCGTACTTCGCGTTCGGCGATTACGATATCGTCGCGATCGCCAACATGCCGGACAACGTGAGTGCGGCGGCGTTCTCGCTCGCCGTGTCCGCCGGCGGCTCCGTGAAGTCGATCAGGACGACGCCGCTGATGACCATTCGGGAAGGGATGCGGGCGATGCGTCAGGCGAAGCGCTCCGGCTACACGCCGGCCAGCGCCGACTAGTAGCGCTGTGGCCCGAACGGCCGTTGTCGCCGGAACGCGCAGTCGCTAGACTGACCGTAGCCTAGCCAAGTGAGCTAATCGCCCACGCTCGCCTTCAGAGCGCGCTGAAGGCGGTAGATTCCGCCTCCGAGTGTTAGGGCCAGCAGTTCGCCGTCCGCGAGCTCCCCGAAGGTGGTGATCAGTAGCTCCGTTTCGGCGAGAAGAACCGGCGGGCTGTCGTCAGCCGTGTTCACCGCCCAGATCGTACCCCTACAGTAGTCGCCGTACACATAGTACCCGTTCAGCTCCGGCATAGAGGGACCCCGGTAGACGAACCCACCCGTCACGGCGCACCCGTCATCGCGGCCGTATACCACACGCGGCGGCTGCAGCCCGCTCATGTCACAGCTAGATGCGTCGTAACACTCCAATCCCTCTACGATGTTCCAACCGTAGTTCCCGCCGGGCATGATGCGGTCCACCTCCTCCCACCTTTCCTCGCCCACGTCTGCGGCCCACAAATCACCTGTAGCCCTATCGAAGCTGAAGCGCCAGGGGTTGCGCAGCCCGTACGCATAGATCTCAGGGCGAGCGTCTGCCCTATCCACGAACGGGTTATCCGGCGGGATTCGGTAATCTTCGCCAGAGACATCGAGCCGGAGGATGGAGCCGGTCAAGGTCGACAGGTCCTGCCCGTTCTCCTCTGGATCACCATTCCCGCCGCCATCACCCAGCCCGAGGTACAGGTAGCCGTCCGGACCGAAGGCGAGCTGCCCGCCGTTGTGATTGCCGGAGTGTTGTGGGACCTCCAGGAGAATCTGCTCGCTTGCCAGGTCCATGGTCCCGTTCACAACATGGAAGCGGGATAGTATGGTGTGCTCGGGAGGGTCGACCGCTGTGTAATAGAGGTACACCCGCCCGTCCACCTGGAAGTTCGGCGAGAACGCCAGTCCCAGGAGACCAAACTCCTCAAGAATACTCAGATCGATGGCGGGCGTGCGGTCCGAAACGTCGCCAAATACGACGGCGGGGCGGCTCCTGTCGAGCGGAAATCGCCAGATGATGCCTTGCTGGGTGAGCGCTACGGCCTCATCCTCCGCTCCCGGTATCGTCGAGAATCCCGTAATCCTCCCGTCAATCGTGGCTGACTCCACCGCCGGCACTAGTTGGTAGTCTGGCTCACGCCGCGGTCCATCACCGCTGCTCCCGCAAGCTGTGGACACCACGACCATCAGGACAATGGCCGCCAGCGCCCGGCCTCCTACGGTGGACTCCTTTAGCCACGAGGAGCAACCCAACAAGCGACGCGACAGCTCAGGTGTACGCTTCATTGGACCCGCTTCCTTCGATTCTACTCCCGATGGCAGGACTGTGCCAGCCCGGCCGCCTGGCAGCGGGCGTGATGAACTTATTGCAGATGTCGCGTTCGGTGAGTTCCTTATTGTTCATGCAGATACGTTGCCGAGATGGTGCGCCTGATACCTCGTGAGTGGAGTCATCTTACATCATCCGCAGCATCTGCCGTCCTGCCTGGCAATGTCGAGCTAATCCGGGGCGACCCCCACCAGGTCCGATAGGCGGTTGTTGAATAATTTGAAAGTCGTGCGCGGGCGATATACTTCCTAGGTGCAGAGAGCGTCACCGGACAGTCCCCCATCTGCGCAGTTGCCCAACTAAGTACGCGAACCCAAGTACTCCTTCGTCGCAGACAGGCAGGCCTGCGGAGATCCAAGCAAGGTGGTAAAAATGGCGGTTTTGCACTATTCCTTCTCTTCTCTATTTACCCTTCTCCCATGAGTTAGAGGTAAGCCAAACGCCCACATTGGCACCCTCACACGCCGGTCAGCGCCGACTAGTAACGCTGTAGCCCCAACGGCCGTTGTCGCCGGAACGCGCAGTCGCTAGACTGACCGTAGCCTAGCCAGCGTAGCTCAGTGGTAGAGCAGTCGATTCGTAATCGACAGGTCAAGAGTTCGAGTCTCTTCGCTGGCTCCAGATAACGATACGACGCGCCCTTCCTCATTCACAGGAAGGGCGCGTCTGTCTTCGACGTTGCCCCCTAATGCGCAGTCCAGCCGCCATCGACGATGAGCGGCGCGCCCGTGACGAACGACGACTCGTCCGACGCGAGGAAGAGGGCGACCTTCGCCACCTCCTCCGGCGTGCCGAAGCGGCCTAACGGCGTCTGCGTCACGACCTGCTGCTGAATCGACTCGGATTCACGAATCGGATCCGTCATCGGTGTCTCGATCCAGCCGGGGTTGATGCAGTTCACGCGTACGCCCCGGCCGCCGAAGGCGATGGCGAAGTTGCGCGTCAGCCCGACGACGCCGTGCTTCGCCGCCACGTAGGGGTCTTCACCGCCGATGCCGACCAGCCCAAGTATCGATGACAGGTTGATGATCGAGCCGCCGCCGTGCGCGGCCATGCGCTCTGCGGCGTGCTTGCAGCCGTAGTAGACGCCCGAGAGGTTGACTGCCAGCGTCGTGTCCCAGTCCTGCCGCGCGACGCCGGCGTTGTTCACCATGATGTCCAGCTGCCCGAACGCATCGATAGTGGCGGCGATCGCGGCCTCCACGTCCGATTCCTGCGACGTATCGCAGCGCTGGAAGCGCGCCGCCTCGCCGATCTCGTCCGCGACGGCCTGGCCGGACGACTCGTCCAGCTCCGCGATCAGCAGCTTCGCGCCTTCGCCGGCGAACTCGCGCGCGATCGCCCGGCCAATGCCGGAACCGCCGCCGGTGATCAGGGCCACCTTGTCCTTCAGTCTCATTTCGGGGTTTCCCTTCTAGGCTTGACGTCTCGCTGCTGTCTACATACCCTGTGGCGGGTGACGAAGCAAGCTGGAGGAGGCATCGGATGCAAGTGAGCGTGTTCTACCTGCCCTCGATCGGGTCACGAGGCGAGATCGAGAAGGGCATGGCGGGCCTGCGCCCCGAACTCTACCAACAGATGCTAGAAGAACTGCGGGAGCAGGCGCAGCTCGCCGACGAGCTCGGCTACGACTCGATCTCGTTTACCGAGCATCACTTCCACATCGAAGGCTTTGAGATATCCAACAACCCGGTTCTGCTCGATCTCTTCGTCGCGCTCCAGACCAAGCGCATCCGCGTCGGCCAGCTCGGCATCGTGCTTCCCTCACAGAACCCGCTGCGGGTGGCGGAGGATATCGCCATGCTGGACCACATGAGCGGCGGCCGCGCCAACGCCGGCTTCGCGCGCGGCTACCAGCGCCGCTGGGTGGACGTGATGGCGCAGCAGCTCCACGGCATCCACGGCGCGACGCCGTACGAGCACGACGAGATCGACCAGGCGAACCGCCAGGCGTTCGAGGAGCACTTCCAGATCATCAAGCGCGCCTGGAGCGACGGGATGATGGACTATCACGGCAAGTTCTGGCAGATCCCGCCCGACGGCACGCCCTGGGACATCGATGCGACGAAGCAGTGGGGCGCCGGCGTCGATGAATCGAACATCGTCCGGCAGATCGGCGTCGTCCCCAAGCCGTTGCAGAAGCCGCACCCGCCCATCTTCCAGCCATTCGCATCGAGCGAGGACACGATCCGCTGGTGCGCGCGCGAGGGGGTAACGGCGATTCTGCCGCCGCTCTACCCATCGCTCCAGAACCAGCTCTACGAGGTCTACCACGACGAGGCGACGAAGGCCGGCCGCAGCCTCGCTCCCGGCGAAGGACTGGGCGTTCTGCGTGACGTCGTCGTCGCCGACAGCGATGAGGAGGCGCTGGCGCTGTGGGGCAA
Source organism: Chloroflexota bacterium (assembly GCA_022565155.1). Lineage (GTDB taxonomy): Bacteria > Chloroflexota > Dehalococcoidia > DSTF01 > RBG-16-68-14 > JADFKB01. Next base: position 38,224 of record JADFKB010000001.1, on the reverse strand, counting down.
CTCGGGCGCGTTCTGCGGCGCGGCCTGGTTCGCTCCGTTCGGCTTCGATCGCGGGTTGACGGAGCCGGGCCGCGAGCGGTTCACGCCGCAGGAGATGATGGAGCTCGGCATGCTGCTCGTCGGGACGCCGGATAGCGTCAGCCGCCAGATGGAAGCGCTATTGGAGCAGACGCCGGTGCGCTGGCTCTTCGCCTGGACGTACATCGGCCTGACGCCGCACGACAAGATCATGCGCTCGTTGGAACTCTTCGCCACGAAGGTGCTGCCGCGCTTCGCGGACGCGCCGGCGTAGCGGCGTCAGCGCTACTGCTTGACGAGACCGATGACGTTGCCCTCGGGGTCCGAGAACCGCGCCATCGTCGGGCCGTCCGGGATGTCCATCGGCGGCATGACGGTCTTCCCGCCCATGCTCTCCGCCTTAGCCAGCGTCTCGTCCAGGCTCACTACCTGGACGTAGATCGTCACCATCGGCGCTGCGTCTGAGCTGGTGATGCCGCCGCCGACGCCTTCCGGCGGGCCGCCGACGCCGGGCGTGACCATGCCGTACTGCATCGGGTTGTTGGCGTCGATCTCCCAGCCGAAGAGCGACCGGTAGAACTCCTGGAGCTTCGCTCCGTCCTTGCCGTGGATCTCAAAATGGACGACCGGCCGCGTCATTGTGGGGGTTCCTTTCTATCCGCCTGGGGCCAGGCGCTCTAAGGCGCTCCCTGGCGGCCAACGGGTGGCTTGCATCGCTGGGCTCTGCTCGTTACTCAGACTTCTCCAGCTTGTTGAGGCGGTCGTAGACAGCGTAGTCGATGTTGTTGTGAGCCAGGATCGGCGTCGCGAACACCCCGACCGCCAGCGCGATGCCGCCGGCTATGGCCATCCAGTCGGTATCGTTTGCCGCGCCGATGCCAAGCAGGACAGCGCCGGCCGCAGCCGGCAACACGCCGAGGAACGGCAAAGCGTGGCCCTCCTCGCTATTCAGCGCTCTCCAGATACTCCGTAAGCGTTCCATCATGTTACTCCCTTCTTTCACCACAGTGTAGAGTCTGGTGCCGAGGGGCAGACTCGAACTGCCGACACCTGCATTTTCAGTGCAGTGCTCTACCGACTGAGCTACCTCGGCACCGCTGGCATTCTAACGACGGCCGAGACTCGCGGGCAAGCGGCGGTCGACTGCGCCCACGTGGCTCGCTATACTGGCGCCGATGCCGACGATCATCATCGCCTCGCTCCAGCCCGGCGAAGGGCGCACCGCCACGGCGGCCGGCCTCGCCGCCTGCCTCTCTCAAGGACCGCAGCGTCCGGCTGCTGCGCATCCGCAGCGCGACCGGGGCGGACGCGCCGGCCGAGGACGACGCGCGGGCGCTGGCGCTGGTACCGGGCTGCGATTCGTCAGGGAGCGCCGTCACGGAGCAGGACGCACAGGCGGCCGCTGGCACAGACGGTCTCACTATCATCGAAGCGCCCGCTGGGCGGCAGAGCTGGCCTCGAAGCTATCGGCGCGGGTCGTTCTCGTAGCTGCGCAAGCGGACGAACAGCGCGCTGGCGATCTCGCATCTGAAGCTAATACGCTCGGCGATGCGCTGCTGGGCGTGATCGTTACGCGTCAGGCCGAGAGAATGGTGTCGGCCGCGCGGAAGGCGCTAGAGGACCGCGGCCTGCGATGCCTGGCAGTGCTGCCGGAAGATCGACTGCTGGCCGGGCCGACGCCGCGCGAGATGGCGCAGACGCTCCACGCCTCGCGCCTCGTCGACACTGGAGAAGAGGACGAAGCGGTCGAGTTCGTCATGCTCGGCCCGGTCAGCGCAGACCCCGGCCAACCGTACTTCCTCCAACACGGCGCGAAGGCCGTGGTCAACCGCTTCGACAAGATGGACCTGCACCTGGCGGCTCTGGCGACGGAGCCGGACTGTCTGATCCTCACCGGCGGCCAGCAGCCCAGCCCCTACCTGCTCGACAGGCTCGGCGGCGGTGATACGAACGTTACTGTGCTGCTCTCCCCCGAAGACACCGTGCGCACAGTAGAGCTCGTCGACGAGCTGTACGGCCGCACGCGCTTCTCCGGCCGCCGCAAGGTCGCCCGCGCAAGCGAGCTGGTTCAGCAGCACGTAGACATCACGAAACTAGCCTCGGAGATCGGTTAGCCGCGCTCGCTCGCGCATCTACGCGTGAACGGTGCAGCGCTCGCCGAGTAGCCGTAGCGAGCAGAGCGTACGCTACTCTTTGGCGGCGGAGGGCGTGGGGCTCTTCGCTGAGATGCTGCTCGTAGAGGTCGCTGCCGTCGGCTCTTCGGCTGGCGGCGGCGGGCCGTCTTGGGCAGCGGAAGATGCTGGCGGAGATGTCTCAGCGCGGGCGCTGGGAGTGGCGCAGTAGGGACAGGCCGTCCAGTTTAGGTCCAGCGGCCGGCCGCAGCTCGCGCAGGGCTGGCGCAGCTTGGTGCGGCACTGCGGACAGACGATGAACTCCTCGCTGATCGGGCGCTGGCAACCGGGGCAGGCGGGACGCTCCTCCGGCATCTCGCGCATCAGCACCTCTGCCTCCAATCTGCGCTCGTAGGCTTCGTTCAGCGTTTCGTGGGGGCGCAGGATCAGGTAGAGCAAGAGGCCCGGCATGTTGAAGATGGCTACCAGCAGCACCGAGACGGCTTGCGCCCAGCCGTCCCGCGTGCGGCCGCGTACGTCCCGGTACGTCCAGTAGATCGCTCCGATGGACAGGACGACCGCGTAGGCGATCAGGATGACGACGACCACCGCGACGGTCGATTCCCAGCTATCGAACATAATGCCTCTCTTCTTGCGAAGTTACTGCGCGATTATATCACGCGTATGGGCGGGAGCATAGATGCGGGGAGCCTGCTGCGCCCCGCCGTTGACGATAGCCGTGAGCGAGCGCTAAGGTGCATGGAGATAGGTTCCCCGCTCGCTACCAGATGAAGTCACCGCAGCATTCGCCGACGCAGGCCCATGCGGGCGCTTCCAGTACGCAGCTAGGGCCGGAGATCTCGGGCGAAGGTTGGAAGCGAACCTTCTCGTCGCTCCGAATCCCCCACTTCCGCGTGCTGTGGATCAGCATGCTCTTCTCCTTTAGCGCCATCCAGATGATGATTACGGCCCAGGGCTTCCTGACGTTCAAGCTGACAGGAACGGCGACGTCGCTCGGCATCGTCGGCCTGGGCTGGGGGATACCCCAACTCTGCTTCACGCTGATCGGCGGCGTCGCGGCGGACCGGCTGCACAAGCGATGGCTGATCGCCGGCAGCCAGTTGACGATGGTCGTGAACTCGCTGGTGACGGCCGTGCTGATCCAGACCGATGTGATCGCCGTCTGGCACATCTTCGTGCTCGCGCTCGTCACGGGTACCGTCTTCGCGTTCAACGTGCCGGCGCGGCAGGCCTGGATCCCGGAGCTGGTAGGGGAAGAGAAGCTGATGAACGCCGTCGCGCTGAATAGCTCCGCCTTCACGTCGACAGGCATCATCGGGCCGGCCGTGGCGGGCGGCCTCATCGCCGTCCCGTTCATCGGCATCACCGGCGTCTACTATCTGATGGCGGCCTGCTTCGCGGTGGCGGCGCTGCTCATCGCTCGCATTCCCGGCGGAGAGCCGTCGCGAGATCGCGAACGGGCGCATCCGTTCCGCGAACTGGTCGATGGCCTGCGGTACATCCGGGACCATAAGGTGCTGCCGATCCTGCTGCTGATGGGGTTCGTGCCAATCGTGTTGGGGATGCCGTATCGGATGTTCTTCCCTGTGTTCCAAGAGGAGGTGTATGGCGTCGGGCCGGTTGGGTTGGGCATGATGGGGGCCTTCATGGCTGTTGGGGCGCTGGTGGGTTCGCTCGGCGTTGCGTCACTCACCAATACGTCCAGGCGATCGCTGATCCAGATAATAGGCGGTATCGGTTTCGGTTTGTCGCTCATCCTCTTCGCGCTGATGCCGAACTTGTCGCTCGGTCTGGCGGCGCTGCTTGTCGTCGGGTTCACCTCGAACGGCTACTGGGCGCTGAACAACACGATGATTCTCGGCAGCACGGACCCGCGGTACTACGGGCGGGTGATGAGCGTCTACATGCTTAGCTGGTCGATCATGCCGTTCGTGTTTCTGCCGGAGAGCGTCCTGGCAGACGCTCGGGGTGTTCAGACGATGATAGCCGGAGTCGGCGCGCTGCTGGCGCTGATGCTGCTGGCGATCGTGCTTCTGCTTCCGGGCTATCGCCGCCTGCGCGAGCGGGAGCAGGCCGCACTGGAGTCCACCGCGGCGAGCTGATCGAGTTGTTCCGGCCACAGCCCTAACCTTGACGTGGACGTTAGATATCTCCTACGATTCCGTAAGGATGCCTAACGGAGACCCCACGCCCACTTCCGAGAGCGAACCGCGCAGCCTAGACGGCGGCCCGCCGCGCCAGGCTGCGTCCCGGGGCTGGCGGCAGACGTTCTCCTCGCTGTCCGGCAACCGCGACTTCGTCAACCTCTTCATCGGCAACATCGGCTTCTTCTTCGGGATGAACATGATGATCATCCTGCGGGGTTGGCTGGTCGAAGACAAGTGGCACAACGCTGCCTACCTCGGCTTCCTGATGGCGGCGGTGGCCGTGCCGATGCTGCTGCTCTCACCCATCGCTGGCGTCGTCACCGACCGTATGGATAGGCGGAAGCTGCTGCTTGTCGCGCAGACGAGCCTCGTGGTCATGAATACGGTGGTCGGGGTGCTGATCATCACGGACACCATCGAATTCTGGCACCTGCTGATCGCGTCGTCACTGACCGGCGCGTCGTTCGCATTCAACATGCCGGCGCGACAGGCGCTGGTGGCGACGCTGGTGCCGCGCGAGAAGCTGATGAACGCCATGGCGCTAAGCACCGCCACCATGAACATCAGCCGAATCCTCGGCCCGGCGCTGGCCGGGCTGCTCGTGCCGCTGATCGGCATCGGCGGCGCGTACTTTATTACGACGGGCTTCTACGTCGGCGCCGTCGCCGTCACGGCCGCCCTGCCGCCGATGCCGCCGAATCGCGAACGCGAGTTCACGTTCTTCGAGGACTTCGTCGGCGGTTTCTCCTACATCAAACGCTCCTCAGTGCTGGTAGCGCTGATCCTCTTCGCCACGGTGCCCATGATCCTCGCTATGCCGTACATGATATTGATGCCCGTCTTCGCGAATCGGGTCTGGGACGTCGGATCGAGTGGCTTCGGTGTGATGCAGGCGGCCACCGGTGTCGGCGGCCTGATCGGCGCGCTGATCATCGCCAACCTCGATGCCTATCCCAAGAAGGCGCGGCTGCTGCTCGGCGGCGCGATCGGCTTCGGCGCGTTCCTGGTGCTGTTCGCCTTGTCGCCGTCGTTCTACCTCGCGCTGTTCTTCCTCGGCTGTGTCGGCTTCGGATCGATGGTGTTTATGACGGTGAACAACACAGCGATCCAGCTCGTCATTCCCGAAGAGATGCGCGGCCGGGTGATGAGCGTGATGATGATGACCTTCGGCCTGATGCCGCTGGGCGCAGTTCCCGCCGGCGTGGCGGCGGAGGCGTACGGTGTGCGGGGAGTCGTTGTCGTTGGCGGGTTGCTCTCCGTGGTTGCGGTGGTAATCCTCTTCAACGCGATGTCCGCCTTCCGCACCTTGGATCGTGACCTAGAAGCGGGGCGGGAGCAGGCAGAGGCCGGCGACCGGGTCGGCGGCGGGGCGCGTATGGGTGCCCCGCCCGGGATGTCCGGCGTCCAGGCCGGCTAGACGAGCAGCCCGGCGTCGATCTGCAGGATTAGCGTGGCGTCGATGGCGTCGATTTCGCCGCTGCCGTTCGTATCGGCCGCCAGCGGACAGGGCACCGTGCCGATCAGCCCCGCCACCAGTTGCAGGACAAACGCCGCGTCGATGCTGTTCACCAGTCCGCTGCAGTCCGCATCGCCGGCGGGAGCGGCCGGCGGCGGTGTGGGCGTGGCCGCCGGGGTAGGCGACGCCGTTGGCGCTGGCGTCGATGTGGCGGTGGCGCGCGGCGGCGCGACCGGTGTGGCCGTGACCGTTGCTGACGGCTCTGCGCCGGGCAGAGGCGCGAGGTAGGTGATCTGGTTGCCGCGGAACTCGGCGATGAAGATCGTTCCATCCGCTCGCACCGTAACGTCCAGCGGCCAATCGAGTTCGCCGGCCAGCGTCGCCGTTTGCAGCACGGAGCGGCCGTCCGGCGACAGCACGGCGCGCGTGACGTTGCCCCGGATCAGCTCTACGTAGATCAGATCGCCTAGCATCGCGCCGTCGAACGCCGCGGCGGTGTACTCCGCGATGCCGTCGCAGGAGCAGTGGTTCGGCAAAACAGCGATCGGCGCGGTGTAGCCGGTGCCGCTCGCCTCCTCCGGCGGGCGATACGTGCACTGGCGAGCGTCGAAGCGGCCCCGGTTGCGGTTGGGGAAGCCGTAGTAGCTCCCCTCTTCGATGAGGTTCAGCTCGTCGGCGGTGCTGCTGTTGCCGCCGTCCTCCGTGCATGAGAGCGATACGCTCTGCCCGAGCGCGCCATTCTCCGTCGCGTAGATGTGGCCGTTGCTGTGCAGCACCAGATCGTACGCATTGCGCAGACCGGGCGCGTAGACGGCGACATCGCCGCTAATCAGGTCGACGTTGTGGTCGACAGGTTCCCCCGCCGGGTCGTACGTGAGGGTACCGTCGAAGCCGGGCGCATGGATGTCGGCGACGAGAATCGCGGCCGAGAGCGGCGATTCCGGCCAGTAGAGCTCCTTGCCGGGCGGATCGGGGATGCCCGCGTCCGTATTCGATCCCTGGGCGATGAAGAGCCTGCCCGCAGCATCGAACGCGAGGCCGTTCGTGAGGTGGTTGAGCAGCGGCGCGGAGCTGGGCAGGCCGGTGATTACGTCGGTTCGTTCCCAGTCGGGGGCGGTGAAGACGCTGACGGCGCCCTGGTACCCCGGCGTCGCGCCCGGCTCCTGGCGGGAGGCGTAGAGGGCGAGCGTCGTGGCTGTCGGGTCGAAGGCGATGCCGAGCACGCCTCCGAGGCCGGTGGCGATCTGCTCCGTAGCGAGAACGGAGTTCGTGCCCGCATCGAGCGTCAATGCGACGATCTTCGTCTCTGACGCAACGTACAGGCGGCCGTCCGGCCCGAAAGCCAGCGATGTCGGCCCTTGAATCGTCAGGCTGAGGGTACCGCGTTCGAACTCCGGCTGTCCCGCAACGCCGAAGGACGTACCTGCGCCGTCCGCGCTTCGCGCGTTGCCTATGAACACAACGGCTGCGCCAGCGGCGACTAGGAGCAGCGACCAACCTAACGCGGCGCGGATGCTGGGGTGCAGGATCGTTGCCATATATCTACGATACTACGCGAATCGAACGGCCGGTCGCACCGGCCTACTGCGGCCCAGCACAACGATGGCCGAACTGCGAAACGACGCCGAGGATGTCGGTCATGAGGTCGATCGTGCCGTCGGGCGGGCCCTGCTGCCACGGCGCGGTATCGGCAGCGGCGGGCGACCGATCGAGCTCCGGCTGGTACGCCGGTCCAGTATCCGGCCCGGCTGCGGCGATCACGGCAAGGATATCGTCGAAGATGTTAACGACGCCGTCCCCGTTCACATCGTAGAAGTCCCAGGGATTCAGCGGGTTGCGCTGGCCACCGCGCCGCGGGTCCGGCCCGTACTCTTCCCCGTTGGTGCAGCCGTCGCCATCCGTGTCGTCGCCGTCTGCGAGGAGCGCGACGCGGGCGTCGATACGCGGCGTGGTGCGGTTCGTGCTTGGGTCGTTGTCGCGCAGGTCGTCGGTCACCGGCTTCCCCGTCGACTTCAGCCGCGCTTCCAGATCGTCAACACTGAGATCAGGGAACGCCTGCAGCACCAGCGCGGCGACGGCGGCGGCGTGCGGCGCCGCTTGCGACGTGCCGTTGAACGTGATCGCGCCGCCGCCGGCCCTCGTGGATGTGATGCTGGCCCCCGGCGCCAGAAGATCCAACGTGGCGTCGGAGTCGGACCAACAGGCTACCTGGTCGGCGCTGGTCGTTTCGTCCGTGCAGTCGACCTTCCAGCCGTCTACCCGGCCGTTGTCGCCATCGTACGTCGCGCCGACGCTGATCGCCGCTCCGAGACAGGCAGGAATCGCCAGCGCATCCTTGATGCCGTGGTTTCCTGCTGCGATGAAGGTGGGCACGCCGCTGTCCCGGAGGATGGAGATGGCGGCGGCCATGGCGGCCAGCGGACAGGCGTTGCCGCTCTGCAGGCTCATGTTGACGATATCGACCTCCGGGTGGTTGGCGATGATGTCGTCCAGCGCCGCGATCCAGTCGGAAAAGCGGCCGGAGCCGTTGCTGGCCAAGATCTTATAGACCGCCAGTTTGGCGTCGGGCGCGATACCTAGTGGCGCGACTTGGCCGTCGCCGGTGATGATGCCGGCGACGTTGGTGCCGTGGCCGAAGTTGTCCTCGGCCGGATGGGGAGCCTCCGGGCACGCTTCGAGCTTTAGGAAGCAGACTTCGTAGAGAACGTCTCCTGCCAGGTCAGGGTGGTCTGTATCGATGCCGCTGTCCAACACCGCGACGACGACGCCAGCGCCGGTGAGGCCGCTCGCATGCACCTCATCGGCGTGGATCAGCGCGGCGCTCTGTGTCGTCGCGGCGACGCCTTCACCATCCAATGCGATCTCGATTACATCCGGCCGTTGGCTCAGCGCCGCCAGTCCCGCGGCCGTGATGCGGCCGGCGAGCGCCGGCACGGCCGCGTAGCGATACTTGAGCGCGAGGCCGCCCGCGGGCAGGCCGGCGAGTACCTGGGCCTGGCGCGACGCGACCTGAAACCGGATGGCGCGCAAGTCGCTTGGCGATGAGGCCAACGCTGGCGGCGCTTGCAGCGTGACGATGACGTCTATCTCCGGCTGGCGGGCGATCGCCTGGTACACCTGCGGCTGGACGGACGGCCCGGCGGAGACAGCCGGCGCGCGGCCATCGCCCAACGTGCCAGCCAGGATCAGGACGGCTGCTAGCGCTGCGATGATGGCTGGTCGTAACGGCAGGTTGGGCATAGGAGCTGTGCCTTGGAACGCGGCTCCAAGCGATTATACCTAATCGCAGGTCTGGAGGTCTATCAGCCCACCGATACGAAGGAGCGCCTCGATAATCGAGGCGCTCCTTGAGACGCTCCGTGTGACTCTTGCTGGAAGCTTCGTTTAGTTACCTGAGTGACCGTGTTGCAGGATGACGCCGAGGGTGTCGTTGATCAAGCCGAGGGAATAGGAAAACCCCAACTCTTCTCGGCCGCGTGCACGGCCTATCCAGCGGGGTGATCGACCGAATGCCGAGGTGGATCAAAGCGCGATGCAAGGCCACGAGGCAGCGTTAGTATACACCTCGCTAAGCCGCCTTCCGTCGCCGGCGACGGGGCGGGGCAGCTTCACACTGGAGAACGATGAGTTAGATGGTTCTAGACCTGTAGCTGCTTTTGCGCCGCCTCGTCCGCAGGCGCCTCGTCCTCGCTCGTGTTGTCATCGATCAGCACCTCGCGGCTGCCCTGGCCCTCCGCCGGGCCGACGATGCCGCGCTCCTCTAAGTCGTCCATCACCCGCGCCGCCCTGGGGTAGCCGATGCGCAGCCGCCGCTGGAGCATCGATGTGCTGATCGTGCGATGCTCGCGCGCCAGTTCGATCGCGCGGCTCAGCATCGGGTCAGCTTCCCCCTCGGCCTCGACAATCGCGTCCTTCGCCTCATCTAGCAAGCTGTCGAAGACCTCGCGCTCCACGTTCTGGAAGCGATCTTGTGTCCAGAACTGGACGAGCTGCTCCACCTCTTGGTCGGAGACGAAGACGCCCTGCAGCCGGCGCGGCTTGGCGGCGTCGGTTGGCATGAAGAGCATGTCCCCGCGGCCGAGCAGCTTCTCTGCGCCGGCGGAGTCGAGGATCGTGCGCGAGTCGACCTGGGAGCTCATGGCGAAGGCGATGCGCGTGGGGAAGTTCGCCTTGATCAGCCCGGTGACGACATCGACCGACGGCCGCTGCGTGGCGACGATCAGGTGGATGCCCGTCGCCCGCGCGAGCTGGGCCAGCCGGCAGAGCTGCCGTTCCACCTCGTACGGCGCCGCCATCATCAGGTCGGCCAGCTCGTCGATGATGACGACCCAGTACGGGAGCTGGCTGGGGCAGCTCTCATGGCTGTTGTACGTTTCGATGTTGCGTACGCCGAGCTGGGCGAACCGGCGGTAGCGGCTCTCCATCTCATGGATGATGGCCTGCAGCGTGCCGACGACCTGGTCTATCTCCGTGATGATAGAGGAGAAGGCGAGGTGCGGGATCGCCGCGAACTGCGCCAGCTCCACCCGCTTCGGGTCGATCATGACGAATCGCACCTCCTCCGGCGAGGCGTGCATCAAGATACAGGCGATGATCGCGTTGATGCAGACGCTCTTGCCGCTGCCCGTAGCGCCCGCGATCAGCAGATGCGGCATCTTCGCCAGGTCCGCCACGCTGGGCTCTCCCGCGACGCTCTGTCCCAACGCCAGCGTCAGGCGCGAACGAGCCGAGAGGCGCTTGAACTGCCGCGATTCGATGACGCTGCGTAGGGTGACCAGCGCCGCGGTGTGGTTCGGCACTTCGATGCCGACGAACGGCTTGCCCGGCACCGGCGATTCGAGCCGCAGCGACGGCGCGGCGAGCGCCAGCGCCAGGTCGTTCGAGAGCGATGTGATCTGGTTCACCCGCACCCGCGTCCGCGATGTCTCCTCCAGCTTGACTTTTGGTTGGCCGTCGCGGTCCAGCAACGGCCTGCCCGCACCGTCTCGCTCCGGCACGCGCCGCGTCTTTATCTCCCAACCCGGCTCGATTCCGAACTGCGTCACCGTCGGCCCCTCGTTTATCTGAATAACGCGCGCATCGACGCCAAACGACGCCAGCGTCTCGACGATCAGCCGCGCGCGGGCGGCGTTGTCCGGCTGGCCGCCTTGCGGGTTGACATCGCGCAGCAGGTCAACAGCGGGGAGCTGCCAGCCGTCGTGTGCCTTCCTCGGCGAGCCGGTCTCTTCGTCGTCCAGCGGCAGCGGCGCTTGCTCGCCGACTTCGGGCGGCGGCGGCTTTTCATCAGCAGCTGGCGCATCGGCGGTGAGATGGGCCGGCGGCTTCGGCTCTGGCTCTGATTGCTGCGCCCAAATGACGCTATCCAGCGGCACTTTCTCCGCGCCCTGAGGCGGCCTGCGCGTGGGAAAGATCAGTTGGGTAAGGGCGCAGACCGATCTCCAGGCGCGTGCGGGCAGGCCCCAGCGCCAGACGGCCCGCGCCCCGCGGCCGAGGTTGCGTGTGGTCGCCTCAGCGCCGGAGGGCGTGATGATCGCGAAGGCGGCCAGGCCAAAGCCGATCCAGACCAGGATGCCGATAACGCTGCCGGCCATCAGGTGGCCCGCGTCGCCGCCGGCGGTGACGTCGGCGAGCGTGACGTCGCCGAGCTGCCAGTCCGGCCGGAAGAAGCCGAGCAGGCCGCTGACAACCGCCGCCAGCAACGCCGCGATCAGCCAGGGCCGATAGCTGGCGAAGGTCTGGTCGAGCCGCCGCCGGACGACGGCGAGGCCGAGGTATGCCACCAGACCGATGATCGCGAAGACCATCAGCCCGAACGTGCGGACGAAGCCGTCGCGAAGGTCGGTCGCGCCGCGAGTCGCCGGTACCAGCCACAGGACAGAGATGACGGCGAGGGCGACGAGGGCGATGCCGATCGCCTCCAACCGAAACAGGAAGCGGCCCAAAGACTCCAGTGGCGATGGCCTGCTGCGCCGGCGGCCGACGTTGGGCCGGCTGCGGGTGGTGTTGGCCTTCGCCTTAGGGCGGGGCCGGGAGCGTACTTTCGTCAAGGCAAACCTCGTCCGCCTCAGACGGACTGGCGACCGACGGCCCACCCCAGCGTATCGGCTGCTCGCTGCGCAGTATAGCACGAGATCGTGATGTCAACCAGGGTAGGGAGCTATTGCGTATGCGGGTGCACAGTTACTTCAGTACTGCTGAATATCGCCTAGATAGATGGCATCACCCTGCCCGGGCTAGACTCCTCTATCTCGTAGAGTATGCCGTATTTGCCATCTAACCTCCGCCTCTTTCCGTCGGTACGGACGATGATGTCGCCGTCTGCCGTATGGGTGTCAAACACCACGCCATACGGCGCTAGCCTGTCGCGTACGTCCTGCTCAAGCCTGTGGCTTGAAGCTGCGTCTGAGGATGCAACTGAGATACGGGGCTGGGTCTTTTCAACGAATGTATCGCCGGTGCCGTCACTGCTGCCGTGATGCGTGATCTTAAGCAGATCTTGCTTATGCGAAGACTCCGGGAGGAGATTGAGCATCTGCGTTTCGTATTTCTTATTGGCATCACCCGTGAAAATGAACTTCGCTTTTCGAAATCGCAGCTTCATGAAGATCGAGCGATATTTTTGTTCCGGCTCGAACTGACTGTCGTGCTCGACTGCGATCCTGATCGTGACATCGGAGGACAGAGGCGGAACGATAGGGCTATTGTTCGTGTGCGCTCCGCCGGCGCTCCCACCGACGGGCTTCGCATTGCCGAATGCATTATTTACGGCAGAATCGAGAGCAGGCTTGAGACTGACGCCAACATCGAATCCGTTGTAATAGTATTTGGCAGTTGGGCTCAGATTTGTAGAACCTACCATCCCTAGGATCGTCGGCGCAGCGTTGATGTGGTCAACATGGGGGTGTGATGAGATGATGCCGACTAGGCTAAGGCCTGGCCCAGTGCTGTTAGGATCATCATCGGGATTCCTAATGTAATCAGCGATCTTCTCACCCAGCGCAACGCCAATGCTACCTCGCCCCACACCGGCATCGATCAAGAGGGCCTTGTTGTGGCGGCGCAGGAGAATCGCCTCGCCCTTGCCGACGAAGAACACCGTCATCTCCAGGGCGTCTCCGCGCATGTTCTTGATTACTGTATTGCTAGGGCCGACCTCCACCGGTGGTTGGGTGCGCATTACGCGGTAGAACGTACTCGACATTCGTGGCCTCCTTGCCGTCAGAGGTGGCGGCGGCGCACCGGCGCACGGCTTGGCCTCGACAGGTGATCAGAGCGCCGATTGCCAAGCCAGGTGGAGGGGGTTCGCCATCTCTCCGTAGGGCGCAAGTGTAGTGGCGGCCCGGGAGATTGTCAAGCACTAACTCCCGCCCAGCTGCCAGCTTCGCTGGCCCGCTCGCCGCAGGCGGGCACGGACAAGGCTGAAGCCTTGTCCCTACGACGTGGGCTGAGATTGCGAGCCTGTATGGCAATGTCGTCCGCCGCACGCCGCCAAATCTTCGATGCCGCCGATTTCAATCGGCGGTGCGGCTCATATCCCCGTAGGGCGTTTAGTTGAACGCCCCTGCTACGACGAACCTCGAACCTCGAACCTCGAGCGGGGGGAGGCCGCCTACACCTCTACGCTCACCGGCAGCACCATCGGCCGGCGGTGCGTCTCATCGTAGAGGAACTTGGCGACGGTGTCTTTCACCATCGTGTTCACCACGCCCCACTCGGCGATGTGGTCCGCCCCTGCCAGCGACTCTTTCACCTTGTCTACCGTGCGCTTCAGCAGCTCTTCGGACTCGTCGATGTCGACGAAGCCGCGCGAGAGGACCTCCGGCTCGCCTACCAGACGGCCAGTGTTCTTCTCTATCGCCAGGATGACGACGACCATGCCGTCGTTGGCGAGGTGGTGGCGGTCGCGCAGGATCACGTGGTCGATGTCCCCGACGCCGAGGCCGTCCACGTAGACGTAGTCGGCCGGCACGTGGCCGTTGACGCGGGCGCCGTTCCTGTCGAGTTCGAGCACGTCGCCGTCGGTCAGGATGAAGATGTTCTCGTCCGGCATGCCGAGCGAGCTGGCAAGGTCCGCGTGTAGCACCATGTGGCGATACTCGCCGTGGATCGGCACGAAGTACTTCGGCTTCACCAGCGTGTGGACGATCTTCAGCTCCTCCTGGGCGGCGTGTCCGCGCACGTGGACGTCGGCAATGCGATTGTAGAGGACGCGCGCGCCCAGCCGGAACAGGTTATCGATGGTGCGGTCAACGAGCGATTCGTTGCCCGGCACGGCGCTGGCGGAGAGGATGACGGTATCGCCGGGCACGATCGTGATGTAGCGGTGGTCCTGGTTCGCCATGCGGGTGAGGGCGGACGTCGGCTCGCCCTGGCTACCCGTGGTGATGATCGCCAGCTTCTCGTGCGGGATGCGGTCCAGCTCTCGAGGGTTAACCATGATCCCGTCCGGCACGTTCAAGTAGCCGAGGTCGCGCGCCATCTGGACGTTCGATTCCATGCTGCGGCCCGTGACGAAGACGCGGCGGCCGTGGTCGGCGGCGGCGTCGATGACGAGCTGGACGCGGGCGATCAGGGAAGCGAAGGTCGTAACGATAACGCGGCCGGTTGCAGTAGACATAATACGATTCAACGCCTCGCCGACGACCTGCTCGGACGGCGTGTAGCCAGGTATCTCCGCGTACGTGGAATCGGCCAGCAGCAGGAGGACGCCGTCCTTGCCGTGCTCGGCCAGTCGAGTCAGGTCCGTCGATTGGTTCATCACCGGCGTGTGGTCAAGCTTGAAATCGCCGGTGTGGATGACGAGGCCAACGGGCGTGCGGATGGCGAGCCCCGTCGAGTCGGGGACGCTGTGGGCGACGCTGAACGGTTCGATCTCGAACGGGCCGGCCTGGGCTTTTTCGCCGGGGTTGAGGATATTGATCTCGGTTTGCTTCAACAGCTTCGCTTCCTTCAGCTTCACCTTGATCAGGCCGGCTGTCAGCGGTGTGCAGTAGACGGGTGCCTGGATCTGGTGCAGGATGTAGGGCAGCGCGCCGATGTGGTCTTCGTGGCCGTGGGTGAGAAAGATCGCTCGCAGCTTCTTGCCGCTGTCGAGGACGTAGCCCATATCCGGGATGACCAGGTCGATGCCGAGCATCTCCTGTGTAGGGAACATGAGGCCGGCGTCGACGGCGATGATATCGTTGCCGTACTCCAGCAGCATCATGTTCTTGCCGATCTCGCCGAGACCGCCTAGCGGGATTACACGCAGCTTATTCTTCTTAGCCATACTCTCCCTATAACAGTTGCAGTTGTGTTGGTTGTGGTTCTCGTGGTTGTTCCTCTTCGGCGGCGGCCCGCTCCAGCAGGTCCGGCAGCTTCTGAAAGTCCTCCATGATCGTCTGGCGCAGGCTCGCCTGGTGCAGCGCCGCCGCCGGGTGGTACATCGGCACGACTAGCACGTCGTCGATGCGTTTAGCCTGCCCGTGGATGCGGCCGATCGTCGCGCCGGGGAAGTAGCGGCTCATCGAGAAACGACCGAGGGTGACGATCATCCGTGGCTTCAGTACATCGAGCTGCTGCGTGAGCCAGGGCGTGCAGGCGTCGATCTCGTTCGGCAGCGGGTCGCGGTTGTCCGGCGCCCGGCACTTGATCACGTTGCAGATGTAGACATCTTCTCGCCGCAGGTTGATCGATGCCAGCAGCTCGTCCAGGAACTTGCCGGCCGCGCCGACGAACGGCAGGCCCTGCTGGTCCTCATGGAAGCCCGGCCCTTCGCCGATGAAGACGATGTCGGCGTTGGGGTTACCCGATCCCGGCACGGCGTTCGTCCGCGTCTTGGCCAGCGCGCACTTCGGACAGCCCGAGATCTGTTCGGCCAGATTCGCCAGTTCGATCGCTTGCTCTGCCATGTTAGCTGGGCTCCTCCTCAGCTACCGCGCTTCGTCCCTCACGCCAGGAACTGTACATCATTGTGGCGCCGAAGTAGAGCGCGACGACGGCGAAGATCCGGCGCAGCGTATCGCCGTCCAGCACGCCGGCCAGCAGGGCGGCGCCGAAGCCCGCTGCCGCCGCCGCTGGCGCGACCCAGGCCACCGTTGGCAGATCGACGTTGCCGCGCCGGAAGTGCGTTGTTCCGCCGACGATCGCCGTGGCGATGATCGCGGCCAACGACGCCCCTTGCGCCAGGTGCTGTTGCTCGTCCAGCACCAGCACCATCGCCGGGATATAGATGACACCGCCGCCGACACCGAGCAGCCCGCCGGCGAAGCCGCCGATGAATCCGGTTAGTAGTGTGAACACGATCTCCCACATTGCGCTAGATGATGAACATACGGATGGCGACGGACACGAGGAACAGTCCAAACGTGAAGCGCAGCGCCTGTGGTGCCAATTGCGACATCGCGACTGCTCCAGCGTAAGCTCCGAGTCCGCTGCCGATCGCCAGCCACATGGCCAGGCTCCACTCCACGTTGTCGGTGCGCCAGTAGCCGATCAGCCCGGCCGTGGCGACGAAAATGACGATGACGAGCGATGTGCCGTGGGCGCGGTGCTGCGGCATCCTGAGAAGCGTTGTCAGGAGCGGTACCATCACGATGCCGCCGCCCGCTCCCGTAAGGCCGCTGAAGAAGCCGCCGGTGACGCCCGTTACGACCGATCTACCTCTATGCGCTGTCAGGTTTGGAACCTCGCCATCTTTGCAGCGATCCTAACACGGCCCTCGATCGTGGTCAATTGCATCACGTCCGGCCGGGCAGGATCGGGTTGCCCTCGACGAGCTTAGCCAGCCCGATGCCTGCGAAATAGAGGACAATGATCGGTCCTGCCACGAGCGATTGCGTGATCGGGTCGATCGACGGCGTCACGATCGCCGCCAGCACGAACGCGAAGATGATAGCGTAGCGCCACCAACCCCAGAGCCGAGACGAGGTGACGACGCCCAGCTTCGCCATCCCCATGATCACCAGCGGCAGCTCGAACACGAGCCCGGTCATCAGCAGCAGTCGTGTCACGAAGTCGAAGTACTTGCTGGCGCTGATCAGCGGCTCGCCGATGCCCTCCGGCGGGTTGAGCAAGAATCCGAGCGCCGGCGGCAGTTCAATGTAGTAGGCGAAGGCGACGCCGGCCAGGAAGGAGATCGACGCCCCTATTGCAATCGGGTATACCCAGCGCCGTTCGGTCTTTGTCAGGCCCGGACTGACGAAGGCCAGCAGCTGGTAGACCAGCACGGGCATCGTGATCGCGATGCCGAGCAGGAGCGAGACGCGGAAGTAGGTCGTCCAGCCCTCCAGCGGCTCGAAGAAGACGAGAACGAACCCCTCCTTGCTGTCCTCAGCCGGCTGCTTAAGAAACTTGATGACCCAGCCGGTCAGCGGCCAGAGCGATACGCCCACGCCGACAACGAGAGCCCCCGCCGTCACCATGGCGCGGTACCGCAACTCCTGTAGGTGCTCCAGGATGGTGACGGTGCGCGATTGCTGATCGGGTTGTGGGGTGTCGTCTGATGTCGGGGTGTCGCCTGGTGTTGATGGTGAGGCGGGGGGTTGGGCGGCCATAGGGGTGCCGGCTTAGCTTGGGCTCGAGCCGGGTTTGGCGGGCCCTTCTGCCGCAGACTTCGCCTCACCCAGCGCCTTGCGAGCGTCCCTGTCGGCGGCCTCCAGCTCATCCGTAACGGCGCGGGTGGTTTCGTCCAACCCCTGGCCCACCTCTTTCCACTCGCCCTTCATCTCGTCGTACTCCTGCTCCAACTCAGACATCGTCTCGTTGAACTCGCTTGTGACCTGGGAGCTGAGCTTGCGGGCGGCGCGGATGAAGCGGGCGAGTTGGGCGGCCATCTCAGGAAGGCGAGCTGGGCCGACCACGATCAGGATGAGCGCGAGGATGACGACAAGCTCTGGAAGGCCAATCCCAAAGAGGTCCACGTTGTGCGGTGGCGGGTGTTACAGATAGTTCGCCGCGCCCGGCCGCATTGTGGTTAGCAGCGACGCGGGGAATGGCGAGCTAGGCTGATTCGTCCTCGACTCCCGTATCTTTCAGATAGTCGACGGCGTCCTGTACCGTCACGATCTTCTCTGCGTCCTCGTCAGAGATCTCCATCGTCGTGCTGCCCTCGCTGAACTCCTCCTCCATGGACATGATCAGTTCTACAAGGTCCAGCGAGTCGGCGTTGAGATCGTCCACGAACGACGCGGTGGGAACTACCTGATTCTCTTCAACGCCAAGCTGTTCGACGATGAGTCCTCGTATCCGTTCAAAGACCGTTGCCACCTGGTCACCCCCTTCCCTTAGTTGGTTGGTTAGATTGCGTTTTGTTTTGCTGCCGTGCAATAGTGCCCAGGACGCCGTTCACGAAGCTCGCCGACTTCTCACTGCCGAAGCTCTTGGCGAGTTCGACGGCTTCGTTAATCACGGCGCTCACTGGCGTCCCATTATCGCCCAGCATCTCTCTGATAGCAAGCCGCAGGATATTGCGGTCGATCGCGGGTAACTGGTCGATCGGCCAGGCCGGTGCCGCGTCCGCGATCGTCCGGTCGATCTCGTCTCGTTGCGCCAAAACGCCCTCGATCAGGTCGCGCGCGAAGTCCGCCGACGCCTGTGCGATCTGCTTCTCGGCCAAGATGCGAACGAGCGACTCCTGCGGCAGATGGTCGGATGTGTCGGCCTCGTATAGCGCTTGTAAGGCGGCGATGCGGGCGCGACGTCTCTGTCCGGTCGCCATCAGTGCATCACCAGACCGCCATCGATGGTGAGGACGGCGCCGGTGATGTAGCCTGCTTCTTCCGAGGCGAGGAACGCGACGGCCGGCGCGATCTCCTCGGGCGTCGCGGCGCGGCCCAGCGGCGTCATCTGGAGGACGGCTTGCTGTTGCTCATCCGTCAAATCGGCGGTCATCTCTGTTTCGACCAGGCCAGGGGCGACCGCGTTCGCCGTGATGTTGCGCGAGGCGACCTCTTTCGCCACGGACTTCGTCAGGCCGATGAGCCCCGCCTTGGCCGCGGCGTAGTTCGCCTGGCCGGCGTTGCCGACGAGCCCCGCGACGCTGGCGATGTTGACGATGCGGCCCCAGCGCTGCCGTATCATCGGTCGCAGCGCCACCTTGGTGGTTAGATACGCGCCTCGCAGGTCGACCGCCATCACGCGGTCCCACGCCTCCTCCGACATGCGAAGCATCAGGTTGTCCTGCGTCAGGCCGGCGTTGTTGACCAAGATCTGCAGCGAACCGAACGCCTCGATCGTCTCTTTGACGAGCCGCTTGGCGTCGCCGGCGTCCGCCACGTCGCCCTGGATCGCGACCGCGCGGCCCTCGCCGATCTGCTGCACCACCTCGTCCGCCGCATCGCGATTCGTGACGTAGTTGACCGCCACCTGCGCGCCCTGTCCCGCGAGCGCGAGGGCGATCGCACGGCCGATGCCGCGCGAGCCGCCGGTGACGAGCGCTACCTTGTCTGTGAGGTCAAACATCTCGGCTTCATCATGCGGAGCCGCGCCAGTCCGGTCAAGGCGGGCCTTGCGATCAGTCTCCTGCGTCTCCAGCCTGCGCGCTCGCCAGGTCGCCGACGTTGCGCACGGTCAGCGACCGTTCGATGCGCTTGGCGAGCCCCGTGAGCACGCGCCCCGGCCCGAACTCAATGACGCCGGTGACGCCCTGCGCCACCATATACTCCATCGACCGCTGCCAGTGGACAGCGTGGTCTAGCTGCTGGACGAGCTCGCCGGCTAGCTCGGCCGCGTTTGTAATCGGCTCGGCGCTCGTGTTCGCGATGACCGGCGCTTGCGGATCGCGGAACGTGGTGTTCGCGACGGCGCGCGCCATGCCCTCGGTGGCAGGGGCCATGTGCGACGTGTGGAACGCGCCGCTCACCTTCAGCATGACGCCTCTGCGCGCGCCTCGTTCGAGTGCCAGGGCCACCGCCGCCTCGATCGCATCGCTGCCGCCGCCAATCACGATCTGGCCGGGTGCGTTCAGGTTGCAGAGCTCTGCGCCCGTCTCCTCGCAGATGGCGTGGACGGCGGCTTCGTCCAGACCGAGCAACGCGGCCATTGCGCCCGGTTGCTGCGCGGCAGCCTGTTGCATAAGGCGGCCGCGCTCCTGCACCAGCCGCAGCCCGTCCTCGAAGCCGACCGCTCCCGCGGCGGCCAGGGCGGTGTACTCGCCCAGGCTGTGTCCCGCGAAGAAGGCGGGCGGCTGTTCCGGCAGGCTGTTGAACTCTCGGGCCGCCTCCAGGCAGGCGAAGCTGGTGACGTAGAGGGCGGGCTGGGCGAACTCGGTCTGCTGCAGGTGCGCTTCCGGCCCTTCGAAGCAGTCGTTCGTCACTGCGTAGCCCAGCACATCGTCAGCAGTCTCGTAGACGCGGCGGGCGGCGCTAGAGCCTTCGAAGAGGTCGCGGCCCATGCCCGTAAACTGAGCGCCCTGGCCGGGGAACAGCCAGGCCAGCCGTTGGTCAGCCACGTTCGAAGAGGTCGCGACCCATACCGGCGAACTGGGCGCCCTGGCCGGGGAACAGCCAGGCCGGTCGCTGGTCAGCCATGTGTGTTCAGGCCAGGCAGCGAGCGCTGATGCACGCTACTCGGGCAGCTCAGGCTGGCCGATGACGACGGCTTCGCGGCCTTTGTAGTAGCCGCACGTGGGGCAGACGGTGTGCGGCAGCCGCACGCCGTGGCAGTGCGAGCACTCGCTCAGCTTCACGGAGGGCTTGCGGAGGTGGCTGCGTCGCATGCCCTGTTTCGATTTCGGCGTCTTCTGCTTCGGTAGTGGGGCCATGAGCTACGTTCCTTTCACCTCTTGAGCCAGCGCCTGCAGCGCGTTCCAGCGTTCGTCGGTCTCCGGCGGGCAGGAGCAGCCGGCGACGTTCAGGTCCTGTCCGCATCGTAAGCACAGGCCCTGGCAGTCCTGCCGGCAGAGCGGCTGCATCGGCAGCGCACCCGCCCACGACTGCCGCACCGCCTCTTCCAGGTTCAGCGTGTGCCTCTCGTCGATGCGAAACGCCTCCGGGTCGACGGGCGGCTTCAGCGTAGACCCCGTGTTCGCGTCGACGGTGGCGATGTACTCTTCGCTGATCGTCATCTCAATCGGAACTGTTACGTCTCCCAGGCAGCGGCTACACTGCTCGCTCCCTACGCCTGCTAGTTCAGCAGTGACGAGCACTCCGTCTTGCGTTCGCAGGAACGTCGCCTCGCCGCGGACGTGCCGGCGTTCGCCATCGATGCGTACGTCGCCGTCCACCGAATAGCGGCGAACCGAGCCGACAGGCTCCTGCACTAGCATCGACACGTTGTACTGAACCGGCACCACGCACCTCTTTCAACAGGATAGGGAACGAGGCGCTACTGCGTCAATGTCGAAAGAATCTCGCCGAAAAGCCGTCCGCTTGACATA
Organism: Chloroflexota bacterium; assembly: GCA_022565155.1. Lineage (GTDB taxonomy): Bacteria > Chloroflexota > Dehalococcoidia > DSTF01 > RBG-16-68-14 > JADFKB01. The sequence continues at coordinate 17,116 of JADFKB010000001.1, read as the reverse complement.
GCTTCCTTGCGCCCCAGGCAATTCGAAACCTATAATCCCCACGGGTACGCTGTCGGCGTCATTGAAGATCGGGGCTCGACGCGACCTCAGCACCACACCGTTAGAGAGCGATTCGGACGCTCGTTGCCGCAGAATCGGAGAGCCCATGGCCGCCGGTCCGCTTCCGTCCCGCGGAACTCTCATGACATCCATCGCTGAACTGTACGCGCTCCAAGAGACCGACCTCGAGCTGGTGTCAGATCGCGCGTCCCTCGAGGACGTGCAGTCGCGGCTGGGCGATTCGGACGAGCTGGAGGCAGCGAAGGCGGAAGCTGATGAGCATGACGCGGCGCAGCGGGTGGCGGAGAAGCAGTTCAAAGAGCAGGAGTTTGAAGCGGACGAGTTGCGAAAGAAGATCGAGCCGGTAGAGCAGAAGCTCTATACAGGCCGCATTACGAACCCGAAGGAGCTTGCGGATCTCCAAAGGGAGTTGGAGAGCCTGAAGCGGCGGCTAAGCGAGCTTGAAGATACAGCGCTCGAAGCGATGGACGCCCAGGAGCAGGCGCAGCAAGCTGCTGCCCAAGCGCAACAGGATGTGCAATCGCTCGATGCGTCGTATCTTGCGGAGCAGGAGGAGCTCCGGCAGCAACAGGCCAACCTGGAATCGAACATCGCCGCGCTGGAGGGACAGCGGGCGGAGCAGGCGGAGCAGATCGATGCGGAGATGCTCCAGCTCTACGAACAGATATCCGCGATTCGCCAGGGCAGGGCCGTAGCGAAAGTCCAGGGCGGCGCCTGCCAGGGCTGCCGTATCTCCCTGCCCCAGAACGTGCTCCAGCGCGCTCGCAGCCGGGGCAACCTCGTCCAGTGCAGTAGCTGCGAGCGCATCCTGTACGTGAGCTGAGATGAAAGCGATCGGCTACTTCCGCGAGCCCGCGGCGGCGAAGAAGGGCGAGTCGCTCGCCGACCAGAACAAGGCGTTTCTCAAGTACTGCGACGAGCACGGCTACGACGTCGCCATCACGTTCGTTGAGACGGCCGACGGCAACGGCTCTCCACCAGAAATGAAGCAGCGCGCCGGCTTCCGCCAGCTCGTCGACTACCTACGCCGGACCGACCACGGGTTCATGATCGTCGTTGCGCGCTCGTTGGAAGGGATCGGCATCGATCGCCAGCAGGCGATGCGGCGCTACTTCCAACTGGAGAGTCTGGGAGCGCAGGTGGCGTTCCTCACTGGATCAAACGATCCGCTGGCGGAGCTGGTCGAGAGGTGGGCCGAAGAATCGGCCGAAAAGAACAAGCTGGGCGACCGCGTCCGCGCGGCGATGCGCCGCAAAGCCGTTCGCGGCGAGGTGCTGGGCCGCCCGCCGTACGGCTACCGGGTGGGGAGCCGCCGCCGGTTAGAGCTCATTCCAGATGAAGCAGTGGTGGTGCGCTACATCTTCCGGCTCTACTTGCAGGATGGCATGGGCATCCGCCTCATCGCCCGCAGGCTGAACGAGGAGGGCCTGCGGACACGTCGCGGCGGCAACTGGAGCATGGTCAGCATCCGCGACATCCTCCGCAATCGTGTCTACCTGGGAACCTACTCCCGATTCGGGGTGCGCGTGCCTGGCAGCCACCCGGCCCTCGTCAGCCCGGACGACTTTCGTGCCGTGCAGGATCGGTTGAGTGCTCGCCGAAACAACTTCGCAAAGCGTCAGCCCACGCCGTTTCTGCTGGCCGGCATCGTCCGTTGCGGCCACTGTGGCAACAAGATGATCGGCGTCAGCCGCCGCCAGAGCTGGAAGCGCAGGAGCGGCAGCGAAGGGAAGGCGTCGTATCGCTACTACCAGTGCGAATCGCGTACGAACCAGAGCATGTGCGACTACCACACGCAGCGCGCCGAAGTGCTGGAGGAGCAGGTGCGCGACCGCCTTGCCGCGTTGGATGTCGATGCGCTGCTGCCGCAGGCCGGCAACGAGGAGGCGGTGCTGGCTGAATGGCAGGAGCGGTCGAAACGCTTACAGTCGCGATTTCGCCAGCTCGACCGGCGTCTGAATGAGCAGCTCACCGCCGCGGCAAAAGGCCGCATCAGCCGCGAGCAGCTACGCAAGCTGAGCGTCGCCACGGCCGCCAACCAGTTGAAGCTGGAAGAAGAGATGGAGGAGATCCAGCGCCGGCTGCAGGAACAGCAGGACGCGAGCGAGCGTTCGCGCGGCCGGCAGCGCACGCTGGCGACGCTGCTGGACGGCTGGGCGACGCTGCCGATAAATGAGAGGCAATCTCATCTGCGCGACCTCGTCGATCGCATCGTCGTGCACGACGATGAGCTGCAGGTGCTGTTGCGTCCTTGACTGCCGGTGGCTGCGTGATTGGCAGTGACTGGCAGTGAATGATGGAGTCCTGAGCGTCGTCGCTTATTCGGACGGCGCCTCTCGCGGCAATCCCGGCCCGGCGTCCTTCGGCGCAGTCGTCTACGATGAAGCCGGCGCCGAGCTGCGGCACATCTCGCAAGCGCTGGGATTCGCCACCAACAACCAGGCCGAGTACCAGGGCGCCATCGCCGCATTGGAGGCGGCGCTCGATCTCGGCGCGAGCGCGGTAGAGCTGCGGATGGACTCCGAGCTGATCGTGCGCCAGCTAGAGGGGCGCTACAGGGTGCGCAACCCCAAGCTGCGGCCGCTCTACGAGCGGCTGCTGGAGCTGCGCGGCCGGTTCCGGCGCTTCGCCGTGAAGCACGTGCCGCGCGAGAAGAATCGCGTCGCCGACCGGCTCGCTAACGAGGCGCTCGACCGCGAGGCGACGTAGCGGCTGGCCGCGCAGCTGTCCACCGGATTGACGCCGTTCGATCCGCCCCGCTAGACTGGACGTGGAGCCAGGAGGCCGGGTGGCCGCCGCGATCGTTACGATCGGGGAGGAACGTCCGAGCTCCGCCGGGCAGGGTGCCGGGTAACACCCGGGCGGGGCGACCCGACGGATAGTGCCACAGAAACACACCGCCGAAGGCCGCCTCGATTCGTCGGGACGGCCCGCGGTAAGGGTGAAATGGTGCGGTAAGAGCGCACCGGCGCCCTCAGTAATGGGGGCGTTGGGTAAACCCCACCCGGAGCAAGGCCAAATAGGAGGACACCTCCGATTCGTCGGAGAGGAGCGCCCGCCTCCGTCCTCGGGTAGGCCGCTCGAGCCCGCTGGCAACAACGGGCCTAGATAGATGGCCACCGTCTTTCCGCTTGCGGAAGGATACAGAACTCGGCGTATAGGCCCCCTGGCTCCACTCCAAACCAACGACCCGTCGGCGTCAAGCGGATCGTTTCGATCCTGGCTGCGGGACGTCCAGTCCCGCTTCGATTCGTCTCTCGTCCGCACGGGCGCGCTCCAGCCGCTGCTCCTGCTTCTCGCGGTGCAGGCGACGGCGACTGCGGATCAGGTGACAGGCGCGCGGTCAGATAGGCGCTCCGGGGTGGATGCCATGTTCAACTCCTTCGTGATAAGTACCGGAGGCGCGGAAACCGGTGTATCGCTAATTCGTAGCAGCGGCGGGGCGATGACGCTGAATCGGCATGGCGGACACCCTGATATAATGACCCCGATTCGATGGCTGCTCTCTCTGCCCGCGCGAGCGCAACGTCCTGGCTCATTCGCCTCTCCGGCGAACGTGTCGTCGCTGGCCGCCCCGAGCCGGTGACAACCGTCTGCGCCGACAGCCGCCGCGTCGTGCCGGGCGCGCTCTTCGTCGCCATTCCTGGATTTGAGACCGACGGCCACGACTACATTGAAGAGGCTCTGCGGCGCGGCGCGACGGCGCTGCTGGTGGAGGAGGAGCGGCGCGCGGCGTGGGAGCCGTTCGCTTCGGAGCCTGACCTCGTCATCGTTGCCGTGCCGGACACGCGGCGGGCGTCGGCCCAAGCGGCGGCCGGCTTCTTCGGCGAGCCGGGGCGTGCGCTCGGTACCATCGGCGTCACTGGCACGGACGGGAAGACCACGACTGTGCACCTGATCGCACACGTGCTGGAAAGCGCAGGCAAGCCGGCGGGCCACCTGAGCAGCGTCGCCTTCCGTAGCGATGGCGATCCCGTCCTCAACGATAGTCACATGACGACGTTGGAGGCGCCGGACGTTCAGCAGCACCTGGCGGCAATGGTCGATGCCGGGCGCGATTACGCCGTGATCGAGGCCTCCTCGCACGGCCTTGCGCTGCACCGCGTCGATGAGTGCCACTTCGATGTTGCCGTCTTCACGACGCTCAGCCGCGATCACCTCGACTTCCACGGCAGCATGGACGAGTATCGTAAAGCAAAAGGACGGTTGTTCGAGATGCTCGGCGATGAATCGACCGCGGATGTGCAACACGCCGCAGTGCTGAACGCAGACGACGTCGCCTCCGACTACTTCCGTTCGCTCGCCAACGCTCCGGCAATGACGTACGCTATCGACGCAAACGCGGATGTGCGGGCGGAGGAGATCGAGACGAGCGGGCTCGCCGTGCGGTTCCGGCTGGTGACGCCGTCCGGAGCGCGGCAGATATCCGCCCAGCTTGCCGGGCGCTACAACGTCTACAACTGCCTGGCGGCGGCGGCGGTGGCACACTCGCAAGGCATCGGTCTCGATCAGCTCGCGGCCGGCATCGAGTCGTTTCCCGGCGTGCCGGGGCGGCTGGAGCGTATCGATGCCGGCCAGCCGTTTCGAGTGGTGGTGGACATCGCCTCGACGTCGGAGGCGCTGCGGCGAGTGCTGTCGGTGCTGCGACCGGTGACAGAGGGCAAGCTGATCGCCGTCTTCGGCTGTGCGGGCGAGCGGGACGAGGCGCGGCGCGACGGCATGGGCCGGGCGGCAGGCGAGCTGGCCGATTTCTCCGTGCTGACCAACGAAGACCCCCGTCGCGAAGACCCCGACGCCATCATCGAAGCGATAGCGGCTGGCCTGCGCGAGGCCGGTCGCACCGAGGAACGCGATTTCGTCCGCCTGCCGGAGCGGCGCGAGGCGCTGCGCTATGCTTTCGAGCGGGCGGACGCCGGCGATACCGTACTGCTGGCCGGCAAGGGCACGGAGCAATCGATCGTGGTCGGTACGGAGCATCTTCCCTGGGATGAAGCGCGGGTTGCGCGCGAGCTACTGAAGGAGTTGGCATGAACAAACAGGAGATCGAAGCTCTCCGTAAGACCGACCTAAGCCACCAGATCCACCCGCAGTTTCACGTCCGCGATCACGAGAACGCCGTGATCTTCGTGCGGGGCGAAGGAGCGTTGCTCTGGGACGCGGAGGGCAAGGAGTACATCGATGGCCTCTCTTGCCTCTGGAACGTGGCGGTCGGCCACGGGCGGAAGGAGCTGGCAGAGGTCGCCGCGCAGCAGATGGGCGAGCTCGCCTTCTCCAACTCCTACGTCGGGTTCGCCAACGTGCCGGCGATCGAACTGGCGGAGCGGCTGATCTCGCTCGTCTACGACGACATGCAGGCCGTCTTCTTCTGCAACAGCGGCTCGGAGGCGGTAGAGGGTGCGCTCAAGATCGCGCGCTTCTACTGGCACCTGCGCGAGCGGCCGGAGAAGACGACGATCATCGCTCGGCGCGAGGCCTATCACGGCGGCACGCTGGGCGCGACGGCGGTGACCGGACTGCCGCCGTTCCACGAGGGCTTCGGGCCGCTGCTGGAGGGCTTCGCGCGGGCGGAGACGTGCTATCCGTATCGCTGCGGCCACTGCGCGGGCGCCGACGACTGCACCCTCGCCTGCGCGGACGACATCGAGCGGGCGATTCTGCGCGCAGGCCCGGATACCGTCGCGGCCGTCATCGGTGAGCCGATGCACGGCGCGGGCGGCGTCATCCCGCCGACGCCGGGCTACTGGCCGCGCGTGCGAGAGATCTGCGACCGCCACGATGTGCTGCTGATCGCCGACGAAGTGATCACCGGCTTCGGCCGTACCGGCCGCTGGTTTGCGCTGGAGCATTGGGATGTGCAGCCGGACATCATGGCCGTCGCGAAGGCGATCACCAGCGCGTACGTGCCGCTGGCCGGCTTCATCGTCTCCCGCCGCATCCACGAGGCGATGCTCTCTTCGCCGCCGGACGCCAAGTTCATGCACGGCTACACCAACGCCGGCCATCCCACGGCCTGCGCCGTTGCCTTGCGAAACCTCCAGATCATCGAAGACGAAGGGCTGGTACAGCGTGCCGCGGAGTTGGGCGACAGGCTGCGTCGTGGCCTCGATCAGCTCGCTGTGCTGCCATGCGTCGGCGATGTACGCGGCCTGGGTCTGATCGCGGCTGTGGAGCTGACGGAGGACCGGGCGACGAAGGCCCCGTTCGATCCGGCGCAGAAGGTAGGGCCACGCGTGATGAAGGAGATGCGAGAGCGCGGCGTGATCACGCGCGTGAAAGGCGACAGCATCCTGCTCGCGCCGCCGCTGATGACCTCGGAGACGCAGATCGATCGTATCGTTAACACCGTTGGCGAGTCGATTAAGGCGGTGCTTGGCTCGTAAGGGTCCGGGACTGCCCGTGCGCGGTGAGGACGTGCGATAATAGCAGCGAGGAGTTCGTCATGCCGTTCAGGCTCAGGCTCCGTATCGCTTCGCGCCGCCGCCGCGTCTCTCGCTGGCGGCTGACGCTGGCGGGCAGTCTGCTGCTTCTGGGCATCTTCGTCGCCTGCGCGCAATCGATCGATGTCGAAGAGGCGGTGCACGTCCTCACCTACGACGGCATCGTCGACCCGGTGATGGTGGGCTACATCGACCGCGGCATCGACGAAGCGGAGCGCACGAACGCTCGCGCCGTCGTGCTCCAGATCGATACGCCCGGCGGCCTCGTCACTTCCATGGCGAAGATCGTCAAGCGGATTAACTCCTCGCGCGTGCCCGTGATCGTCTACGTCCAGCCGGCCGGCGGCCAGGCCGCGTCCGCGGGCACGTTCATCACGATGGCCGGCCACGTCGCCGCGATGGCGCCCGGCACCGTCATCGGCGCCGCCAGCCCTGTCGGCTCCGGCGGCGAGGACATCGAGGGGACGCTGGGTGAGAAGATCACCGAAGACCTCGCTGCCCTGATCCGGGGCATCGCCGTGGAGCGCGGGCGCAACGCCCAGTGGGCGGAGAAGGCCGTCACGGAAGCGCTCGCGGCCAACGCCTGCGAGGCGGTCGGCGAGTGCGAGGTCGCATCGGGCAGGGAGCCGCCCTGCCGCATCGATGACGAGGGCGTCAAGCGCTGCATCGTCGACTTCCAGGCGCGCACGCTCGATCATGTGCTGGAGCAGGCCGACGGCCGGACGGTGAATGTGGGAGCGGAAGCGCGGCCTGTGACGCTGGATCTGCTGGAGGCACCTGGTGGCGTCGTCTTCAACGACCGGACGATCATCGAGCGCTTCTTCGCGTTAATCGCCGATCCGAACATCGCCTTCCTGCTGCTCAGCCTCGGCGCTACTGCCATCTTCATCGAGATCCTCAACCCCGGGCTCTTCTTCCCCGGCATCTTCGGCGTTATCGCGCTGGTGCTGGCCTTCTTCTCGTTGGGGGCCCTGCCGGTGAACTGGGCCGGTGTGGCGCTGATCATCGTCGCCTTTGCGCTGTTCGTAGGGGAGGTGTTCGTTTCCGGATTCGGAATCTTAGGGATCGGGGGAGCAGTGTCTCTAATTTTTGGCGGGTTGCTGCTTACCAGCTCCAGCAACCCGGAGTTTCAGGTCAATCCCTGGCTGATCTACGGCATGGCGACGGTGCTTGCGCTCTTCTTCATGATGGTGATGGGTGCGCTGCTCCAATCTCGGCGCGCGCCGGCCTTCTCGGGGCCGCAGGCGCTCGTCGGGCGGGAGGCGGTAGCCCGCACCGCCATCGATCCGGATGGCGTCGTGTTTTTTGAGGGCGCCCGCTGGCAGGCGCGCGTCGAGGGGCCGCCGGTGCAGGAGGGCGATCGCGTCATCGTTACGAGGATCGACGGCCTGACAGTCACCGTGAGGAAAGTAGTAGAAGAGGAGGAACGTCCATGGCAAAGTTCATGAGCAGCATCCTGACCGCGCTAGGATATCTTCTCGTCATCCCGCTGGCGCCGTTCGCGATTCGGATCGTCCAGGAGTACGAGCGCGGCGTCATCTTCCGGCTGGGACGGCTGCAGGGCGCGCGCGGCCCGGGCCTCTTCATCATCATCCCGATCATCGAACGGATGGTGAAGGTGGACCTGCGTACGGTCACGATGGACGTGCCCAGCCAGGAAGCGATTACAAAGGACAACGTGACGGTGCGGGTGAACGCCGTCATCTACTTCCACGTGCTGCGGCCGGAAGAGTCTGTCGTCAACGTGCAGGATCACGTCCGCGCCACCTCACAGATCGCCCAGACGACGCTGCGCAGCGTGCTGGGCCAGGCCGAACTGGATGAGCTGCTCTCCGAGCGCGAAAAGATCAACAACAGCCTCCAGAAGATCATCGATGAGCAGACGGAGCCGTGGGGCGTCAAGGTCACTGTCGTCGAGATCAAGGACGTCGAGCTGCCGCAGAGCATGCAGCGGGCGATGGCCCGCCAGGCGGAGGCCGAACGCGAGCGGCGGGCGAAGATCATCAACGCGGAGGGTGAGTACCAGGCGTCGGAGCGGCTGGCCGAGGCGGGACGGATCATGGCCGCCGAGCCCGCGACGCTCCAGCTTCGATTTCTCCAGACGCTGTCCGAGGTGGCGACTGAGCGCAACAGTACGATCATCTTCCCGGTGCCGATCGATCTGATCTCGTTGTTTATGGACAAGTTCGGCAACACGGGCGGAGCGCCGGCCGCGGCGCCGTCTGCGCCTGAACCGTCGGCGGCTGGCAGCACGCAGTAGCCGCGATGCCCAGCGTTCGCGTCGCAACCGGCGTCGAGCTGTTCTATCGGGAGACCACGCCGCCAGACGGACGCGGCGCAGAAACCGAGTCCATCCTCTGGATTATGGGCCTGGGCAACGACCATCGCGGCTGGGCCTATCAGATCCCCGCCTTTCGCGACACGTTTCGCTGCATCACGTACGACAATCGCGACTCCGGCCAGTCGCAGCAGGCCGAACACAATTACGACGTGGCGGAGCTGGCAGGCGATGCCATCGGCCTGCTCGACGCGCTCGACGTCGAGCGGGCGCACGTTGTCGGCTTCTCGATGGGTGGCGCGCAGGCGCAGGAGCTGGCGATCCGGCATCCGGAGCGCGTGCGCAAGCTGGTGCTCTGCAACACATACACCTCGCGCGACGCCCGCGGCGCCGAGATGTTTCGCGGCCGCGTGCTGCTGCGGGAGCGGCTGAGCGCGGAGGAGTACTATCGCCTGACCTTGCCCTGGGCCTACACCTACCAGGACTACCAGCGGCCGGGCTACATCGACGGTGTTATCGAGGCGCTGCTCAACGACCCGAACCCGCAGCCGCTCGACGCGTTCCGCCGCCAGGTGGAAGCGACGGTCTCGTTCGATTCAGAGGACAGGCTCGGCCAGATTACGGCGCCGACGCTGCTGCTCTTCGGCGAGGACGATATCACGACTCCGCTCCGCTTCGCCCGCGCGCTGGACGCGGGCATCGCCGACACCACGCTGCACACCGTTCCCGGCGCGGGCCACGGCCTGCCCTGGAGCCACCCGGATGAGTTCAATCGCGTGGTAGGGGAGTTTCTGGAAGCTGGAGGTTAGCGGCTGAGGCTGGGCCTTTCGACAGGCTTCGTCGTGGGCTCAGCCGAACGGCTCAGAGTGACCATATCGCGCATCCTCGACCCTCGACCCTCCACCCTCGACCCTAACGTTGCGGCCCGTCCCGCAACGTCACGTCGCCGGCTTCGATGCGGACGTGGCTGCCGTCGTCGCGCCGGATGATCAGCGAACCGTCGGAATCGGCGTCCACCGCCACGCCCTCCGCGATCGTGCCGCCGGCGTCCTGCACGCGCACGGGTTGCCCCAGCGTATCGAGCCGCTGCTTCCAGGCGATAGAGACCACCTCACCCCTGCCGAGCGCGAGGTACAGTGTCTCGAGGTGGTTCAGCGTCGACGCAAGCACCGCCTCGCGTTCTACCTCACGGCCTAGCTCCGCCCGCAAGCTGGTGGCGATGTCGCGGATCTCCTCGTGCGCGGCGACGTCCAGGTTAACGTTGATGCCGATGCCGATCAGCGCGTGCTGCACCGTGTCGCCGGTCAGCTCCGATTCGAGGAGGACGCCGCAGACCTTCTTGCCCTCCAGCAGCACATCGTTCGGCCACTTGATGCGCGGCAGCAGCCCTGTCGTCTCCTCGATGGCGTGGCAGACGGCAAGCGGCGCGATCACCGCCAAGTAGCGAAGCTGCGGCAGCGTTGGGCGTACCAGCAGGGTAATGTACAGGTTTTGGCCCGGAGGCGAAACCCAATGCCGGCCCAGCCGGCCGCGGCCCGCCGACTGCTCCTCCGCGATGGCAACGAAGCCCTCCGCCGCCTCCGACTTCGCTTCTTGCCCGGCCAGCTCCATTGTGGAGCCGACCGACTGCCGGTACGTCACGCTGCGGCCGATGAACTCGGTGCGGAGGAGGGACTGTAGACGCTCAAGGTCGAGTTGGCCGCTCATGCTGGGGCGATCATGGCACAAGGCGAGAAGAAGCGCCACCCCATCATAGATTGGGGTGGCGCGTAGTTGCTAGGCCAAGCGCCTAGCACATCCTTCCGAGGAAGGACCGACGCCTAGGAGATACCTACCTCCAAGGAGTCGCGGATGGCGCGAGGCACTAGGCCATCGCAACGTTTAGCATGCATCCGCATCACCTCCTTTCCTGCCCACGATGCTATCACGGCGCGCGAAAGCCCGTCAAGGAGCGTGGATCACATCTGCTATTGGCGATGCCGTACCGCGCGGGCGATCTCGCGGTCGGCGTCGCGCTTGGCGATGGCCGCGCGCTTATCGTAGCGCTTGCGTCCGCGCACCAGCGCGATCTCGACTTTGGCGATGCCGTCCTTCAGGTAGAGGCGCAGCGGCACCACCGTCAGGCCTTGCTCCAAGACGGCGCGCGAGAGCTCTCGGATCTGCGACTTGTGGAGCAGCAGCTTACGCTTGCGCGTCGGCTCGTGGCCGGTGGGGCCGGCGGCGTCGTACCGCGCGATGTGGGCGTTCAGCAGCCAGAGCTCGCCGCCCTCCGGCCGCGCGTAGGCCTCGCGGATCTGGATGCGGCCCTGGCGGATCGACTTGATCTCGCTGCCCAGCAGGGCGAGCCCCGCCTCGATGCGCTTGAGCACCTCGTAGTCGTGGAGGGCTTTGCGGTTGACGGCCACCTGTTCGACGGCCATGGCGTCGCGTTCCCGGCTATGGAGCGGCGGAGGAAGGCGCCGGCTCGGTTGCCGCACCTATGCCGCGCAGGTGCTCGATTGCTGTGTGGATCTGCACGTCTTGCAGCGGGTCGTAGAGCGGATCGAACGGCCCGGGGCTGACTTCGACATCCGGGCTGATGCCGACGCCGTCGATCTGGACGCCGTTGGGGGTGAGCCAGTGGCGGATGGTGACGAAGATGGCGCCGCCGTTATCCAGCGGGCGAGAGCGGTTGACAGTGCCCTTGCCGAAGCTCGTCTCGCCCATGATCGTCGCGCGGCCGTTGTCTTTCAGCGCCGCCGCCAGCACCTCGGCGCCGCTGGCGCTCAGCCGGTCCATCAAAATCACGATCGGGATGTCCAGCGCGGCGCCGCCGGGGCGGGCGCGGTAGATGGTCTCATTATCCTCATCGTCCAGTTCAATCAGTATCACGCCCTCATTCAGGAACAGATCCGCGGTGTCCAGCGTCTGGTCGAAGAGGCCGCCGGGGTTGCCGCGTACATCGATCACGAGTCCCTGCTTGCCCTCCTCTTCTGCGGCGCGCGCAACCGCCTCCACCTCTTCGGGAGTGAGCTCTGTGAACTGAAGGATGCGCATGTAGGCCATGTCGGTCGCTTCGTCGCCGTTCCTGTCGCGCAGCACTCCGCCCGGAGGTGTGGTGCTGACGCTGTTCACGCGAATCTCGTCGCGTACTATAGTGTACTCTCCGGTGGTGCCGTCCAGATGGCGGATCGAGAGGACGACCTCGCTGCCCTTCGGCCCGCGCACCTTGAGTACCGCTCGATCGAGCGGCCAGCCGGCGATCGATTCGCCGTCGACGGCGAGGATGATGTCGCCGGCCCGCAGTCCAGCCGCCTCCGCCGGGCTGCCCTCGAACGGCGTGACGATGACGATCTCTTCGTCCTGCTGGTTGACGGTCGCGCCGATCCCTTCGAAGCTGCCCGACGGCCCAAGCGAAAGCGCGTACGATGTGGGATCGATGTAGAAGGTGCCGGTGTCTGCAAGACTGTCCAGCATGCCGGCGATCGCCGCCTCAAACAGGAGCTGTTCGTCGAGCGTATCGCGGCCGAAGTACTGGTCCTCGAGAATGCCGACGATCTCATCCAGCGTGCTAAAGTCGATCGTCCCGTCGCCGGAGACGCCGTCGGTCCGGATGTTGGAGCCGCCGCCGCTGTCGCTGTCGTTCGTGACGTAGCCGAGCGTGAACACGAGCGCGAGGAGCACCGCTCCCAGCAGGGCGCCGACGAACCAGGCGGCAGCTCGATACATGGTGGTGGGTCTCCCTATGTTGCGAAATAGCGGAGGCTGCGGTGTTAGCCGACGCCACCTACATCCAGTCTAGCACGCGCATATGCGGCTGACAACGAAGCGGACGCCGGGGGTCTGCAGCGGTCTCTACTGTAGTAGAACGGGTTGTTGCGTCTTGCTGGTACCGCGATCACGCTGCGCCAGCAGCGGCGGTGGCGGCCGGTGGCTCGTGGTCTCGCGGCGCCCTTTTGGCGGCGTACACGCGCTCATCGGCTAGCTGGAGAAGGCCCGATACCGTTCGCGCTTCGTCTGGGCAGCAGGCGACGCCGAACGATGCGCTGATCGGGATGCCATCGCTGAGCGGATCGGCGGTGTTGTGGCCGTGGGCGATGGCGTTCGCCAGCTTCGCCGCCGTCATCTCCGCCGCCGCCCGTGACGTATCCGGCAGGATGATGGCGAACTCGTCGCCGCCGTAACGGGCGGGGATGTCCGCGCTGCGCACCTGGCTGGCGATGATCTTGCCCAAGAGGCTGAGCAGCTTGTCGCCCATGAGGTGGCCGTACGTGTCGTTCACTTCCTTGAAGTGGTTCAAGTCCAGCAGGATGACGGAGACGGGACGGCCGTACCGCGTCGCCCGCTCGACCTCGTGCCCCAACTGCTCGTAGAAGTAGCGATGGTTGTACAGCTCGGTGAGCGAGTCCTGGTATGCCAGGCTGCGCAACCGCTGGCTCAGGCCTTCCAGGTGCGCCGAGTAGCTGCGCTCGGTCCGCATGCTGCTATGGCGTGTGTAGAGGGCGAGGAGGAAGCCAGCGATGCCGATGACGACGATGCCGGCCACCTCGCCGATTTGATGGTGCTGCGGCGATACCAGGCGTTCGCCTTCCAGCGACCACGCGATGGCGGCGATGGCGATAGGTACGATGACCCAGATGAGGGCGCTGGATCGGCGAGGCGTGAATCTCTGCCTGTCCCTGGACTGGCCTTCGCTTAGCGGCGCGGACGCGGGGCCGCGGAGGGCCAGAGCTGGTTCCATGGCCTTTGCCGGACTGCCGAACATGGATTGCCCCTTCTCTGGTCGGGACGTGCCTTCGGTAGCGCGGCTGCCATTGCTCCACGGCCGTGGAACGGAAGGCCATACGCTTTGCGTCCCACTCTTTCGAGTGGTTTGCCCTTATCGCGGCACGCGATATGGGTGCTTCAAGTTCAGTATCGGCCAAATAGCCGCAATCTAGAGTGATAAATCAGGGAGATTCGCAAGAACGTCTAGGGATTGCCCTTAGGGGTTAGAGGAGCTTCTCCTCCTTAATTTGGCGAACGGTGCTTCTGAATGCCTGCACAGTGTGGTTCATGTCTTCCGCGCTGTGTGCGGAGGAGATCATGCCGCCGCTGCCCATCAGGTCGACGCCTTCGTTCAGCATGCCTCTGCGCAGCGCCCAAACGATGTCGCCCGCCATACGCGGCATGCGATCCCCGGGCTGGCCCTGCCAATCCCAGGTGAAGCCGTCTTTCACGGGCGGGCACTCCGCGCCCAAGATCACGTGGAACATGGAAGCGTGGCCGTAGGCGCAGCCGGCGATGCCTTCGTTGCGAATGACATCGTTCAGTTTGCCGACCAGGTCCCTCGACAAGCCATCCGCGTGGCGATGCGGATCGCCGGTGGCGACGGCGTCTAGCGCCGCGACACCCGCCGCCGCCGAAAGCGGATTGGCGTTGTATGTGCCAGGGTGGGGGATGCGGCCGCCGAACTCGCTGCGATCGCCGGCGCCGAACTCAATCAGCGAAACGATCTCGCGCTTCCCGGCCACCGCGCCGCCGGGCAGGCCGCCGGCGAGGATCTTGGCCAGCGTAGTCAGATCGGGCGTGACGCCGCTGGCGGCCTGGACGCCGCCCGGGGCGGCGCGGAAGCCGGTTATCACCTCGTCGAAGATCAAGACCGCGCCGGCGTCGGTCGTTGTCTCACGCATAAGCGGTAGCATCGTCGGGTCCAGCGGCACCGCGCCGAAGTGGGCGCCCGTCGGCTCTAGTATCACCGCTGCCACGTCCTCGTCGCGCAGCGTCTGGCGCAGCGCCTCCGGGTCGTTCTGCGGGATGACGACGACGTTCGACAGCGTTTCGTCCGGCACGCCGAACGCGTGCGGATAGACACCCTCCTTGTCAGGCGTGCCGACCATGTTGTCGTTCCAGCCGTGGAAGTTCTGGCGGAAGCGCACCAGCGTCTTCCGGCCCGTGTAGCCGCGGGCGAGGCGGACGGCCAACATCGTCGCTTCCGTGCCGGAGCTGGTGAAGCGAACGGTTTCCGCGGATGGGATAAGATCTTGCACTCGCTGGGCCCACTGAATCTCCGCTTCGTGCGAAGCGCCGTAGTGGGTGCCGCGCTGGAGCTGTTCGGCGACGGCAGCCTGCACTTGCGGCTGGTTGTGGCCTAGCAGCAACGCGCCGTGGGCCATCACGAAATCGATGATCACGTTGCCGTCCACGTCCCACTTGCGCGATCCCTGCGCACGCTCCATGTAGAGCGGGAAGGGGGTGAAGTAGCGGATGTCGTGGGTGACGCCGTCCGGGAAAATCTTCACGGCGCGCTGGTGCAGCCGCAGCGATGCCGGGTGGAGATCCTCGTAGCGTTGTAGGATCGTCGTCACGGCGCCGCTCCGCGCCCGGCTGCCGGTGGCAGGTCGAGCATGGTGGCGAGGCCGCCGCTGTGCGCGATGACGCCCGGGACGGCGTTGACGATCACGCTCGGTGTCGCCTGGTCGCCTGGAACGCCGCCCTCCAGCACCATCCGCACCGACGGCGTGCCCTCGATCTCGATCTCGTCCCGCGGCCGCTCGGCGTCGATCGACATCTGGACGACCGCCTCGATCACGGTGCGTCCATCGACTACGCCGCGCACCGTCTGGAGCTGGCCCGCGACCGCGCCGTCCGGCCCGGCGACCGGCTCCAGCGTTTCGGTGATCTCATCGAAGCGCCAGCCGAGCGCGGCGGCGATCAGCCAGCACGACTCCTTCAGCCCGACGTGGCCGAAGCGGCCCGCCGCCGCCTTCTCACGGAACTCCTCGGCGGAGAGGCCGACGCCCACCTTTCGCTGCAACTGCGGCCTGCGCGTGCCGACATCGACGATGCGCGTGAGCCTGATCCGTTCGATGGTCTGGCAGACGCCGCCGAGCGTGACGGCGAGCGTGTCCATGACGAAGCCGGGGTTGATGCCGGTGCCCAGCAGCGTCACGCCGTTCGCCTTGGCTTCGGCATCTAGCTGCTTCGCCAGCTCCGGGTGGCGCAGCCAGGGGTAGGAGAGCTCCTCGCAGGTCGAGACGACGTTCGCGCCGGCCTGCGCGCAGGCGATGAGCTGCGGCGCGGTGTCTACCAGGTAGGAGCTGGTGGCGTGCAGGACGACGTCCGGCTTCGCGCTCGCCAGCGCGGCCGCCGCGTCGGCTTCGATCACAGGGTTCGGCTTTCCGGCTGGCGGATCCAACTCCAGCACATCGTAGAGCCGGCGGCCAGCCTTGTCGGGCGCGCTGTCGATGGCGCCCGCGAGCTCGATCTCCTCTCGTTGCGCCGCCAGCCGGCCGATGCCTGCGCCGATCGGCCCGATGCCGAACAAGACCGCGCGGACTGGTTGCCTCGTCGCGCTCAATTCACGTCCTCCTTGATGATGGTGGAGAGCAGGTCTTTTGCATCGTCCTTCAGTTTAGCCTCTGGCCGCAGCTCCAGACAGCGGCGCAGGCTCTCCTCAGCCTTGCGATAGAGTTCTGCTGGCTCCAGACCTCCGCCAGAGGCGGAGCCGCCTTTGGCGGAGCGCCGCAGCCGCTGCGTTATTCGATACGCGACGAACTCGTAGCACCAGCCGAGCGTGTAGTGAAGCGCCGGATCCTCCATCGCCGACTCTCGGGCGCGCTCCAGCTCCGCCAGCCCTTCAGCGTAGCGGCCCTGCTTCGTAATCAGCGTCGAGCCGAGATACGAGCGCGCGTCGGCGAACTGCGGCGCCAGCTCCAGAGCCGCTCGCGCCTCTGCCAGCGCGCCTTCGATGTCGTCCTCCTCGTGGCGGGCCATCGCCGCGCGCAGGTGTTCGCGCGCTGTCTTGGGGGTGGGGGTCTCGCCATTCAATCTCGGCTCCCGTCGCTATGGGGCTTGCCCTGCTCGCACGCCATGATAACGCGCGGCCGTGGGCGGCGCCTGCGCCGTGGTGGGCGGGCTGGCGATCGGTCCGGCAGGCTGGAGGAGGAGATGGTCGGTCCGTATCGTAGGGGCGTTCAATTGAACGCCCCTACGTGTCTCGGTTGACAAATCCTGCCATTCCTTTACACTGTGCGTGACTACTGGCCGCCGATGGCCACGCATCCTGTGCCCAGGCGTTGTCCCCGCCGGCTCCTGGCGATCCTGAGGAGGTTCAAGATGTTCTCTCGATCATTTTCGTCGACCGTAAAGCTCTGCGCGCTGCTCGTACTGCCCGTACTGATTGCCGCGGGCGTGCTGCTATCCGGCCCGGCCGGCTTCGGCCCTGAGCCGCAGAGCGCCGAGGCGGCGCTCTTTAACGAAATCAAGAAGCTCACCGCCTCCGACGCCCAGGCCTTCGACGAGTTCGGCTTCAGCGTGTCGCTCAGCGGCGACACCGCCGCCGTCGGGGCACGCTTCGAGGATGACGGGGGCAGCGACGCCG
>JADFKB010000085.1 GCA_022565155.1 Chloroflexota bacterium | reverse complement strand
CGTCGACTTCGTCATCGGCGTGCTCGAGCGGCTGACCCCGATCGAGCAGCTAGCCGCGCATCAGCTCTTCTACGGCTTGGCGCGGGGAAAGTTCGGCAAACACTGGCGCTACGCCGACCTCCTCACGGTGCTCTGCAGCGCCGCCTACTTCATCCGGCCAAGCAACTATCTGGAGATCGGCGTCTGGCGAGGACGCAGCGCAGCCGTCGTGGGAGCGCTCTCGCCCGATTGCGCCATCTACGGTTTCGACCTCTGGATCCCGGAGTACGGAGGCGCCCCCAACCCAGGCCCGGAGTTCGTCCGTGGTGAGCTGAAGACGATAGGCCATCGCGGCAACGTTGTGTTGGAATCCGGCGACAGTCTCAAGACCCTGCCCGCCTTCCTCAGCCAGCACCCAGACCTCTACTTCGATTTGATCACCATCGATGGGGCAAAGTCTGTCCTCAGCGTCGCGTCGGACTTCGCCAACGCGCTGCCCCGGCTCAAGATCGGCGGCATCGTCGTCACCGACGACCTGCCGGTCAATCCTGTGCTCCGACGGATCTGGGAGCGGGTAATCGAGCGAGACGGCCGCTACACGAACTGGGAGTTCATCGACGCCAACGTCGGCGTTGCGGCGGCGATCCGCGTCGCCGATGCGGCACCGGTCGTCCTGGCCCCACTCAAAACGTAGCCTGAAGGGAAGTGAGCGAAGGCTGCCTTAGCCTTCTTCCCGCCACCTGACCTCCCAGAGCTTCACCGGGTCTTCGAACCCGCGCAGCTCGGTCTCGCCGAGGGCTGAGAAGAGGAACTCCTTGCCGGCAGCGAGTTGCCGCACGACATCAGACGCGATTATCTGGCCGGGCTGCGCGTGATCGCAGGCCGCATAGAGTACGAGGGGTGGTCCTTCGCCTATGGTGTTATAGGCAGCGCGTGGCGTCGGCGCTGGTGCATAAGCGGATCTGGTGCTCCATCAGCTGGCCCCAGCAGGTTTCGTTGCTAGTGTGAACAGGTAGCATGCTCGCTCGTGAAATCCGTCCGGTTGCTTACGTGGTTGCAGCTTCTCGAATACGGCATCCTTGAACT
This sequence comes from Chloroflexota bacterium, assembly GCA_022565155.1. GTDB lineage: Bacteria > Chloroflexota > Dehalococcoidia > DSTF01 > RBG-16-68-14 > JADFKB01. The sequence continues at coordinate 9,890 of JADFKB010000085.1, read as the reverse complement.
GCTGGAGAACTGCAGGCTCCATCTGCTCCAACATCGACCGCGGCATGTGAGACCACTGCCATCCCCACCACTCCTCTTCGTCGACGGCGACAATCTCGGCCTCCTCCATGACGAACTTGATGTCAACGAGTCCAGTTTGGCGTAGTACGTCTTCTAGTTCCTGAGCGCGTGGGAACGACAAGGCGCCGGCCGCTTGCCTCTCCGGCCAGGTCTTACGTTGCACTCGATCCCACAGGTCCCGGTATTCCGCTTGGACGTGGTTAAGTCTGTCCGACTTTTGGGCGTAAGTCGGAAGGAGATCCCACACCGGGCTTACGTCTGCGCCATCTCTGGCAGCCAGGTCGGGCCCCGTGATCGTAAGAACGCCGCCGGGTTTGAGAACGCGCGCGAACTCGGTGAACGCGTGATGAATTTGGGGGAGAAAATAGAGGACAAAGCCACAAAGGACGCGATCAAACGAGGCGTTTAGGAACGCTAGATGCTCGGCATCCATGTGATGCACATCGACGTTTCTTAGGCCACGACGCCGGACTTCAGCTCTGGTTTCCTGCACCATTCCGTCCGCTAAGTCTACGCCGGTGACGCGCCCATCGCGCCCAACCTGCTCGGAGGCCGGAAAGAGGTTAGCGCCTCGCCCGGTCCCTACATCGAGCACGCACGCGCCGCTTGGAATCTGGGCCAGTGCGACAAGCCGATGACCTGCGCGAGTGAAGAACTGTACGCCGCCATAGGTGGGGGCGCCCCTACTATAGACTCCAGCCCAGCGGTTCTTTATCGCCTTGGCATCATCCGCCTTGTTCATCGCTGGCCTCGTCCTCGGTCTTCGCGTACTGGATGCGTGGTTCCATGGCGACAGTAGTGTACTAGATCATGCCACGAAGTCGCGTGCTGTATAATCACGGGACGCCTTTTGGAATGGGGACGTCTGTTTAGAATGGGGACGCGCCGTTGGCGCGGGGCTGGTCTGCCTGGTGCGGGTAAACTCGGGGTGAGGGTAGAAGGGCGTTCAGTTAAACGCCCCTACGCGACAGGCTGATGCCTGTCCCACGGATGGATGGCAGGCCTATGCGCATTTGGAACGCGGACGCGCCGTTGGCGCGGGGCGATCGAACGTGAGGATTTGCTGGAGGAGGAGTACTATGCCGGGACCGCTGGACGGGATTCGTGTGGTTGAGCTGGGCTTCTGGGTGGCCGCGCCATCGTGCGCGGCGATCCTGCGCGATTGGGGCGCGGAAGTGACGAAGATCGAGCCGCCGAACGGCGATCCGTTCCGCGGGCTGTTCGCCTCGGCGCTGGGGTCGGCGGTGTCGGTTAACCCGCCGTTCGAGGTGGATAATCGGGGCAAACGGAGCGTGGCGCTGAACCTCGATACCGAGGAGGGGCGTCGCATCGCGCGGCAGCTTATCGACCGGGCGGACGTGGTGGTGACGAACCTGAGGCCGCGCGCGCTCGACGATCTGGGCCTCGATTACGAGACGTTGGCGAAAGACAACCCGCGGCTGGTCTACGCGCAGATCACGGGTTACGGGCCTGATGGAGCGAATCGAGACCGGGCGGCGTACGACATCGGGGCGTTCTGGTCGGTGGCGGGCGTGGCGGCGGCGCTGACGCCGGAGGGGGCGGCGATTCCGCAGCAGCGCGGCGGCATGGGCGACCATATGACGGGCATGGGCGCGGCGGGCGCGGTTTCGGCGGCGCTGTTCGCGCGGGAGAAGTCGGGGAAGGGGCAGCGCGTATCCGTGTCGCTGGTACGGATGGGCGTCTACATGATGAGCTGGGACGTGAGCCTGGCGCTGCGGCTGAAGGTGCCGATCAAGGCCTACGATCGCTTCCATGCGCTCAACCCGATCATCAACAGCTTCCAGGCTGGCGCTTCGGCTCCGCAAAAGGATGGCTCTTCGGCGGAGACAGAGCAAGCCGGCCGCTGGTTCTGGCTGCTGCTGCTGCAGGCCGACCGCCACTGGCCCGACCTCCTGCGCGCGATCGAACGCGAGGACCTGCTGGAGGACGAGCGCTTCGCCGACATCACGGTGCGGCGCGAGCACACGCCGGAGCTGGTGGCGGAGCTGGACGAGGTGTTCGCGCGGAAGACGCGGGAGGAGTGGGGCGAGATCTTCGACCGCGAGAACGTCTGGTGGGCGCCGGTGAACAGTATCAACGACGTCATCGACGACCCGGTGATGCACGAGGCGGGTGTCTTCCAGGACGTCGAAGGCCCGGACGGCCCGGTGCCGTTCGTTACGACGCCGGCCGACTTTGATGCGACGCCCGTCGGGCCGCAGGGGCTGTCGCCGGAGCTGGGGCAGCACACGGAAGAGGTGCTGCAGGAGCTGGGCTACGACTGGGAGCAGATCATCCCGCTCAAGGAGAAGGGTGCGATTCCTTAGGCGGTTGTGTCACCCTGAGCCTGCCCGCCGGCAGGCAGGCTCAGCGAAGGGTCTGTCGTGAAAGCGGAAGATTCGGCCGATCTCCGGAGAGCGCTGGAGGAGCTGCAAGCTCTGGGCATCCTGCTCCAATCCGACGCTACGTTGCCGAGCGTATCGAGCCTCGTTGCTGGAGAGCCAGTACGCGGGTCGTGGTGGTCGCACCCGCGCGCTAACGACATCCACGAAGTTGGCGAGGGACTGGATCACCACCCAGGCGTGATCGTAGTCAAGCTCGTTTCCGGCAAGAACACCTACGTGCATCGACGGCTCTGGCCCGCCATCATCGCCATCGGCGTCGCCCGTGAGCCCTGGCAGCTCCGGGGCCTGTCCTCGATGGCCGAAAGACTCCTCAAGGCGGTCACCGAACAGGGTGAGCTGCGCACCGATGAGATTCCATGGGCTGGTGGCCCCAAGAAGGACTCGCCGGGAGAGGGGGCGCGCCAACTGGAACGAAAGCTCCTCGTCCAAAGCGAGGAGGTGCACACGGAGACGGGTGCCCACGCTAAGCGACTCGAGACCTGGGAACGCTGGGCGAACCGGGTCGGCGTGGACGAGAACGAGATGACGCCGGAACAGGGCCGGAAGGCGCTGGAAGACGTGGTCGCGGGGCTGAACGAGCGGTTCCGAGGCAAGGGCAGATTGCCGTGGCAGTGAGAGCGAGGCGGATCGGATGACCCTCACTATCGATCTCTTGCCGCACCTAGACGCCGGCGATAGGACGAAGTGGCAGGGCGACCAGAACGAGCGGCCGCTCACCGATCTGGGCCGGCGGCAAGCGGCGGCGATGGCAGACGCTTTTCAGGACGTAGAGGGGCCGGACGGCCCGGTGCCGTTCGTGGCGACGCCGTTGGACTTCGATGCGACGCCGGTGGGGCCGCAGGGGCTGGCGCCGGAGCTGGGCCAGCATACGGAAGAGGTGCTGCAGGAGTTGGGCTGCGATTGGGATCAGATCATCCCGCTGAAGGAGAAGGGAGCAATCCCGTAGCTGAACAGATCGTCATCGATTCCCGGTTCTGCGGGCCGCCGAAGTCCGGCAACGGCGGCTACGTCTGCGGCCTCCTGGCCGCCTACGTGGAGGGCACGGCGGAGGTGACGCTGCGGCTGCCGCCGCCTATCGATACGCCGCTAGACGTCGTCCGCAGCGGCGTCGGCGCGAAGCTGATGAGCGGCGACAAGCTTGTCGCCGAGGCGCAGCCTATCGAGATCGAAGTCGATGTCCCGCCGGCGCCGTCCTGGGACGAGGCCGTCGCCGCCGCCAAGCGCGGCATGGCGGAGCGCAGGAACCTGCAGTACAACTCATGCTTCGTTTGCGGCCTCGATAGGGGCCCAGGCGACGGCCTCTGCATCTTCCCCGGCTCCCTCGACGGCACAAAGACGATGGCCGCCACTTGGGAGCCCGATACCACCGTCTCGGATCCTGATGGCGTCGTGCCGCCCGAGATCGTGTGGGCGGCGCTCGATTGCCCCAGCGTCTTCCCTTACCTCGAGCCAGCGGGGATTGTGGTTCTCGGCCGGTTCTCCGTCAAGCGGATCGAGACGGTACGGCGCGGCGAACGCTACCTCGTCCTCGGCTGGCCGACGGGGCAGGATGGCCGCAAGCTGTACTCTTCCTCGGCGCTCTACACGGAGAGCGGCAAGCTCTGCGCCGTCTCGATGGCGACCTGGATCCAGCTTGACGAAACTCCCCCAGGGACAACGTGACGGCGATCGACCTCGTCCCCCACCTAGACGCCGGCGATAGGACGAAGTGGCAGGGCGATCAGAATGTTCGGCCGCTCACGGACCTCGGCCTCGCAACGTGGCTACGCGTTGAAGCGCAGCCAGCTACCGACAAGCACTAGCGCACGGAGGCGCTTTCGCGAATGGATTTCGGTGCGCACCTACCACTCATCGCCTTTCAGGGAGAGTCCTGGTCACTGAAGCGGCTCACCGACTATACTCAGGCCGCGCGCGACCTAGGCTTCGCCGCGGTTTCCGCCAACGACCACTTCGTCTTTCCGCGGCCATGGCTCGATGGGCCAACAGCGCTCGCCGCCATCCTCGATCATAGCGGAGACATGGCGCTCGCGACGACCGTGTCGATCCCCGTCGTGCGCGGCCCGATCGCCTCCGCGAAGACGCTTGCTGCGATCGATCTGCTCTCAGACGGCCGCCTGATCGTCGGTGTTGGCCCCGGCTCGTCACCGCTCGACTATGCTGCCGTAGGAATCGACTTCGAAGAGCGCTGGAAGCGTCTTGATGAGGCAATACACACACTTCGCGCTCTGTGGAGCAACAGCGAGTCACCCTTCGTCGGCAGCTTCTACTCCACGGACGGCGTCCGGCTCGAGCCGTCGCCCGCGCAGCGGCCGACCCCGCCGATCTGGATTGGCAGTTGGGGATCGGCCGCAGGCATGCGACGAGTCGCTCGGCTAGGCGATGGCTGGCTCGCCTCCGCATACAACACCACACCGGAAAAGTTCGCCGCCGGCAAGACGAAGCTATCGGAGCATCTAAAGAAGGCGGGCAAAGACCCCGAAACATTTCCGAACAGTCTCTGCACGATGTTCATGTACCTCAGCTACGACCGCGCCGTCACCGATCGAGTGATGCAGGAGCTGCTGGCTCCGATGATCCGGCGGCCGGAGGAGGATCTGCGGCGACAGCTACTCGTTGGCCCACCGGAGGAGTGCGCCGCGAAACTCGCGGCGTATCAGCAGGCCGGCCTCCAGCGGGTCTACATCTGGCCCGTCGCGGACGAGCAGCAGCAGCTCGAAATGTTCCAAGAACGCGTCGCGCCACATGTAACGGGAACACCATGACGCTCACTATCGACCTCGTGCCGCGCATGGACGGCGGCGACAGGACGAAGTGGCAGGGCGATCAGCACGTTCGGCCGCTCACGGACCTCGGCTGGCGGCAAGCGGCGGCGATGGCGGAGCGCAGGAACCTGCAGTACAACTCATGCTTCGTTTGCGGACTCGATAGGGGCCCCGGCGACGGCCTCTGCATCTTCCCTGGCTCCCTCGACGGCACAAAGACGATGGCCGCCACTTGGGAGCCCGATACCACCGTCTCGGATCCTGATGGCGTCGTGCCGCCCGAGATCGTGTGGGCGGCGCTCGATTGCCCCAGCGGCTTTCCATACATCGAGCCGACGGGCCTTGTGGTTCTCGGCCGGCTCGCCGTCAAGCGGATGGAGACCGTACGGCGTGGCGAACGCTACCTCGTCCTCGGCTGGCCGACGGGGCAGGATGGCCGCAAGCTGTACTCTTCCTCGGCGCTCTACACGGAGAGCGGCAAGCTCTGCGCCGTCTCGATGGCGACCTGGATCCAGCTTGACGAAACTCCCCCAGGGACAACGTGACGGCGATCGACTTCGTCTCCCACCTAGACGCCGGCGATAGGACGACCTGGCAGGGCGACCAGAATGTTCGGCCGCTCACCGATCTGGGCCGGCGGCAAGCGGCGGCGCTGGCATAGCTGGCCTGCGATCTCGCCGGATCTCGCCGTTTCCATCGCCAGTTTTCCCCACAGAGCGTGGCGCCCGTCTCCTGTGCCATTTTGGCTGCTCATACTGCCCAGGTGGTACGCAAAAGGATTATGCCCCAATAGGATGATTTCAGCAGGTAACCCTGCCGATAGTAGATTCAGGAGGCCAAATCGGCCGATGAAATCTGAGCAAGATACAGACACTAGGCGCGCGCCTTCCGCAATGAGTCCAGCCGCCGACGGGAAGGGCGGGTCAGGTGGACCTGTGGCCGTGAGCGGTCAGCCGCGAACCTTGCTCGGTAGGGTGTGGCGACGTATTAAGGCTGACTTCTCTGTCAGGTTTACGCTCGCATTCCTGATCACGGGCATCATTATCACATTCGTCGTCGGCCTCCTCCTTAGTGCCTACCTGACGGCCAGCCTGTCAACGGATGCGAATCGATTCGTTATGAGTCACGCCGTAGCCAGCACCAGACAGCTTGAAATATTCCTGGACGCCCGTCTCGTCAACCGTTCAATGGAGGAGATCGATCGTGACGTACTTGAGCGCTACGTTCGCGCCAATCTCATCGACGAGTCCGTGCTGCGCTTAAACGTCTGGTCCTCGGACGGTGAGCTGGTGTACTCCAGCGAACCGGAACTCGTAAGGAAGAATTATGAATTGGGCGAGCGTTTAAGTGCCGCGCTTAGCGGCGAGGTGGTCGTCGTGGTGGAGGAACTTGCTGGCCGGACGAGCGAGGCTCTCGGCTTTCTTGATCGCAACAAGATCCTTGAGGCCTATGCACCGCTTCGCCTTGGAGAGTCTCAGCAGGTTGTCGGGGCAGTTGAAGTCTACAGCGACTATGGCGCCGTGGAAGCTCAGATCGCCGCCACCAAGAGGCGAGTCTACGGGGGTATTGTGGTCTCCCTAGGTGGCCTCTTCTTCGCGCTGCTGCTCCTTGTCAAGCGCGACTCAGACCGTATGCGCAAGCAGGAAACTCAACTTTTGTACGCTGCCTACCATGACCCTCTCACCGGCTTGCCGAACCGGAGCCTATTCTCAGACCGCCTCACCGTCGCCTTGGCTCAAGCACAGCGCCAGGACGAGCTGGTCGGAGTCGTACTGATCGATATGGATCACTTCAAGCTACTCAATGACAGCTGGGGTCACACCACAGGGGACGAGCTCCTGCAAGAGGTAGCTAACCGGCTGAAGGGTGCCGTCCGAGAAGGCGACACCGTTGCCCGGCTAGGTGGCGACGAGTTCGTGCTGGTGCTGCCGGGAATCAGACGGCCGGAAGATCTCGCTGAGGTCGCCGAAAAGTTGCTTAGCAACCTGCGGGAGCAATGGCAGCTCGATCAGAGAGATTTCCAGACTACGGCCAGCGCTGGCATCGCAATCTATCCACCAGACGGGAAGGATGCCGAGAACCTGCTGAAGAACGCTGATACTGCCATGTACGCAGCGAAGGAGGCCGGCCGAAATACCTACAGGTTCTACAGCGCGGCCATGAATGCCAAATTTATGATGCGGTTCGAAACGGAGCGAGCCCTGCGTCGCGCACTAAAGCAAAGCGAGTTTATCGTCCACTACCAGCCTGTGGTCGATGTAGCTACTGGCGAGATCGTGTCCGCGGAAGCTCTCGTACGCTGGCTGGATCCCGAGAAGGGGCTGATCGGGCCGGGCAACTTCATCGCGATCGCGGAAGAGACCGGCTTGATCGTGCCTCTCGGTGAATGGGTTCTCAGGAGCGCCTGTGCGCAGACCAGGGCCTGGCGCGAGGCCGGTCTGGCGCACCTCGGCTTAGCAGTGAACCTTTCGGGTCGCCAGTTTAGGCATGCGGACCTGGTCGCCACAATTCGTCAGGTATTGAAGGACACCCGGCTTGACCCGTCTTGCCTGCAGCTAGAGATCACGGAGACGATCGCCATGCAGGACATCGAGCTTTCGATACCGACCCTGCTGAGGTTGCGTGAGCTAGGGCTGCAAACTGCTGTAGATGACTTTGGTACCGGCTACTCATCTCTCGCCTACCTCAAGGACCTACCGATGGACACGCTCAAGATCGACCGTTCGTTTCTGGAACACGTGGCGACCGACCCGCGCGACGCGGTCATCGTAGCTAATACGATCGCTTTGGCACACGGTCTCCACCTTACGGTGATTGCGGAGGGCGTAGAAACCGAAGAGCAGCTCGCGTTCCTTAAAGAGCATCACTGTGATCAGTTTCAAGGCTTCCTCTTCTCGAAGCCACTGCCCGCGGCCGCCTTCGAGCGGCTTCTCCGCCAGGCCAACGAGAGCCGCGTCCGGCCCGCTGACCTAAAGGCCAGCTAACTCAAGAGCTGCGTGTCGATTCCGTCGCCGGGGTTCGGAGGCCGCTTTTCGGTGGCCCAACGCAGCGTCTAGCGCACGCGCTGGTCTTGCTCCGCTTAGCTGCCGACGAACTTGGGGTCGCGCTTTTCGACGAAGGCGCGGACGGCCTCGCGGGAGTCGTTGCTCATTCCGGAGAGGCGCATGTTGAGCGCTTCGTGGTCGATTAGCGTCTTCAGGTCGACGTGCGTGGCCAGGTTGAGGTTCTCCTTCATGCGCGCGTAGGTGCGTGTGGGCCCGGCGGCGAGCTCGGCGGCGAAGGCGAGTGTCTCTTTGGCGAGGTCATCGTGCGGGACGACGCGGTTGACGATGCCGAGCTGCAGCGCCTCGTCGGCCTCGACGATCCTGGCGGTGAAGTAGAGCTCGCGCGCCCTGGCGGTGCCGACGAGGTTGGTCATGTAGTAGGAGCCGCCGTAATCGCCGCTGAGGCCGACGTTGCGGAAGGCGGTGCCGAACTTGGCCTTATCGGAGGCGATGCGCAGGTCGCAGGCGAGGGCGAGGCTGAGGCCGGCGCCGACGGCGTAGCCGTTGATCATGCCGATCGTTGGCTTGGGCATGGTGTGGAGGACGTAGCTGGTCTGCATCTGGGACTCGCGCAGGCCAGCGACGCCGTCGTCGAGGGCGCTGATGATCGAGCCGGGCCGGGCAACGCTGCCGCCTTCGGACTGGGCGGCGCGAGTGGCGGTGGAGGTTTCGCCGTTCGATGTAGAACGGCCGGCCATGCCCTTGACGTCGCCGCCGGCGCAGAAGGCGCGGCCGGCGCCGGTGAGGACGACGGCGCGGATGTCCGCGTCTCTGGCGCACTGACCGAGGTACTTGGCCAGCAGCAGCATCAGGTCGCCGCCCATGGCGTTGAGGCTGTCGGGGCGGTTGAGCGTGATGACGGCGACGCCGTCGTCGCGCTGTTCGAAGAGGACGTCACGCTGTCCTGAGCCTGTCGAAGGATCTGCCATGGTGGGCCACCTTTCTTTCATGTAGCTGCGGCTAAACAACGTCAGCTACAGCGATTGCTCGTGGTGCGATTCTAGCGCAGGGGCGGAGAGATGGCAACGGGGCGGGCCCGCCTATGGCGATCAGGCCAGCCCCTCTCTCCGTCAGGGGGAGGGGTTGGGGGTGAGGGCGCTACGTGCGGCCTTTCAGACTATACTGCCCGATCACCCCCTATATTTCCGTGAAGAGGTCGATGCCGCCGCCCGGAGCGGTCATGGGAGGTGGGCGGTCGCTACGGCGGCAGATTCGGTATCAGGCCGGCAACTAGCTGCAAGATCAAAGCGGCGTCCAGCGGGTTGGTGACGCCGTCGTCGTTCACATCCGCGTTCCCAGGACAGGGGAGTGCCCCGAGCAAGCCGGCAATAAGCTGCAGGATCAGGGTCGCATCAATTGGGTCGACGGTGCCGTTGCAGCCCGCGTCGCCGCGCAGGCCAACCGGCGGCGGCGTTGGCGTGGCCGTGGCCGGCGCGGGTGACGTCGGCGTGGCCGTGGCCGGCGCGGGTGACGTCGGCGTGGCCGTGGCCGGTGCGGGTAACGTCGGCGTTGGCGTGGCCGAAGGGGTGGGCGTGGCCGTTGACGGCTGGGGCGTCAGTGTGCCCGTCGGGGTTGGCGCCGGCGTGAGCGGGGTGGTCGCCGTCGGCGGAGCGGTGGGG
>JADFKB010000180.1 GCA_022565155.1 Chloroflexota bacterium | reverse complement strand
CTAACGAGAAGGAGCAGCGCATGACCACCTACACAACCGTCGGCAAGCCGATCACCCGCGTCGAGGGAACGCACAAGGTCACCGGCGGTTCCGTCTACGCAGCCGATATTCAGCTTCCCGGCATGCTCCACTGCAAGCTGCTGCGCAGCCCCTACGCGCACGCCCGCATCGTCAGCATCGATGCCGCGAAGGCGCTCGCGCTCGACGGCGTGGAGCGCGTGATCACGGCCGCCGATTTGCCGGAGTTCAAGCCGTACCGGATGTCGAATCGCGCGTACAACCTGCTGGCCGGCGAAGAAGCCGTCTTTCACGGTGAGCCAGTCGCCGCTGTTCTCGCCCACGACCTGTCGAGAGCGGAAGAGGCGCTGGAGCTGATCGACGTGGTCTACGAGGAGCTGCCCGCCGTCCTCGACCCGCTCGACGCGATGCGCGACGACGCCCCGCTGGCCCGCGCGCCCGTCATCGAGATCGACCGCTCCGAGTCGAAAGGCCACGTCACGGTCGACGTCGAAGAGGAGATGTCGGATAAGGCGAGCAACGTCGTGTCGCAGACGAAGTTCAGCCGCGGCGACGTCGAGCAGGGCTTCGCCGACGCCGACGTCATCGTCGAGCGCACCTGGCGCACCGCGATGATGCACCAGGGCTACATCGAGCCGCACGCAACCGTGGCATCGTACGATGCGATCAGCGAGGAGCTGACGGTTTGGACGGCGACTCAGGGCCAGTTCTTCGTCCGCGACCAGATCTCCAACATGCTGCGCATCCCGGAGACGAAGATCCGCATCATCGGCACGGAGCTGGGCGGCGGCTTCGGCGGCAAGATCTTCCTGACGCAGTCGCTCACGGCGGTGCTGGCCCGGATCAGCGGCCGGCCGGTGAAGCTCGTCTTCAGCCGCTCTGACGACCTCGTCGGCGCAACGCCCGCCGGCCAGTGCGTGGTCGACCTGAAAACCGGCATGAAAAAGGACGGCACGGTCACCGCGCTCAAGACCAAGGTCGTCTACAACAGCGGCGCCTTCCCCGGCGCGCCGGTGGTGATCGGCGCGATATTGATCGGCGGCTACTACACGTTCCCAAACCTCGAGATCGAGGCGTACGAGGTGCTCACGAACAAGGTCAGCGTCGGCGCGATCCGCGCCCCCGGCGCCCACAACGTCACGCTCGCCATCGAGAGCCAGATGGACATGATGGCGCGCGAGCTGGAGCGCGACCCGCTGGAGCTGCGCCTCCAGAACGCCGTCAGCAAGGGCGACGAGATGCCGAGCAAGGCGATCTACCCCAGCATCGGCCTCAAGGAGTGCCTGGAGGCGGTGCGGGACAGCGACATCTGGCGCTCGCGCGGCGAGCAGGGGGCCACGAACGGTAAGCCCGGCACGGCGGGTAAACCCACCACGGCGGGCAAGCGCCGCGGCGTCGGCCTCGCCATCGGCGGCTGGCTGGGCGGGCTCCAGCCGGCCAGCGCCCACGTAGAGCTGAACGGCGACGGCACGATCAACGTCGTCGTCGGCGCCAACGACATCACGGGCACCAACACGTCCTTCGCCCAGATCGTCGCCGAAGAGCTGCGCGTGCCGCTGGAGATGGTGAACGTCACCACCGGCGATACGAAGACCGCGCCGTTCGCCGGCATGAGCGCCGGCAGCAAGACGCTCTTCACCGTCGGACGCGCGGTCAAGGCCGCCGCCGAGGACGCCCGCGGCCAACTACTCGCTATCGCCGCCGAACGGTTGGAGGCGAAAGAGGAAGAGCTGGAGTGGAAGGACGGCGTGATCAGCGTCAAAGGCGATGCGGACCGCTCGCTCCCCTTCCGCCGCCTGGCCGGCATCACGACCGGATTCGGGGCGCTCTACCCGCCCGTCATCGGCCGCGGCGCGATCAGCGCCCGAGAGCAGGCGCCCGGCTTCACCGCCCAGGTGGCAGAGGTCGAGGTCGATGAAGAGACCGGCGAGGTGACGCTGCTGCGCTGGGGCATCGCCCAGGACGCGGGCTTCGCGATCAACCCGCTGTCGGTCGCCGGCCAGATGCAGGGCGGCGCGACGCAGGGGATCGGCATCGGCCTCTGGGAGGAGATGCTGCACGACGAGGGTGGCCGCCTGATCAACGACGGCCTGCTGGACTATCGCATGCCGACGGCGCTGGACGTGCCGAACATCGAGACGTACATCGTCGAAGTACCGTCCGAAGACGGGCCGTACGGCGCTCGCGGCGTCGGCGAGCCTTCGATCATCCCCGGCGCGGCGGTGATCGGCAACGCCATCGAGGACGCCATCGGCGTCCGCGTGACGGAGGCGCCGTTCACGCCGGAGCGCATCCTGCGCGCTATGGGGAAGATCTAACACGGGCGTTCAGTCGAAC
>JADFKB010000084.1 GCA_022565155.1 Chloroflexota bacterium | reverse complement strand
CGCGATGGCGCCGATGGCCAGGATCAGCCCGAGAACGGCTGCGGCGCTGTAATCAGGTGCCATGCTGTTGATTGGTCCCCACGGCAATGCCCACGAAATCAGGAGCAGCCAACATAGGCACACCCATCCGAACGATAGCCGCATTAGCTTGAACCAGCGCTGCTCAGCCTGGATTTGGGAGATGCTGGATGCAATCGTCTGCCGGGGCGACGGAGTGCTCTCTGCGCTACTCATATGGCATTACCTCTCGCGGAGACTTGAACCTCCGTTCACGTTGATTAGGTATCGTCACTGTGACCAACAAGCTGCATGCGAGGCGTAGGAGTTAGCTGGCCGCAGTCTCCCGTCCACCCTCTAGTCCACGAGGCGCACGAACGTGTTGGACGACTGCGAATCGAATGTTCCCGCTAAGAGACCGATGTTCTGGTTCACCGTGACGAAACGCCCAACTATCTCGCAGTCATTGCCAGTGCACCCACCGTCGCCTATACGCTCCAAGAAGAAGAGTGCGAAGGCCACGACCGTTACTTCGCACGAACCGTTGCACAGTTCATCGATGACCGGGATGATGAGTACGCGATGGCTTTCGTTGCTGCTGTCCAAGAATGGATTGCAGTCCTGCCTTATGCGGTAAACACCGATCTCACTAGTGGTGGGATCATCTTCAAAGACGCCATAAGCTCCCTCGAAGTCAGAGCAGGCGGCGTCTGTGCTGTCCAGCCTCTCATTGATGGCGGTTCTCGTAGGGCCTACCTTGTTTCCAGGCTCCGTGTTAGCCACGCTGGGTCCGTTGCAGTACGTGGGATCGACACCAGCGGCGCACACGACGCTCTCGGATCCGTATTGCAGGGCGCTACAGTACTTCTCGGTCTGGCCGCCGCAGTTTCCACTGCCCGGCCCATCGATCTGCAAGGGCGCAGTGTTGCCCTGCTTGATATCGTTAGCATCGTACTTGAGCACGACCTCTTGTCCGAAGGTGGCATCCTCTAGAGCTTCCTCGGTGACGGAGAGTGGGGCAACGCCGTCTCCGCCCGCGGCTGACGTGATGATCGCGGTGGCTGACACGGTAAGGTTAACCGAGTCAACACCCATGAGGCGGGCGAACGTGAAGCCATGATCTACCGCTATCTCCACCTTTACCTTTGGGTTCGGCTCACTGGGCAGGTGCTGCGGGATGATCGTCACGGTCATCGAGTTCAGATCAACGCCGTTCTTTACCGCCCACTGGTTCGCGGTGGCTAGCGTGCCGCTCGAAGTCGGCAGCTCCTGCGACGCTGCAAGGGCGATGGCGTCTGCCGAGTTCTGTAAGTTGCGTCGGTGAGACAGGTAATTACCAACATCGAGCGACATGGCGGCGCCTGCGGCCAGCACAGTGATAAAAAGCGTAGCCACCACGAGCACCTGGCCCCGCTGGTCGCGGTCAGAATGTTGGAGAAAGTGCAGAATCGAGCATATCATGGCTGATCACTCCAATCTCATGTTCGCCGAACTGCTTAGGTCTATCGAACTCGGGAATGCTCCGCCGCTGAAGAACCCGATCAGGTCGCCGATGGGGGTGACGAATTGGTACGTATAGTCAGCCGATACAACCACGGAGTTACCGGGGGCCACGCCCTGCGGGAATGACACGTCTGGATCCAGTTCCGTAAGATCGAGACCACCGGTGGCGACGCAGATGCGTCCATAGACTGTGTCGTTCGTCATACCGTTGCAGTCGCTCTCGATACCAACTGGATTGCCGACCGAGGCGTAGCGCGCGCCTTCGCGGACGGCGTTACTCAAGCTGATGTAGGAACGTAGACCGAGCCCGAAGTCAAGGATGCCAAAGACCAGGATCATCAGGATCGGCAGGATGAGTGAGAACTCGACCAAGCTCTGGCCGCGTGAGCATCTGAGTATGCGTGGGATTGGCATGTTGTCTCCGGTAGCCCGGCCATCCTATCTCGTTCGAGACGTAGACCCGTAGCTTTGCGTCCCCGGCTTTCGCAGGGTATGCCCTTATCGAAGAGCGCCGCTGTCCCAAGGGGGCTCTACGGACATTATCGGTCGGTACGCGAGATCCTGATGGCTGGGCCCTGTCAGAGAGCGCCACCGTTTTCGGCGGATAACTCCTGAGTAAACCGTGATAATGGGCAGGGGCGTCGGCTCGTGCTGAAGCCGCGGATCGTCTGAAACGCTGCTGCCTTGGCGAAGAAAGACTGTGCTAAGTACGGCCGCTTCTGGTGATCGTCGGTCTCACCGAAGATGTGGAGGGCGAGGACAAGAGCTGCCGCGGTGTGATGGATGTCTTCCTGGCGCGGCTGGGCGGGGGCGAGACGTAGGACGCTCGCCTGGTTTCGCGGGCCGGGTTCTCAGTATGATCGCCTCTAGCGCGGGCGATTAGCGCAAACGGCTAGAGCATCTGCTTTACACACATTTTCGCCTCAGCGCTGAAGCACGGGAGCGAGAGGCCGAGCGTAGACGACGTAGTTATCGGCTGTCTGATTGGGCGGCAATCCAGCGCCGGAGTGGTGGTTCAGGCTTCAAGATCTTGACACGTTGGGCAATGGAGACGTCAGCGAGCCTGCTCATTGGCTGGCCACTATCGTTCTATGAGGCCAGCGCTGCCTTGCGTACCAGGCCACGCCGGTCAGGGCAACAACTTGACCACTAGCTGCCATTACAGCGAGCCTGCCTGAGCTTAACCCGGACGGGTAGACCAACTGCGCGGCATTATTCCCCGCCACCGGCTCTTCGAGGTGGTCTGGTAGGAGGAGCTGCCGAATCGAGGCGATAAGAAGCGCCCGGCAACGCCGGGCGCTTCTTGGTTACACTTCTCTATTCACTGCGCTTGGCTATGTGCAGCCTGTTGGGTTGTATTGCAGTATCACGCCTAGAACGTCGTTCAAGAGGTCGATGACGCCGTCCGGCGCCGTCATGTTCCAGGCGTTAGGCCCTGCTGTCGGCCCGCGGTCGAATGTGATGTCGTACGGCGGAGCTCCAGTCGGCGAGTAATGGTTGATCACGCCCAGAATGTCAAATAGGAGGTCGATGACGCCGTCCTTGTTAACGTCATACCAGTCCCAGGGGTGTAAGGAGTCACGGCCCCCGCCGTTGGCAACTTCGGACTTAGCTTGGTTCTCGTTCGCGTCGGCGCAGCCGTCGCCATCGCTGTCTCCGGGATAGTCGAGCTGGCCTAAGGCCGTCATGGTAATCGTGTCACTGCCGTCGACGGATGCTACCGGCGTCCCGAGAGTGTCCATGAAGTCTGGTGTCCCGCCGATGGTGATGACAGTGCAGTCGAAGTCATCGTAGCTAGCCGCTATGCACGTCAGCACGATCGGAGTCTTCGGAAAGCCAGCCTGACAGTTTTCCACCGGGCCGAGCACCGTGGTGGTGTCGATCTTCAGGCAGAGGATAAGCGTCACGTCCGCCGGGAAGTCAAGGCCAGGCGTCGTGTCGATCTGCTCTTCGATATACCCGCCCGACGGTATGGAGGAGCCGCCGGACATCGGTCCTGGACACGTGACCCAGCCGCTCACGAAATCGATCGTGAACGCCTGGTCCTCCTTGCCGTTCGGGGCGCCATTGCTATCTCCCACCGCGTCCAACGCGAGGTGCATGACCCCGGAAGCGTTGCACGGAGCATTACTGAGCCCGAGGGCATCGACGGTGACAAAGAGGCCGACATCCATATCGAGAATCAGGCAGAGCACGCCGCTGCAGGCAGGGGCCTCGGGCGCCTCATACGCGCCGATGTCACAGAAGGCGTTCGTGTCCAAGTCGCCGTCGATCGGGCGCGCCACCCCGCGTTGGTCTAGCGCCTCGCAAGCGTCGCCGCCGCTGCCGGGCGTCGCCGGGTTGGCGGCGTCTACGGCCGGGCTGGCGCCGTGGATGGCGTGCGTGAGAGTCGTACCGCCATTGTCCGTCAGAGGGCCGAGCAACGGATCGATTGGGGCTGCTAATGTTCCCACTTGATCTCCTGAGGTGGCAGCGAACGTGCAGCCCTCGTCGTGCCCGACCAGATTGTAGCCAGCGGACGTCCAAGTCCCGGAGCAATTTGGTCCGGCGCCGTTCAGGCTGGAATTGCCGGCGATGATCGTGTTGCGGACGGTAGAGGTGCCGCTTGACAGGGCGACACCGCCGCCAGCGCCGCTGCCGTTGTTGTCAGCGTCAGCGATGTTGCCGGTTATCGTTGCGTTGATTAGGTTGACGTCAGGCGAAGCACCTTCTTGGTAAATGGCCCCGCCGGTCGTGCCCGCGGTATTGCCGCTGATGGTGCTGTTGAGGACGGTGAGCGTGCTGCTCGAGCTTCCTATTGCTCCGCCCGTGGTGCGGGCCGCATTGTTGCTAATTGTCACGCTAGCGATTAGCGCCGTCGCACCAGATTGGAAGACGCCGCCGCCGCCGTTAAAGGCCGCATTGTCTCTGATCGTGCTATCTACCAAGGTCAGGTTTGCCAGGTTGCGAATTCCCCCGCCGCCCTGTCCTATGGGCGGCGCGCCATCCGCAATGGTGAGACCGGTTATTAAGACATCGATTTCGCCGAAGATGTCCCGGATGTCGAAGACTCTGTCGTTTGTGCTCTGCGCCACGATCGTGCTGTCCGCGCCCGCGCCAATGATGGTGACATCGTGGGTGATGTCCAGATCGCCGGTGACAGCGCTGTCTTCGCTGTTGCCGGCGATCGTCAGCTTGTAGGTACTGGCCGGTACGCTGATCGTGGTTACCGCGAGTGCTGCTAGTGCGTTGGCCTCCATAATGGCGGCCCGGAGCGTGCAGACCTCGCCGGCAGTTTCGCAAACGAAGTCGCCTGGAACCGCGTCGACGGCGTCGACGCTACTGTTGACGTTAAGGGCGAGCACTACCGGTGTGGGAGTGGGCGGCGGTATGGGGTTCGTGCAGTGCAGGGTGATCGTGTCACCTGTCGCAGCGATGTTAACGCTGCCGGCCGGGAATGGTGCGTAGGCGGCGCCGCTGGTACCGGCGTTAGGTCCGCCCAGCGTCTCCAAGGTGAGCACATGTCCCTGGGAAATGCCCGCAGTGCAATTGAAGTCGAAGCTGACCAGGTCGCCCTTGTGGAAGCTGGCCGGCGGGGCAATCACGCCGCTTAGACCGCCAGCGGTGACACCGTTTCCAATTTCACTGGTCAGGAACGCTGCGTTATCCGGCCACAACGACGTGGCGCTCTTGAACGTCAGGCCGGTGGCGCCGTACTGGATGAAGGTGCTGTAACCGACGTAGCCGTTGGTCAGCGGAATGGCGTCGGCGCTCACCGTGACCGTAAACGAGGTGTTGATGGCTACGCAGACGTCGCCTTGAGCCTTGCCGCCGGGACAGGTTACCGTTTGACTGATGGCCATGCTCATCGCCGCGCCGTCAATAGAGGACTGCGCGGTATCGATCTGCTGGTTGACGAAGACGATGATAACTGCGGCGAGCGCTACGACGACGATCCCGAACGCTGCCAGCCGGCCGGGCTTGCTCGGCTTCCGAATGCTCATGTGAGGACCATTCCTCCTTCGTGAAGGGACATCGTCTCTGTGCTGCCTGGGTATGCAAGCGCAGACAAGAACACTGCGACGGCGAGCAAGGTGATGCCGGCGAAAAGAACTAACGCGACGAGTGGCTTGGTGTTAGACATCGACATCTTGTACTCCCCCTCCGTGAACGTAGCCGACAGCGCAGCGCGTTACTGTCCGACAAAAATCACCATAGCGGGGAGATGCAGCATGCCGGTAACGGGCGTTCGTCGCCCGTGAGCACAAAGTATACTCTTCCTGACAACTTTGTCAAGCCTGTTCCGAAACATCTGTGAGTTCGGCGAGCCGGAGCCAGCCTGTCATCCCCAACGTGCGGAATTGCTGGAGGGCAGCGTCCAAGAGAGGTTTCGCTCGCTCATCGTCGCCCGGAGCGGCACGCCGGAAGTACATCTCCGCCTCGTTTAAGTCCGTGATAGCGAGAAGAGGTCGGGCGCCCTGCTCGTCGAGCACTGTGCGCGCCTGCGCGAACCAATCGCTGGCTTCTTCATAGCGCTCCTGGAGCGCGCAGAGGTGGGCCATCGATAGCCGGCCATCCTGCATCGGGAAGCGAAAATCGGGACCGATGACTTTCAGCAGCAGGTTGCGTTCGATGACCTCGATGTGGTCGGTGCGTTTCAGTATCCAGAGGGCCGATGCGCAGAGGCCGGCCAGTACTGGATAGTTAAAAGCCCAGCCCGGTGCCCGCTCCAGAGAGGCGATCGTCGTCGAGAGCCAGCGGAGCGCTTCCTCCGTGTCTCCCTGCCGGGCATACGCCAGGGCAGCGACGGCTCTGATGACGGCGGCCGCCCAGGCATGCTCAACGGCCGGCTGCTGAAGGAGCGGCGTTGTTTCGGCTAAGTAGTCGGGGCTGTCGGGTTCCACGGTAAACCGCAGATCAAGCCTGGCGCTGAAGATCTGGAGCGCCTGAGGCGATGGGCCGGCCAGCCGGGCTCCGAACGCAACCGCTCTATCCAACGCCTCGGCTGCCGCGGCGAAGTCCCCAAGCGCGTTGTGGCAACGAGCAATCTGGGCCCAGTCAGATAGGGCGGCGGCGATCTGGCCTCGCTGCTCATTCAGCTCCGCCTGCTCCTGCCAGAGGCTCAAGCAGCGGCGGTATTCGCCGGCGTAGTACGTCAGCAACGTTGGGTCGTCGCCGGCGCGAGCCAGGATATCCTCTCTAGAGGAATAGTGGATTAAGGCCCGCGACCGTTGGTCGGGAGGGAGCTGCTCGGCGACCTCGGCCAGCTCCTGACGTTCGGGGATATCCAGCGGTATGCCGGGGTTATCCGGATCCTCAGCCTCCCGCCGCAGCAGGTCGTAAAACATCAACCATGCCCAGGTTTCGTCGCGCCGATCGCCGGCGTATTCCAGCCCTCTGCCGGCGAGGTCCCAGGCCTCGCGCGAGAATCCAGCGTTCCACATTGTGCGCGCCGCCTGAGCGAGATAGTCGGCCGCGCTGTTACCGCCCTGCTTCGCTGCCAAGAGCTCGCCCGCGTCCTTGGCCGCCTTCAGGGCCTCTTCTATGTCCAGCGTCCAGGCCAGCGCCATGCCCACGCGCCCGAGGAGCGCTGGGCGCTGCGCGTCGTCGTCGGGCAGCAGCTCCAGAGCCATGCGGAGGAAGGTGGCCACGTCGTCGTGGGCATACGCCGCCTCTGCTCGCTCGGCCGCCACGAGAGCATAGGGGACGCCTCGCTCCGCGCCCGGCAAGGCGGAGCTGCGATGGTACTGGTAGGCCAACTCCGCCGCATGTTCTCCTGCCTGTTCAGCGTACGATGCTTCCATCGTTTCCGCGATCCGGCGGTGCAGTCGCACCTGACGAGGCGGACTTAGTCCTTCGTAGAGGGTCTGGCGGATCAGGGCGTGTGCGAAGCCGAAAGTGTCCGGCCCTGATCCCGGCTGGATAATCTGGGCCTCGAGCGCCTGGTCGATCGCGTCCAGAGCCGGCATCTCTTCGAGGCTCGCCAGGGTGGCCGCGATGTCGAACTGGAAGGGCCCGCTGAACGCCGACGCCCCGGTGAGCAAATTGTTCGCGTCCTCAGACAGCCGCGATAGGCGCCGGCTGATAACTTGGCGCACGCCTTCCGGGATGCCGATCTCCCCGATGGTGAAGTCGGTTCTCCAGCGTCCTTCTTCCCAGACGATCCGCCCTTCCTGTATCAGATACAGTAGTACCTCCCGGATGAAGAACGGATTGCCATCAGTCTCGTCGTGGATGGCCTTGACGAGCGCCTGCGGCAGCTCTTGTTCGCCGATGTTGTTGAGCAGCTTGCCGACGTCAAGCGTTTCGAGACCTTTCAGCAGCAGGCGCTCGAAGTTCGTTTCGCGAGGGAAGGCTCCGAGAGCTTCAGTCAGGGGGTGCTGCCTGTCTACCTCCATGTCCCGGTAGGTGCCGATGAGAAGGATGCGGTGGTTCTGAGCAAACCGGGCCACGTGACGCAGCATGGCTACTGTTCCCTTGTCCGCCCAATGCAGGTCGTCCACCACCAGCACTAGGGGCGCACGTTCCGAGGCCGCGATCAGAAACTGCGAGACGGCATCAAGGAGGCGAAAGCGCTCCTCGTCCGCCTGGAGGGAGGGTGGCTCCGCGATACCGGACAGGCGCTGATGTAGCATTGGAACCAAGCGTGCGATAGCGCCAGCGCCAAGGCCCAAGTCCTGGCGAAGCGCCACAGCGTCTCCAGCACGACTGTACTCCTCGATCGCCTCAGCGAACGGGCCGTAGGGCCGCGCCGACTCACCGTCATAGCAGTGACCCCAAAGAACAGTCGCGCCGTCTTGGCGTGCGGTCTCAGTCAGCTCCTCGGCAGCTCGCGTCTTTCCGATACCGGGTTCGCCGACAACCATGAACAGTCCGCCGTGACCGGCCAACGTCTCCTTCAACATGTCGTTGAGCCTTGCCATCTCTGCCTGGCGGCCGACGAACGGGGCGTGGCGCAACAGCGCCCCTGGTTGGACCTGTTCATAGACGACTTCGCAGGCGGATACAGGTTCGAGGATGTCTTTCAGTTCCAGTTCGCCACGCTCTCGAAACTGGAACGCTCGCCGGCCTGCGAGGAGTCCGGAAACGAGTGAGCTACAGAGGATCTGGCCGGGCGATGCCTCCGTACTAAGGCGAGTCGCAACTACCGCAGGTGTGCCGAAGTACTCCTCCTCTTCCCATCCAGGCGCCTCACCAACGTTGACGCCAATACGAACGTCTAGCCGTTCGCCGTGGATGGGCCGGCGGACCTCCTGTTGGATCGAGATCGCGCAGCGCACCGCGTCCGCGGAAGAGCCGAAAGCGACCATAATGCCTTCGCCTCGCCACTTCACCTCGCTGCCAGAGTTCGACGAGACCGTCGAACGTAGCGTTTTGCGGTGCTCCTCGAAGATGCGCTGCGCACGCTCGTCTCCGACGCGCTGAAGCAGCTCTATGGAGTTGACGAGATCTATGTAGAGGAACGTTACAGGCCCGGATTTCTCTAGGCGGACTTCTCGGGTTCCAACCTCCTCTACGCGTTGGCTTACAACAGTTGAACCACCTTCTCTGCTCTCGTGAAGCTCCGAAGCGGCCTGCTCTAGCTCGGCCAACACGGCTTCGGCGGAAGCTGGTCGTCGGTCCTTGTTCTTCGCCAGAAGGTTCATGATCACATCTTGAAGCGAGGCCGGTATGCTGGGATTGTGCTCCGACGGCGGTTGCGGCACAGCGTGAATCTGCTGCGACATGACAGCCATCGGGCTATCTCCTAAGAAAGGCGGGCGGCCTGTCACGAGCTCATACAGCATCGCTCCGAAGGAGTAGAGGTCGGTCCTCGCGTCCAAGTCGGAGTCGCCGGATGCCTGTTCTGGCGCCATGTACCAGGGGGTGCCAGTGACCTGGCCAGCAATGGTTAACCGGGAGCGACCAGCAGCGAGGGCCATGCCGAAATCGCCGAGTTTAGCCCGGCCATCGTCGTCGATATAGACGTTCTCTGGCTTAATATCGCGATGTACGATGCCCCGCTTGTGGGAGAACGCAAGGGCGCCGCAGATGTCCGACGCTATGGCTAGTGCCCGATCGAGAGGGAGCGGCCCATCCTGCCTGTTCAGCTCGCCGCGCAGGTCGCCGCCGGTGACGTACTCGCACACGATGTAGGGCGTATCGCCGTCTTCGCCGTAATCGTAGACAGTGACGATATTGACCTGGCTGCCGAACTGAGCCATGGTCTGCGCTTCGTTCCGAATCCGAACGACGTCACTCGGATCGAGGAGATCCGGATTCAGGGCTGCCAATGCGCACTCGCGGTCGAGGACAGTGTCCCGCACAAGGTAGACGCTCTTCTGCGCTCCTTGTCCGAGGGGCTTTACGACCACGTAACGGCCCGAAGCGAAGGTCTTCGACGCGGGTGGCGAAGCGATCTGTGTCTTCTGGCTGGCATCTTGGCTAGGAGCCGCAGCACTCTCCTGAGCTCCTTCGTACCCGCCCTCGCCCAAGAACTCGTCGATCGCCACTGCTAGCGCCTCCATGTCCTCCATATAGGTGACCCCCGTTGTTCCCTCAAGCAGGGCCAGTTGGGCGTGCGGGATTTCCGAACAGAGTTCCTGCGCCCTCTCAATAGACACGAACTGATACCCGCGACGCTGAACTACCAGCGTGGGACACTCAACGCTTGCGAGGACGTCACCAACATCGAACTCGGCGCTAAAGTAGGCACGGGCTATATCGGCGGTGCTGCATTGCCG
The DNA here is from genome assembly GCA_022565155.1 of Chloroflexota bacterium. GTDB lineage: Bacteria > Chloroflexota > Dehalococcoidia > DSTF01 > RBG-16-68-14 > JADFKB01. Next base: position 924 of record JADFKB010000084.1, on the reverse strand, counting down.
CATCACGCCAGCGAATCGATGTGCCTCTTCTCCCTGAGACCAGCCAAAGACCGTGTGCGCCAGCGTCTCGGTGTAAGTCTCCCAATCCTCTCTAAGCAGTGCACTGAGTGCTCTAGTCTGCGCTCGAGGTTCCACTCCGCTTCTTGGGTAGGAACACCAAAGGATTAACTGTGAGACGCGCTCAGGGTGTTTGGCAGCGTATGCGATGGCGGCTGCGCCAGTGATATGATGACCGAACAGGGCAAACTTCTCAAGGGCCAAGCGATCTACCACCGCTTCAAGGTCGAGCACCAGGGTCTCCAGGGAGATCTCAGTCACGTCGCGGGCCGACAGGCCAGTGCCCCTGTGGTCGTACCTCACGTGTGTTCGCTGCTCAGCCAGCCGTTCATTCCAGGCGCGCCATAGGGGGACCTGGAGCTCCAACTGGACATGGCTCCAAGGCGGGCTAGGCATTTCGACGAACGGCAACCCAGTCCCCATGGCCAGGTAGGCGATGTTCACGCCGTCCTCGGTCTTCGCGTACTGGATGCGCGGCTCCATGGTGGACGTATTCTACACCAATTGGGGAAACCGTCTATGGTATGAACCGACGTCTATGGCGCCTCTATTCGCTCAGCAGGAACGCTTTCGCTTCTGCGGATGCTCGTTGGCGCTATCGTAGACTAGCCTCGTGGAGACTAGATCAGCCTTGTTCCCGCCAGCTAACCTCCCAGAGAGTCATTGGGTCCTCGAATCCGCGCAACACGATCTTACCGAGATCCGAGAATAGGAACGGCTTTCCCGCTGCCAGCTGCCTTACGACGTCGGACACCAGGATCTGGCCTGGCTCGGCGTGCTCGCAGAGTCGCGCAGCTAGGTCCACTGACGTTCCGAAGAGGTCCTGTTCATCGACAATCGGTTCACCAGCGTTCAGCCCAATGTAGA
>JADFKB010000083.1 GCA_022565155.1 Chloroflexota bacterium | reverse complement strand
GCTGATCAGTAGCGGAACTTCCAACGGCTACTCTTCCTCGACTACAGCGCCGTAGACCTGATGCCGGCCCGAGCAGTCAACGCCGGTCGCCAGGGACGCCGCGCATTCGCTGCGGAACTTCGCGGTCTCAGGATTCTCGCGATCACGTGGCTGGCACTCCAAGTATGCTCTCCCCTTACTGACTCTGCGTCTGAGCACAGCCAATAGTGGTATATGCCGCCAGGAGTGTCAAAGGCGGCGGCCCGACCTGAGACCGACGTGCGTCAGTTGGAGGGCGCGTCGTAGATCCGCCGCTGAGTCGTCCGCCACGACGGGGGCCCTTTCGTGGGCGGCTGCTAGAATAGCCGCAGCTATCACCAAGCGGACCGCACCATGCAGTTGAAATCATCGTGAATCACTCGTTGGCCGACCTCTTTGACGCCGAATTGACGCGTGTTGACGCCCCTGAGCCCCGCATCGTCGGACCGTGGCGGACGCCGGCGCAGATGCTGGCCGAACAGGAGGTCGGTGGGCACGCATCCATCCACGACGAGGAGACAGCCCGCAAGGCTGGCTTCCGCGGTGGAGCTATCGAGGGACCGACGCATTTCAGCCAGCTCGTCCCGCTCGGCCATGAGCTGTTCGGCGACGCCTGGCACGAACGCGGCTGCATCTCGGCTCACTACCAGAACGCCTGTGTCGAGGGAGAAGAGGTCCAGGCCTGGGCAGAGGTAGCGCGTGACGGATCCTCGATCGTCCACGCGGGTATGCAGAAGCGAGATGGCACGCCGGTGCTCAGCGCCAGTCTTTCAGTCGGCCCCGATCACTCTGAGACGGAACTCGATGCGCTGCTGGGGCGGCTGCGGCCCGCCGGTTCACTCGTAATCCTGCGCGACATGACAGTTGGCACGAAGGGCGCCGAGATTGAACGCGTCGAGATGACCTTCGATCAACATCTGGGAAGTCTCTACCCCTTCACGCTCGAGCAGAAGCTTGCGGTGATCACCGAGCCGTGCAAGTACTACACGGCGGAGGGTGGCGCCGCGTCATCCTGGGGACGACCGATCATTCCTTTCGAGATGATCAGCGTGCTCACACAGTACTCGTCCGGCAAAGCGCGGTTCCGGGTGCGCCAACCAGTGGTCGGACTCTTTGTGAACCAGGAGATCCGCCTTCTCGACGGCCCTCTGTTCGTCGGCGAGCAGTACCTGCTCGAACGTGAGGTCGTTGCGCTGAGCGAGAGCCGGCGTGTTGAGTCCTCATGGGTTCGCACTTCGGTGCGCGAAGCAACGAGCGGCCGACTCGTCGCCACCACTCTACTGAACAGCGCGGTGTTCAAGGAATCCTACCCGAACTACGAGAAGGAACGAGCCGCGCTTACCTAGCGCTGGCGGCCTTCGCCGGCTAATCGAGAGAAGGAGGGACATGGGAGCAGCCGCGCACCTGTGCGGCGGCATCGCAGTCCCCTTCCAGTTTCATACCTGAGCCTCGGTTCGAGAGTCACATCACCGGCTCCGCTACAATGTGCGTGTAGTGATCGTTCGCGAGGCCAGGGCGATGGTGTTCACGTCTGACGATAGCCCGCCCGAAACACAAGGATTGCCACCTATGGTGCATCTTAATCGCTCCCACCTTCGATGCGGCGGCTGGTGGACTCGGTTTCGCCTTCGCGATCCTTCCACCCGCCCTGCCAGGGGAGCCTGGTGACTGACGTCCTTTCGCCGCCGGAGGAGGACTTCGTCCGTGCGCAGCGTGTCGCCCGGATGGCCACGGCTGACGCTCATGGTCTGCCGTTCGTTGTTCCAGTCTGCTTCGTCTACCTGAACGGCCGTCTGTACACGGCCGTTGACGAGAAGCCGAAGAGCGGGAAACGCCTCAAGCGCCTCCGCAACATCGAGGCGAATCCACAGGTGGCTTTTGTCTTCGACCGCTATGACGATGACTGGGAGCGCCTGGCCTGGGTGCTTGTACAGGGGCATGCTTCGCTCGTGACGGACAAGCGCGAGAAGGCCCAGGCGTTGGCGGCGCTTCGGAGCAAGTACGAGCAGTACGACTCAATGGCACTGGAGCGGCTGCCACTGATACGGGTCGATCCTGAGCACGCAGCGAATTGGGGGGCGCTGTGAGCGGGCGAGGAAGGACAAGCCCCAGCGGGCCGCGCTTCGTGTCCCAGATCCGGAATCCCAACGACGCGGATCAAGAATTCAGCGATCGAACGCCGGAGCTGACGGCCTACGCCACGAGTACGAGTGGCTGGCTGCAAGACCCATCCAGAAACGGACGCGACTTTCGGTGCCCCACAGCGCTCCCGGAACCACATCGAGCCCGGGGAGAGCCCGCGATGCCGGGGCATGGATCAGCATCCGACTCACTTCTGGTGCCGATCCCAGGCCTCCATTCCACCTGACAGGCTCACAAAGTTGCGGTATCCGGCGGCCTCAAGAAGGGAGACGCCAGTCGACGCACGCTCACCATGGCCGCAGTAGGCCACGATCGGTCGATCTCTCGGTATCTGATCGAGTTCGTGCGCTAGTTGGCCGAGCGGAATGTTTAGCGCGCCCGGAATGTGCCCTTCTGCGAACTCGGACACTTCACCGACATCGAGGGGTAGTGCGCCGTCCTCAATCGCGGTGGCAGCCTCGCTCACCGACGCAAGCTCTGTCCCTCTGACGGCCCGCCCCGATTCCTTCCAGGCCGCGATGTCTCCCGCCAGATAGCCGCCGAAGTTCTCGTAACCTACGAGGAGCGACTCCTCGACGACCCGCTGCAGGTCCGCATCCCCCAGAACGAAGAGCAGCCTGGCGTCTTCCGGGACGATCCAGCCAAGCCAGGTGGCGTACGAGTCCCGAAAAGCGATGTTCAGTGAGCCGGGGATGTGTCCCTCGGAGTACTCGCCGATCGGCCGGACGTCCAGGACCGTGGCCCCGCTCATCTCTCGCTCGAAGTCTGCCGGAGCCAGCGCTCCTGGCAGGCCGATCTCAGCGCTCAAACGCGGGCCGGCCATGTTGAACTCTCTCATGCGAAAGAAATAGGCTGGCACCGCTGGGAACAAGGCCGGGAACGTTCGGACGAACTCGTCTTCGTCGTCTATCTCGAGGAGCGGGTTACCGCGGCGCTCAGCCCCGAGAGTCGAGATCCTGGGACCACCAGCGCCGGCGGAGCAGAACGAACCGCCGCCGTGGGTTGGGTAGAGTCCCGTCTCGTCCGGCAGGTGCGCGAACGATCGCTTGAGCGTCCGGAACTGATCGCGAGACAGGCCCTCCGTCATCTGGGGAGAAACGAGGTCCGTCCGCGCTGCACCGCCTACGATCAGCGACCCGCCCGAGAACAGGAGCGGTGGCTGCGACTCCGCGCGAAGCACGTAGCTGAGGTGCTCGGAAGTATGGCCGGGCGACGTGACCGCTTCGATTTCGCAGTTCGCCAACCGCACGCTGTCCTCTCCCTTCAGCGCGTGATGACCGTATTTGAGGTGTGCCGCGACCGGTGCATAGATGCTGGCACCCGTCGCGTGGGCCAACTCAACAGCGCCAGTGACGAAGTCGGCGTGGAGATGCGTCTCGAAGACTGCCGCTATTCGCAGGTTTCGGGCCTCAGCTTCTCGCAAGTAGCGGCCGACGCTGCGGTCAGGGTCGACCATCACGGCCACATCATCGTCAAGCGCGATGAGGTACGAACTGTTTCCCAGCCCTTCGTTCACGAAGGGAACTATCTCTGCCATTTCAGCCTCCCACCGCTGGCGTCGGCGGCGTAGCCGCGCCTCGTTGAAGAGTACCCCAGGCGATGAAGCCGGAGGTCGCTGTCAGCGCCGCCACGAATATGATAGCGTAGTCGAGACCCAGCGCGTCGGCCATGGCTCCAGCCGCCAGCGCGCCGACCGCGGCACCGATGTCTCGCCAGAACCTATAGACCCCCATGAACGTCGCTCTCTCAACCGGATGGGCAGCGTCGGCGATCACGGCGAGCAGCGTGGGATAGACGAGTGCGGTCCCGACCCCCAGAACGATCAGCGCGATCAGCCAGGATTGGAAGCCGGATACGAGCACAACCCCGGCTATGGCGCACGCCTGGATCAGCATCCCGGAGACGATCAGCTTCTTACGGCCGATGGAGTCGCTGGCCCACCCTGTGCCCGGCTGGAGACATGCCCAGACCAGCGGATAGACGGCCGCCAGGATCGCCACTTCCTCCAGGCTGAGACCCTTGGACGCGAAGTAGAGGGGGAAGATGCCCCAGGCGAGCGCGTCGTTCAGGTTGTTGAAAAAGCCCGCCTGGTTGGCTCCGAAAAGACGGCGGTCTCCCCAGGTGGATTTTCCGAAGGCGCGCCTCAGGGAGGGTTGGGCCGACGTCTGATGATCGCGCGCCTCCTCGGCTACATAGGCGCCCGTGTCGCGCACGAAGAGAGCGCTCAGCGCCAGGCCAGCGGCCACGAAGCCGATCCCGAGATAGAGCGGCTCCGGTCGCAATCCATAGCTCTCGGCTATAAGGCCCGTTGCGAACGCCGCGGCTGCGACGGCCAGGTAGCCTGCCCCCTCGTTAAAGCCAAGCGCCAGGCCTCGTTTCGCGGGCCCCACGAGGTCGATCTTCATGTTCACGGTCATCGACCAGGTCAGGCCCTGATTGATGCCAAGCAAGACGTTGGCGAAATTGACCCAACCCCATGACGGCGCCCAGATAAGCAAGAACGGAACGGGGATGGCTATCAGCCAGCCGGCGAGCAACACCGTGCGTCGGCTCGTGACGTCCGAGAGTCGGCCGGCGACGAGGTTCGAGATCGCCTTCGCCAGGCCGAACGCCACGATGAACGAGACGATCGCAAAGCTGGATTCCAGGCCAAACTCGCGCTCGCCGATGAGAGGCAGTATCGATCGCTCCAGGCCGACCATCGCCCCCACGAAGGCGTTGACGGCGACGAGGAGGGCGAACTGGCGCCAATTCGCCCCAAGGCCGAGAGAGACACCTTCGCGAGCCATCTAAGCTATCAGTCGTTTCCCGAGGCGACGCCGCGCAAGGCTGCTGGCACGATTGATCCGTTGCCGGTGAAGATCTGGTAGATCGCGGAGACGATACAGAAGTGCGTGACACTAACGATGCCACCAACGATTGTCAGAAGCGCCCCGAGTGTGTATCCGAGCCAGGTGACGCCTAAGCTGAATGCCACAGCCGTGCCGATGAGCCACACGGCAGCGACGGCACAGGCGAAGCGAGTCGGTGCTCGATTGTGCGGCAGCCGGCGCGTGTGCGCGAAGCGGCGGACGCCATGGTTGTAGATGAGGTCGAAGGGATGCACCGGCAGTGCAGCACCGAGAGCAGCGATCGCGACCATCGCCCAGAGGAGGGGAGTGAACGCGAAGGCAGTCGCTATCGCGACCAACGTCCCGCAGAGCACGAACGTAGTGCGCATCCAGGGGACAAGCCTGATGAATTCAGCATCGTCCGAGACAGATACGCCCCGGATCTCAAGCCGCCGGCGAAGCGCTGGAGAGATTGACATTGCTAGCTCCTATCCTCAATCGTTCGTTTGATATTGCGAGGGTGTCACAAGTGGCTGCGGTCTGTCAAGGCTTCAAGTGAGTAATTGACAGACCGCCCAATAGTCTGCGATACTTCGGCGCATGAGCCACAGGGACTTCAAGGATCGTGTGTACGCTCAGTTCGCGCGGATCAGCCAGGCTCTCGCCAGCGCGAAGCGCCTTGAGCTCGTCGATCTGCTCGCGCAGGCGCCGCGCCACGTCGATGCGCTGGCCACCGAGACCGAGATGTCGGTTGCCAACGTCTCCCAGCATCTTCAGAACCTGAAGGCGGCGGGGTTGGTCGAGGCGCGTCGCTCCGGGAGGAAGACGATCTATAACCTGACTGGCGACGATGTGCTGGCGTTGTGGTTGTCGCTTCGTACCGTGGCTGAGACTCGCTTGGCCGAGGTGGGCCGGGTGACCAGCGAGGCCGTGCCAGAGCGGGGCGCCGAGCGGCTGCTTTCTCGTGGCGAGCTCGAGCGACTCTTCGGCACCGACGAGGTAGTCCTCATCGATGTGCGGCCAACCGCCGAGTACGAGGCGGGACACCTGCCGGGCGCGATCTCAATCCCGATCGATCAGCTAGAGGACCGCCTCCCAGAGCTACCGCGCGACCGCCGCGTCATCGCCTACTGTCGTGGAGAGTACTGCCTGTTCGCCGATGAGGCCGTGGCCCTCCTCAGGGAAAAGGGCTATGACGCCATCCGTCTTGCGGGCGGCTGGCCGGAGTGGAAGGCAGAAGAGCGCCCGACTTCCACAACGAGATCCTTCTAGAACGGCCCGATTCAGTCTGGGCCTAACGGCCGCGTCCCCTGCGCCTCGGGAGACGCTGCTAAATGGTCTCAGCGTTGTCGCCTACCGGCGGTCGTCCGCTGGCTCTCCGATGGAGTACGTCAGCGTTCACGAAACGCGGCCTTCCAGGACGGCGCAGTCGGGGCTAGTCTCCGCCTCCGTACTTGAACGAGACTTTCACTCTGGCGCGGTAGGCGATTATCTTTCCGTCATCGAGTTGCATGTCCAGCTCGACGACCTCTGCGATACGAAGATCCCGCAGGGAGGCCGACGCCTTCCGGATGGCTGTTGCCGCTGCTTTCTCCCACGAGTCGCTGCTGGTACCAACCAGCTCGATAACCTTGTAGACGCTCTCCGCCATGTCGGTCCTCCTCTGGGCTCGCGCCGTCGACCGATCGACGACCTCACGTGATCTAGGAGGACTGTGGATCAACTGATCTTAGCCCGTCCTCCCCCTTTCGCTTTCGAGGGTGATTGTACGCCACGAAGGGCGCGGTCAGCTGGTCGCGCCGATCCGGTGGGAACTAATCCTTGGGCAGGCCGAGGATACGTTCAGCGATGATGTTGCGCTGGATGTTGGGCGTGCCGCCACCGATGACGACGGTCGGCCAGTCGAGGACTCCGTTCGGCCACAGGTTCTGGTCGACGCCAGAAGTGTCCTCGCTGCCAAGGTACTGACTCGCGTTCCCCAGCATCTCAAGGGCGAGATCACCAAACTCAATCGCCAGGAACGCACGGTGGAGCTTGTTGATCGACGTCTCGCTGGAGAGCGGTTCACCCTTGAGCTGCTTCGTCAGGAAACGCTGGCCGTTCAGACGCATGCCTTCGATGATGGTGTCGGCCTTGGCCAGGCGACGGCGGATGCTCGGCTGCTCTGATGCCCTACGGCCGTTGTGCCTGGTGTGCTTCGCCAGCTCGACAGTTTTTTCGAGCTGCCTGACCAGTCCAGCGACCTCTGAGATGCCAGAGCGCTCATGCGCCAGCGCTGAAACCGTAACGGCCCAGCCCTTGCCCTCGTCGCCCAGCAAGTTTTCCACGGGCACGCGGACGTTCTCGAAGAACACCTCAGCGAAGAGGGAGCCGCCGGCCATATTCTTGATCGGCCGGACTTCGATGCCGGGGGAGTCCATCTCGACGAGGAGGCAGGTGATGCCGTCGTGTTTGTCTGCGGTGTTGAAATCGGTGCGGGTGAGGAGAATCATCCACTTCGACCAGGACGCAATCGATGTCCAGATCTTTTGGCCGTTGATCACGTACTCGTCGCCGTCGCGAACCGCCTTGCACTGCAGGGACGCGAGGTCGCTGCCGAAGCCGGGCTCCGAGTACCCGGTGCACCACTGGTACTTGCTGTCCAGGATGTCCGGCAGGAACTTCTGCTTCTGCTCTTCGGTGCCGTATTCGATGATCGCCGGGCCAACCCACTGTAGCCCCATCAGACAGAGGCCGAGAGGCGGCGCACCGGCCTTCGCCATCTCCTCCTTGAGGATCACCTGCTCCATGATCCCGCCGCCACCACCACCGTATGCCTCCGGCCAGTTGAACCCGACCCAGCGCTTCTCGCGCACCTTCTTCAGCCAGTTCGCCAGGAAGCCCGGGCTCTTGCGTGCCTCCGGCGAGAGGTTCTCCTTGGCGAAGGCTCGCACCTCATCGCGGAACGCTTCTTCGTCGGGGGTTAGCTTGAAGTCCATTAGTAGCCTCCCAGGCTAGCCACTCGCTCATAGTGGAACTCGGCGTCGCCAAACGCTGGAAGCGCCCACTTCGAGCGCTTGAGGTAGAGCTGTATGTCGTACTCGGCCGTGAAGCCGATCGCTCCGTGCAGCTGCACGCCGTCGATACCGATGCGCGTGAAGGCTTCGCTGGCGTAGGCTTTGGCGCGGGCCGTCGCCAGCGGCAGATCCTGCGGCTTCTCCTGGACGCACCACGCGGCGTAGTAGAGCAGCGACCTGCTCGTCTCGACGTCAACGTACATCTCCGCAAGCGGGTGCTTCACTCCCTGGTATTTTCCGATCGGTGCGCCGAACTGGATGCGGTCCTTGGCGTACTGCGTCGTTATCTCCCGCGCGCGGTCCATCGCTCCAATCATCTCGGCCGTGACGGCGACTGCGGCGAGATCGAGCAACCGCGCAAGAGCGCTCGCACCGTCTCCGGCTCCAGCGAGCACGTCATCCGGCGTTACGAGAACGTTATCCAGCGTCAGGTCGCCCATGCGCTTCGTCTCGTCCATCGTGTGGTGGCTGCGGGAGCCAACGCCTTCGGTACTCGACTGCACGACCGCGAAGACGATGTCGCCGCCCGCCCGGAAGGGGACGATGAAGAGAGTCGCAACGCCGGCGTCATGGACGAACCGCTTCGCGCCGGTCAGGCGATATCCGCCGCCCTCTTCGGCGCCGGTTAGGGCGATGCCGTCTGGGCCGAGCAGATCGCTGTCCTCGAGCAGGGCGAGCGTGCCGATAGCGGTGCCGTCGGCGAGCGATGGCAGGAAGCGCTGCTTCTGTTCGTCGCTGCCGAGATCGATGATCGTCGGGCCGACCAGGCCGCGCCCCAGCGCATCGACGGCGTTGGGCGCGCCGGCGGCCAGCAGCTCCTCCAGGTAGATCACCTGCTCCATCGCCGTCGCGCCGCGGCCGCCGTACTCCTTCGGCCAGGAGACGCCGAGCCAGCCGCCGGCGCCGAGCGTGCGCTCCCAATCGCGGCGCGCCTTGAGGCCCTCCTCCTCCGACAGGCCCTGGAGGCTGGCGGCGCGCTGGCTCTCAGGCAGGTTGGCCTTGAGCCAGGTCGAGAACTCCTGCTGGAAGGCCGCTTCCGCCGGCGAGAGACTCAGGTCCACGAGCGATACCTCTTTCGTTGTGCGGCACGAAGCCGCGCGCGGCGCGGCACGAAGCCGCAAGCTGGCCTGTCGATTGTAGTAACAGGCTTCGGAGGGCGTCAAGAAGATGCCGTCTAGCAGGTTGATGAATCTCAAAGATTCGTGTAAGGTTAAATGCAAGGCAAGGTTAACCGAGGGGTGGTGGCTCACCATGATCGACCTGAGGAGTTCCCGGGCAACTTGGACAGACGCCAGCCGTCCTGCTCTCAGCTTCGGCTGTTGCCGGTCTGATCCGGACGTGCCAGGTAGCCCAGTGATCTATCGGAATTGTCCCTGCTACTGTAAAAACAGCGTGAGCGGAGGCTGTACGGGCGCCTTCGACTGCGATAACTGCAATCCGTGAACAAGAGGCCGTGTGATGCACAGATTGATTCTGCTCGTTTCGCTCGTAGCACTCTTCTGGATCGTCACGGGTTCGCCTTCGGTGCAGGGCGACGTATTCGGAATAGGCGTCGTGCCCGACCATGGCGAAGCTGGATCTACCGTCGAACTGTTTGGCAACAACTGGGTGCCTGATAGCCAAGTCAGCATCTCGACTGCCTTCTCCCCGAGACGCCAGTTCACACATGATTTGGTATTCCTTGGTCCGATCGCCACTACGACGGCAGATCAAGACGGCCGTTGGTCCATCGAGGTGGCTGTCGGTGACGGCGTGGAGGTGCCAGAGGACCAGCCGGGCTACGTATTCTACCAGGCGGAATCAGCGGATCCCCCGCCATATAGCTTGATCAACATCACGATATTCGCGGTCGTCGCGAACGGCGTTCGGCCTGAGTCGTCTGGCGAGATTGCGGTCTCGATCTCCATGGCCGATGAACGTCCTAATGAGAACGACACCACGCTGCTCACTAGGTTCGGTTGGCGGCCGGCCAACCAAGGCCCTTTCCACACCCCGTATGGGGCCGTTCCAGTACCGTTCGATGTGACGCTGAAGGGAATGGCGGATGCTGATTGGGAAATCACAGTGCTCGAGCCCGTTGGATACAGGCTGAAGGACGGGGACGAGCCACTAGAGGTTGTGCACGCAGTATTCTGCGTCCATAGCGTGTGTCCCGGCCAGCGAGCTCAGGATCTACTCGTCAGGCGAGTAACCGTGGTGGACGCAGGGCGGTTTGAAGCGATCTTTGAACTAGAGGCAATCGAAGAACAGCCTGTGGCTGCAACCGAAGAACAGCCTGTGGCTGCAAGCGAAGAACAGCCTGTGGCTGCAATCGGGTCAGCGGGCGGAACGGATCGTGCCGGCGGTGGGCCTACAGCTGACGGTGCTGCCGGCATCATGGGCATTGGCTGGCCCTGGATAGCAGGACCGACCGCGGGGATGTTCCTGATTTTACTATTGGCGTTCGGATACAAGCTCATGCCCAACGTTCGCCCAGGCCTGCGATCGTGAGCGTGTGTGCGTCAGGCTGTGCATAGAACGGAGCGTGGTTGTTCTGTCTTCTAGAGAATTGGGCAAAGCCGTAGGGGTGGCTTCAGCACTGGCTGTCATCGCCAGTGCTGCACTGCTTACCCGCGAGCCGAACGTGCTGCTCATGGGCGTCGCGCTCGCTGCCTACGCAGGACTTGCCAAAGCATCCAGCGCCTGAGGGCTTTCGATGGTTGGCACCATCGTGCCCCTGGTACAGGTGGCAAAGGGCAAGGCGATTAGGGCCTTAGCGCTCCACGGACTTGGTAGTGCCATAGGCGGAGCGCTCGTCGGCGCCTGGCTTGGTCTGATGGGCGCGGCCTTACTTGTGGTGTTCGAGGGTGCAGCGCTGGCGCCGCAGTATGTGGTTCTAGCAGGCGTTGCCGCAATCTACGCTGCCTCAGAACTTGGCATCTTGAACGTCCCACTGGTCGAACGGCGGACCCAGGTACCGGAGAGATGGCGGCGGACGTACGGCGTAGAGATGGGGATGCTGGGCTACGGATTCATGCTCGGTGCCGGGTTCCTCACGTTCGTAGCGAGTCCAGTTCTTTACATAGCATTTGGTTTGGCTTTCTTGTCGATGAGTCCGCTGGTTGGCGCACTGATTGGGCTGTC
>JADFKB010000082.1 GCA_022565155.1 Chloroflexota bacterium | reverse complement strand
AAGGCCGAACTTGCCAACGGCGGGGGCCGTGACTACCTGAACCCCTGGGACTGGTACGACGTGAACCAGGACGGTGTCATCGACCTATTGAACGACGTCCTCGGCGTGATCCAGCACTTCTCGCCGCAGGGCGGCCCGCCGTACGACATTGCATTCGACCGCGGGCCGGTCCCGCCCGGGGCCAGTCCTGGGAACATGACCGCGCCAGACGGGGTGATCGATCTGTTGAACGACATCCTCGGCGTGATCCGGCAGCACGGCCACGACTGCACGTAGGCGCGCGAAGCGCGCAGAACCAAGAAGCGCCCGCAGTATTGGGCGCTTCTTGTCGTGTCGAATTTGCAGCTACTCCCACCAGACCACCTCGAAGAGCCGGCGTGGCGTAGGGCCTGTTCCGCCCTGGAGAGCAAGGTCACATCCAGACTCGTAGAGGTCTGCTAGACTTCAGCGCAATGTTGGATGCCAGCCCCGTGATCCGGGCGATTATCGCGATCCTCTTCGTCTTCTGGATCGTCGTCTTCGTGTTGGCGCTCTTCGATGCCTCGCCTATCTAGTTGCGCCTGACCTCTTCATCTGTCGAATTGGCGGCTACTCCCACCAGACCACCTCGAAGAGCCGGTGGCGGGGAGCGATGCCGCGCAGCCGGCGGCGGCCAACATCGACGATGCGGAGGCCGTCCAACTGGCCGACCAACTCCCGCGTCGCCTCCGAGATCAGCACCTGGCCACCGTCTGCACGTCCGGCGATACGCGAGGCGACGTTGACGGTGTGGCCGAAGAAGTCGTCTCCCTCGCGGATCGCGTCGCCGCTGTTGAGGCCGGCGCTGACGCGAATCGCTGTCGAGAGGCCGTCCCCGCTCTCGCGCGCGACGGCTCGCTGAATGTCGGCGGCGCAGGCGACGGCGCGCGCCGGGTTGGCGAACGCCAGCATAAAGCCATCGCCCATCTGCTTCACCTCGAAGCCGCCGTGGCGGGCCGCCTGCTCGCGCACCAACGCGTGGAAGGCGCGGATCAGCTCCCGCACCTCCGCTTCCTCCACCCGGCTGGCGAAGGTGGTGAAGCCTTCCAAATCGATGAAGGCGATCGTCAGCAGGTCGCCGGGGGCGGGCGCCAGCGTCGCCGCCAGGGCGCGGCCGCACTGTCCGCAGAAGCGAAAGCCTCGCGGTAACGCGGCGTCGCAAGTTGGGCAACGCTCGTTGTCCTCCTGCTCCTGCAAGATCTGAGGCCTCTCGGCCCGCGCCTCAAAAGTAGTCAACCCGCTCTCCTCCAATACAAACGGCCCACCGCTTGTGGCAGTGGGCTGCTGATGCAAACTCGATAGCTCAGTCAGGTTCTACAACCCACGCCGATCCGCGCCGAATTCCCACGCATGTGGGACCCGGCCAGACTTGTGCAACGCGTACTCGTATCGATCATGGCAGAACTTTCTCCATCCTTCGGTCACACTGTAACAAGCCGTTCGGAGGACTGTCAACCAGGGTGTGCCACCACAGCGGCCGATGCCGCTTACGTCGTCACCGGGCGAGACGCGGGCGCGCCGGCGTTCGCCCCCGACCCGCCATTCCGCTCCTGGTACGTCATCTGATAGAGCTTCGCGTAGAGGCCGCCAAGAGCCAGCAGCTCATCGTGCGTACCCAGTTCAGCGATGCGGCCCTCCTCCATCACGACGATGCGGTCGGCGTTGCGGATCGTCGAGAGGCGGTGGGCGATGACGAACGACGTCCGACCGCGCAACAGCTCCTTTAGCGCCTTCTGGATCACCGCTTCCGTCCGCGTATCGACGTTCGCGGTGGCCTCATCCAGGATGAGAATTCGCGGGTCGGTCAGCACTGCCCGGGCGAACGCCAGCAGCTGCCGCTGACCGACGCTCAGGTTCTGGCCGCGCTCTTGGAGCTCGGTGTCGTAGCCGTCTTCCAGGCGCATGATGAAGTCGTGCGCTCCGACGGCCGTCGCCGCCCGCTCGACGTCCTCCAGTGGCGCGTCGCGTCGGCCGTAGCGAATGTTCTGGATCACCGTGCCGGAGAAGAGGAACGGCTCTTGGAGCACTAACCCCATGCGGCGCGCGAGCGACTGCCGCTTCACGTTGCGAACGTCGTGGCCGTCGATCAGCACACGACCTTCCGATGCGTCGTAGAAGCGCGCGACGAGGGCGGTAACGGTCGTCTTGCCCGCGCCGGTCGGCCCGACGATGGCGATGGTCTCGCCCGCCTGGACGGCGAGGTTGAAGTCGCGCAGCACCGGCACACCGTCGACGTAGGAGTGGCTGACGTGTTCGAACGTCACATCGCCGCGCACGTCTTCCAGCTCGATGGCGTCGGGGGCGTCCTGGATCTCCGGCACCGTGTCCAGCACCTCGAAGATGCGCTCGCCGCCGGCCATCGCCCGCTGGAGCTGCGTGTACTGCATCGTCAGCGTCCGCACCGGCTCGAAGAAGCCCTGCACCAGCAGCGTGAACGCCACCAGCGTGCCGGGCGATATCGAACCGTTCAGCGCCTTGAAGCCGCCGAAGATGATCACCATCGCCGTCGCCACCGCGACGCTCAGCTCTACCATGGGGAGGACAGCGGCGGTGATCCGCCCGGCGCTCACGTTCGCCGCAAAGTTGCCCTTGTTCACGTCGTCGAACCGCCGGCTGCTCTCGGACTCTCGGGAGAGGCTCTGGATTACGCGCACGCCGGAGACGTTCTCCTGCAGGCTTGCGTTGACGACCGCGATCGCCTGGCGCACACGGACGAAGGCACGGCGGGCGTAGCTCTGCCAAACGAACATGCCGCCGACCAGGAACGGAACAATGGCCAGCGTCACCAGCGTCAACTGCACGTCCAGGAAGAGCATCAGCGCGATGACGAAAAAGAGGCCGCCGAAGTCCGCCAGAATCGTGATCAGGCCGCTGCTCAGCAGCTCCTGCAGCGTCGACACATCGCTCGTCACTCGCGACATCACCTTCCCCACTTCGTTGTTGTCATAGAAGCGGAGCGAGAGCTTCTGGTAGTGGTTGAACATCTGCGTACGCAGCGTGAACAGCACCCGATGGCCGATCCAGCCGGTGTTCAGCAGTTGCACGTAGTACGCTCCCCAAGCGGCCAACGCGAGGATGATGAACAGTATGCCGGCGCGGTTAACACCGCCAAGATCGCCCCTGCCCGCCGAGTCGATCAGGTCGCGCACCAGGATCGGCTGGTAGCGTGCTGTGACGATGTAGATGACCGTCGCGAAGACGGCCAGCGCGACCCGGCCCTTGAAGGGCCGCAGGTAGCCGAGCAGCCGCATGACGACGTCATGGCTGTAGACGGAGCCGAACTCCTCATCGTCCCAGCCGTCGTAGCCGCCCTTCAGGCGCTGAAAGCCGCCCTGAAGGCCCCGACCGCCGATGCCGCCGAGACCGCCCATGCCGCCGAAGTGTGTCATATCTGCCTGCCCTTACCCCGAGCCGCCCGCAGACGAAGGCGTTGGTGCGCCCACGGTCTGCGCCCGCTCGTACGCCTCTTCCTGATCGCGCAGCTCCAGGTCGTAGATCTCTCTGTAGAGTCCTTCCCGCTCGATCAGCTCTTCATGCCGCCCGCGTTCGACCACCTGGCCGTCCTGCAGCACCAGGATCTGGTCCGCCGCCTGGACGGTCTTCAGCCGCTGGGCGATGACGAACGTCGTCCTGTCCTTCATCACCTCTGCCAACGCCTGCTGGATCAGGTGCTCGGTTTCCGTGTCCACGCTGGAAGTGGAGTCGTCCAGGATCAGGATCTTCGGGTTGGTCAGCAACGTGCGCGCCATGACGATGCGCTGCCGCTGGCCGCCGGAGAGTGTGATCCCCCGCTCGCCCACCCAGGTGTCATAGCCGTCCGGCTGGCTGACGATGTAGTCGTGCAGCCGCGCCGCCTTGGCTGCCTGCTCTATCTCCTCCTGCGTGGCGTCGATCGCGCCGTAGGCGATGTTGTCACGTATCGTCGCGGAGAAGAGGAAGACGTCCTGCTGCACAGTGCCGATGTTCGCCCGCAGCGAGGCGATCGTCATGTCGCGGATGTCGACGCCATCGATCGTGATGCGGCCGCCGGTGACGTCGTAGAAGCGCGGCATCAGGTTGACGACGGTGCTCTTGCCGGAGCCGGTCGGGCCGAGCAGCGCGATGACCTCGCCCGGCCGCGCCTCGATATCGATGCCGCGAAGGACGGGGCTGATCGCATTGTAAGAGAAGGAGACGCCTTCGAAGCGAACGAGGCCTTTGACATCCTTCATCTTGATCGCGCCGGGCTTCTCTTGCACCGCCGATTCCGCGTCCAGGATGTCGTATATACGCTCCCCTGCGGACTGCGCGCGGGCAAACATCATCACGATCCAGCCCAGCATCCGCACCGGCATCTGCAGGATGACCAGGAACAGCATAAAGGCACCCAGTTCGCCGCCGGTCAGCGTGCCCTGATCGATCTGGTAGGCGCCGAACCAACCGACGCTGACCATCGCCATCATCCAGATGCCCGTCAGCAGCGGCTGGTTGAAGGCCTGTATCCGGTTCGCGGCGAACGAGACCTCGAAGAGGTCTTTTGCCTCCTTGGAGAACTTGACGCTCTCTTGCTGCTCCTGCGCGAAGGCCTTCACCACGCGCATGCCGGAGAGGTTTTCTTGCAGCACGGTACCCATGCGGCCCTGCAGGTCTTGCACTCGCATCCAGATCGGTCGCAGCCGCATGCTCACCACGATCGAACGGCCGGCGACGATCGGCACGAACAGCCAGGCGACGAGCGCCAATTGCCAGCTGATGTACGTCATATAGATGAAGACCGCCACCAGCAGGATGATCAGGTAGGCCACCCGCATGATGCCAAAGCTGATCAGCATCCGCACGGCCTCGACATCCTGGGTGGCACGCGACATGATCTGGCCCGTCTGGGCCTTGTCGTGGTAGGCGAAGCTGAGCCGCTGCAGGTGGTTGTAGATGTCGTTGCGGACATCGTAAGCGACGCGCGAGGCGAGCCACTCGCCTACGTACGTCTGGCCGAACGAGAACGCGCCACGCAGCGCCGAGATGCCGATGATCGCAACGCCAAACCAGACCAGCGTCTCCCTACTGCCCACTCCTACGCCTTCGCTGTTGATCTCCAGTCCGCGGTCGATCGCCTGCTGGACGAAGATGGGCATCAGGAGCATGAACGCGCTCGCCCCGGCGACGCAGAGCCACGCTATCAGCACGATGCGCCAATAGGGTTGCGCGTAGGAGAGAAGCCGCAGGAGAATCGGCTGTGAGCGACGTTGCATGGTAGGTAGGATTAATCCGCGCTAACGATTTGGCAGTCTATCTAATCTTTACGCTAACGTCAAGTTTCGAACGTCGCAGAAACGCCGCCTTGTTCACTGCTAAGCATGGTACAATTGTGCTTCAACGCTGAACTGAGGAGACCCCTTGATGCGCTCCGACGCCCCCGCCTGTCGCGTCCGCCCCATGAAGCCCAGCGATATCCGCCAGGTGATGGAGATCGAGCGGCAGTCCTTCCCCAACACGTGGACGCGGACGATCTACGACCGCGAGCTGAAGAACAAGCTGGCGCGCTACCTCGTCGCCTACCAGCCGCTCGATGACAGCGCGCCCGTTCCGCCGGAGCCCGGCATCGTGGGCTTCGTGCGCCGCGTTCTCCGGCGAGAGCCGTTGCCGCGGGAGCGCATCCTCGGCCTCGTCGGCCTCTGGTGCATGATGGGCGAGGGGCACATCGTCACGATCGCCGTCCGGCATGAGCACCGGCGCCGGGGGATCGGCGAGCTGTTGCTGGTAGCGATCTTGGAGACAGCGTTGGAGGCTGGGCAGGACGGCGTAACGCTGGAGTACCGCGCCTCCAACCGCGAGGCGCGCGCGCTCTACGAGAAGTACGGCTTCAGCCAGGTGGGCCTGCGCGCCCGCTACTACAGCGATAACCAAGAGGACGCGGTGCTGATGAGTACGCCGCCGCTGCGTTCGTCCGTGTACAAGAAGCTAATCGCCCGCCGCGTCGCGGAGCAACGATCGCGCTGGGGGGAGTCCTATCCACTCACCGGCGCGCTGACCAGGCTGGTGACGCCGCTGGCCAGCGGATAGCGGCGACGGCACACACCGCGCATCGTTCTCTATCACTCTCTGTCTGCCCAGACGGCGTAGAGCGGATCAGCGGGCGAGGCGCTTGCTGCGTCTGCTTGCGGACTGCGGTCCTTCGCCGTGATCTGCCCCCAGCCGCCGGCGTAGTGGAAGTACGCGCCGATCAGCTTGGCTCGCTGCTCGGCGTTGCAGGCGTACCAGATCGCCACGGCCTTCTCCGGGAAGAGGCAGTGGGAGAAGGTGACGACGAACGGCGCGCCCGGCTTCAGCACCCGCGCCACGTCTCGGAACAGCTCGACAGGGCGTACCAGGTACTGAACGGAAACGGTCATCACGGCGCCGGCGAACGCTCCGTCCTCGAACGGTAGGCGCGGCTGCTGGTTGACATCGTGGACGTGCCATTCGTCTAGCTGGCCGTTCTCGCGCATCTCCTCTTCGTTCATGCCCAGGCCGACGACGCGCCGATTCATGGACCCGTCCGGCAGATGCGACTTCCAGCTCGACATCAGGTCGAGGATCGTCCCGTCTTCCGGCAGCAGCTCCGCGTAGAGCCGGCGCGTGGCTTCGATAGCAGCGTCATCGATGTGGGTGACGAGCCGGGCGCTGGTATAGAAGAGGCGATCGTCCCGCTCGTCCTGGCGGCGAAAGTGCTCAGGGAGGAAGGGTGGTTCACTCACAAGCGCATAGTAACATCCCTCATACGACGAGCTTCGGGGGTTGTGTTAGACTGACATAAATCGAATCTGCCGGCGCATTCAGCGCCTAATATGTAGAAGGGGTAGAAGCCGCTGCTCGAAGGAATCAAGTCTCCCTTACTCGACGATGTCACCGACACCGTCGTCAAACGGCCGGACGAAAGATAAGCCGCTTCATGCAAGACGCGAGCGAGCAAGACGAGGGCCAGGCCAGCGAACGAGGCCCGAGATTTCGTAATCGGGACCTGATCTGGATCGTTGTCATCGCCGGCGTCATCTTGGTCGGGCGGGTGACTCCGTTCAAACCGATCCAAGGCGCTTTCGGCAGGTTCAACTGGCTGACGGAGCAGGGCCTGCGTGTGGCGCAAGACCTCTTTGAATCGTACGGCTACCTGACCGTATTTCTGGCGCCCCTGTTGGAGAACACGCTCTTCATCGGCGCGATTATTCCGGGGACGCTGGTCATGCTGCTGGCCGGCCTGAGCGCCCATGACGGCCTGATTTCGTTCTGGCCTGCGATCCTCCTTGGCATCATCGGTGCGATCATCGGCGATACGATCAGCTACGGCATGGGGCGCTACGGTTGGAAGCGATTCGGCCTCGAGTCTCGCTTCGGCCGCTGGGCGGAGCGCATGCGGGAGCCGCTGCTGAAGCACAGTATCTGGCTAGTCCTCAGCTACCACTTCGCCGGCTATTCGCGATTGATCGGGCCGGCGGCCTCAGGTTACCTTCGCCTGCCGCTGTTGCGCTGGATGCTGCTCGATTACATCGGCGTCACGCTATGGGTGATCTCATTTCTCACGGCGGGGTACCTGCTTGGCGCGGCCGGCCTCACGCTGGACGACTCCGAGGGGAATGTGCAGATCTTCGAGATCATCCTCTTCATCTTCTTCGTCATCGCCGCCGTCTCTGTCCTGCGGATGGCGGGGCGGGCCAACAAACAAGACGCGGGCAAGGCCATCGATACGCCACCGATCGCGACGTCCGACGGCCAGCGTCCGCCCGGCGCGCCAGCAATAGACGCGCAGCCGCCGGACGGCGACCAGCGTCCGGCCGACGTAGAAGCTTAGCCCCACCGCGGCAGCCGGCCGCCCAGCGGTGCCCTGAGCAGTGGCAGCGCCGCCAGCGCCCAGCCGGCGAAGAGGCACAACAACGGTATCATCGGGAAGTGGTAACGCGGACCGCCGAAGAACAACACGACATGCCCTAAGGTCAAGACGGCAATAGCGATGAGAGGCAACAGTGGACCCTGGCCGCGCCCGTACAGCCAGCGAACAAGACCAAAAGCGGCGACCAAGAGCACAGCATAGTAAAAGCCATTCGTCCACGGGCGTAGAAACGCACTCACTTCCGATGCGATGAACGGCCGCTGCCCATACGCCTCGTTTAGATCCAGCGCGATGAGGTCTCCGTCGAAGTAGAGAGCGCGGAATCTCTTTCCGATGAGAAGTAGCTCCTCGTCAGGATTGTTCGCCGCGAAACGCAAGCCCAACCGGTAGCCTGCATTGTTGATCGCCACCTCCGCACCGACCTGAGTGCGCGGACCGTATTCGTCCAAAGGTGAGGGGACAGGCATGTCGTCCCCTCCACTGGCGCCCGCATGGTGGCCCGTCCAGAAATTGAGACCAGTACTGCTGGTAATGAGTAGCGGCGCGTCCATTGTAATGAGATTTCGCACCGTCCAGGGGGCGATCAACAGGCCGGCCGCCACGATAGCAAGCACGCTCCACTGTACGCTCACCCGCCAGTCCAGCCGCGTCAGGGCCCAGTACGCCGGCCCGATGATGAGCAGCGTCAAACCCGCCCCCCGCACGAGCGACGCCGCGCCCGCAACGAGACCGAACGCGAGGAGCCAGTGCCATCCGCCGTCTGGCGTCTGTTTTCGCACGACGAGCACCAGCAGCAGGCCGAGAACGAAGAGGAACGTGAACAGCGTCTCCGAGTACAAGACAGAAGCGAACAGTATCTGCCCCGGGAATACGGCCAGCAGAATAGCCGCTATCCGCGCCGTCTTGCTATCGAACAACCGCAGTGCAAGCAAGTACAGCACGCCGACGGTCGCTGCACCCAGGACCGCGTTGGCGACTTCCGCTACGGTGAGATGGGGCCCGAAGAGCCAGTAGAGCCCCGTCAGAAAGAACGGGTAGCCGGGAGCAAACTGCGCTGTTGGAAGAAGTGTGAATGGACTGGTATAGCCGCCGCCCTCCGCCAGATGCGCAGCGACCATGTGATAGAAGACCGAGTCGTTGAAGCGACCGTCGAGCGGGTCGGCCGTGGCGTAGAGAACCCAGACTATCCGGAGCAGAAGGGCGAGCGCGACGGCCGCCGCCAGCCACCAGACGTCGGTTCGAGCGAGAGGCAACCTCACATTGCGGGTCCTACCGGCTAATCCTCATCAGCTTCCCTTCTCCGTAGACGAGAAGGTAGAGGAAGCCGTCGGCTCCTTCCGTCACGCCGGTGTTGCATCCCGGCGCGATGAGTCGATCTCGTCGCGCCAGGTCGTAGCCATCTACGGGCCCCGGCTCCGACCAGTGGAGACCGCCGCCGTTATGATACGTGCAGTAGAACAGGTCACCCGCGAACTCCGGCAGGGCGTCGCCGCCGTAGGCGACGATCCCCGCCATGCCCATCGGAACGTCATAGATGACCAGAGGCTCCCGAAGGACGATCTCATCGGTGGGCCAGCCGTAGTCGGCGGCGGCCACCAGTTCGTACACGGCGTCGCCGGCGACGTTTCGATTCTCCGTGATGTACGCTCGCCCGGTGAGCCGGTCAACTGTCACGCCGAACGGGTTGCGCAGGCCGTAGGCGAACACGCGCGGGTCGGCGTCAGCGCGGCCGACGAACGGGTTGTCAGGGAGGGCGGCGCCTTCACGGTCGATGCGTAGCACCTTGCCCGCCAACGAGTCGAGGCGCGGCGCTAGCTCCGGCAGCTCGTGGTCTCCGACTCCCAGCAGAATGGCACCATCCCCATCGAAGGCGATTCCCCCGGCAATATGGCGCTTGATTGGAGCCAATTCGATTGTCACGAGCTTCGTCAGATCCGTTCCTCTCCCTTCAACCTCCCGCAGACGTCCGAACACGGTGCGCCGGCTGCCATCGTCGTCCTGTTCCGTGTAATAGATATAGACGAAGCCATTTTCAGCGAAGAGCGGGTCCACGGCGATGGTGACTAGCCCTAATTCTTGAGCGATGAACTCCTCCTCCTCAGCCGTAAACACGGGCAGTTCGAACCACGGCTCAGCGAGTAGTCGACCGTCCTGCACGACCCGCACCTTGCCAGTCTCTTGCTCAGTGACGAGCAGCCGCCCATCAGGAGTCGCGGCGAGCGATGTTGGCAGCGCAAGGCCATCCAATAGCACTTCCAAGCGATAGCCGGTGGGCAGGGACGTGAAGAACGGCCTGTTCGCTAAGGAGATGGCCGAGGTGGGTCCCGACGGCGGGTTGGCGGAATCGGAGCTACACGCTATTGCGACGCCGGCCGCCGCCGCTAGCAACAATCCCAGGGCACGTGTGGTAGCGCGCACGTCTGCAAGTATATCAGCATCCTGAGTTCCGGCCACAGCCTCACGGAGTTCGACACCGTCCCCGCTTGAGAACGCCTGCCAGCTACGATACGCTGGTGCTCACACCTGATCCCTGCACAGGAGGCTGCTTCATGACCACCGAAACCGGCGCTCGCGCCACCGCCGCCAAGCCCACCGTGGCGGGCAAGCCGCGAAGCTGGCAGGTGACCGAGGGCGCGGAGCGCGCGCCCAACCGCTCCTACTTCTACGCGATGGGCCTGACCGACGACGACCTCACCCGCCCGATCGTCGCCGTCGGCCACGCCGGCAACGAGGCGATGCCCTGCAACATCCACCTGGGCGGCCTGGCCCAGCACGTGAAGTCGGGCGTCCAGGCCGCTGGCGGCACGCCGCGCGAGTTCGCCACGATCGCCGTCGGCGACGGCATGGCGATGGGCCACGAAGGAATGAAGGCCTCGCTCGTCAGCCGGGAGATCATCGCCGACTCGGTAGAGGTGATGATGCTCGCCCACGCCTACGACGGCCTGGCCGCCATCGCCGGCTGCGACAAGAGCTTGCCCGGTATGATGATGGCCATCGCCCGCGTCAACCTGCCATCGATCTTTCTCTACGGCGGCAGCATCCTGCCCGGCACGTACCAGGGCAAGGACGTTACGGTCCAGAACGTCTTCGAAGGCGTCGGCGCCCACAGCGCCGGCTCCATGACCGACGAAGAGCTGAACGAGCTGGAGCACGTCGCCTGCCCCGGCGTCGGCTCCTGCGCCGGCATGTTCACGGCCAACACCATGGCCGCCATCAGCGAAGGGCTCGGCCTGGCTCTGCCCGGCAGCGCCGCCATCCCCGCCGTCGATCCGGGCCGCCCAGGCGTCTGCCGCCGCACGGGCGAAGCTGTCCTCGCGCTGCTGAAGGCGAACGTCCTGCCGCGCGACATCCTGACGCGGGAGGCGTTCGAGAACGGCATGGCCGTAGCCGTCGCGCTCGGTGGCTCGACCAACGCCGTCCTGCACCTGCTCGCCATCGCCCGCGAGGCCGAGGTCGACCTGACGCTCGACGACCTGGAGCGCGTCTGCCAGCGAACGCCGCACTTGGGCGATATGA
>JADFKB010000081.1 GCA_022565155.1 Chloroflexota bacterium | reverse complement strand
GCCCGGAAGGAGAACCTCGACGGCGTCGGGAACGGAGCAAAGTCGAAGGCGATGTGGCAGGCCACCTCGTCAAGTCCGAGGGTGGTCTCGGCCCAGACCGCGACGATGGGGTCGAAGCCGCTGCCTGTGGTATCGGCGATGACAACAACGTCCTCCCCGGGGCTGAACCGATACCAAATGGAGTTGGTAATCCCGCCGACGGCGTCGTCGAAGTCGAACAGGCAGCTGGGTCGCGCCTCGCCGGGCTCCACCCCTGCCGCGAGGATCTTGACGCTGTCGCTGAAGGGAAGGCCCGGCACCACCACCGCGTCCGCGAGATCGTCGTTCGTTGCGACGACGCAGCCGGCGTCTGCGCCATCGATCAGTCCATCTAGGTCGTTGTCGGAGCCGTCTGTGCACGAGCCCGGGTTGAAGCTCTCGTGTTCAGGGACGCTGGCCGGGTCGGCCGGGTCCGAGCCGCCGTTCTTCTCCGTCAGGTCGTCGAAGGTGTCGCCGTCGCCGTCGAGCGGGTCGCAGCCAGGGTCGGCGGCGTCGGTCAGGCCGTCAAGGTCGCCGTCCTCTCCGTCGAAACAGACGCGTGACGGCAGGCCGAACGAGATGAGCGTCGCGTCCAAACGATAGTCCTCCGGAAAGCTGTCGCGGTCGTTCGGGTCTGACCCGAGGAACACCTCCGACGGATCGGAGATGCTGTCCCCGTCGCTGTCTACGCAGCTGGGATCGGCCGCGTCCGTCAGACCGTCCGCGTCGTTATCGATGCCGTCCGCGCAGATGTCGGTGAACAAGAAAAATGGAAAACTGGCGGTCTCCGGCGTACTCGCGGGGTTGCCGGGGTCCGAGCCGAAGACGCTCTCGGCGACGTCGACTACCCCGTCACCGTCCTGGTCGGTGAGGGCGGCACGGGCGGCGGGCGTATCGAACGGTAGCAACGTGAGGAACGCCACGAGCGCGGCGACGCCGGCCAATCTGAGGATACGGGCCGAGTTGTTGGCTGCGTGGATCATCGCGTGAGCCCCCGCTTATTGCCACCACGTAGTAAGACAGGCCGAAGTATACTCCTATGCCGCCCCCGCAGCAACCAAGCGAGCCCGCTGATGGCTGAGCCAGCCCGGACCCCATCCGCCGGCTGGATAGTAGCCCTGAGGCGAGGCTAGGCGAGCTGCAACAGTGTAATTCGTATCTAGAGAGTGAGTTGGCGCCCCCGGAAGGATTCGTAGGCATCTGCCTCCGCGAAGGGGCCACTCAAGTGGCGGTTTCGGAGGTCCAAATTGAATCTGGAGCGGGAGACGAGACTCGAACTCGTGACCCTCTGCTTGGGAAGCAGATGCTCAGCCACTGAGCTACACCTCCCCCACGCAATCCCGCGCACATGCCCGCCTCGGCAGAACCAGGCCAACTGCAAACGAAATTGCAAACGAACCGGTTGCAACAGGCCATCACAGGACATCACAGGCGGCGCGCTGACCTGCCCTTTTCAGATTCGCAACAGCACCATTTGGCAGCCGGCGGCATGCGCTATCATGGCCGACGTGGTTCTCATAATCCGATGGTCTCGCGTTTGATCGCCGTCGGGCCCCGCAGAAATCAGATACGAATCTGAGGCTAGCTCGCCTATGACGTCTTGCGCCGGCCTGTACATTATTCGCTAGGTCGCCGACTGCAGACAGGCGGCCTGCGACAGGCGTCGTGAGGCGTGCATACTTAGAGCCCATAACTAACTGCTAAGCCGCATCCGTGCGATTGGGCATCCTCATTCGCCGTGGAAACTGCTAAGCCGCACTCTTGCCTGATAAGAGGCGAGTATACCACTCTCGCGCCGGATGGTCTGCAATGGGCGAGCAGTGCGCTCCGGAGATGCTCGTCGCAGTCGATGGTGCGTGCGAATGCTCTCGGTCAGCAACAGGGTGTTCGGCGACCACCGGCAGGGAGCGGGGATGGGCGTCGCGGAGAAGAGCGATTGCCGCCGCCGCGAGGACGGTGCTAGCCTGGATGCACTGCTATGCGCGACGTGCTCGCTCGCTACCAGGGCTGGCTGCTGATCGGCGTGACGGCGGGCGCGTGTCTCCTCGGCTCGTGGGCGATCTCGCTGGGCGTGACGATGCCGGAGCGGGATGGCTTCAACATCGTCGAATGGGAGCTGAGGCACGTGCCGGGCAAGTGGCTCTACCAGGCGGGGCGGCTGTTCAGGGGCGATCTCTCCGCCGCGGAAGAAGATGAGCGGCTGGCAGGCTTCCTCCTGCTCAGCGCGCGCATCGAGGAGTTAGAGCGCTCGCTCTCCAGTGAGGACGAAGGGCAACGCGCGGAGCTGGCGCGGCTGCGGGACGAGCGAAACGAGCTGGAGAACGACGCCGAGGCTGTGATCGAAGGGCGGCTCACGGCCGTGTTGGAGGAGGCGGGCCTGGAGTCGTCGCTGCCGCTGTTTCCGGAGGCGCGCTGGGTCTGGCCGCCGGTGGATGTCGAGTTCGACGAGCCGCCGCGCTCGCTGGCGATCTCGCCGCGCGAGCGGATCGAGCTGATCGAGCGGCGGCCGCTCAAGCCGGGGCTGCCGCTTTCGGCGGCCGTCGATCTGGAAGCGGAAGAGGAGCGCAGCGGCGACCGCTCCGCGCTGGTGGGACCGATCTCCGGTGCGGCGACGTACCCCAGCATCGTCGCGCCGGTGGGCGGCTACGAGCGGTTGGTCGCGACCGTCGCTCACGAGTGGGTGCACCACTACCTCTTCTTCAAGCCGCTGGGCCGCCGCTACTACGCGAGCAACGAGCTGCGCACGCTGAACGAGACGGTGGCGGACATCGCCGGAGCGGGGCTGGCGGCGCTGCTGGTAGAGCGCTACCCGCTGCCGCCCGCGATCGAGGCTGAGCTGGCGAGTTTGGCGCCGGCTGCGCCGGCCGTCGATGTCGGGGCGGCGTTGCGAGAGCTGCGCATCGATGTCGAGGCGCAGCTGGATGAGGGGCGGGTGGACGAAGCGGAGGCGCTGATGGCGCGGCGGCGGCAGGAGCTGGCGGAGCAGGGGGCGGTATTCCGGCGGATCAACCAGGCGTTCTTCGCGACGCGCAGCCTGTACGCGACGGGTCCGGCATCGATCGACCCGATTGGCGAGCAGCTATCGATGCTGCGGCAGCGGAGCGAGTCGGTCGGGGTGTTCTTGCGCCAGGCTGCCGGCCTGACGAGCGGCGGCGACCTGGAGCGGCTGCTGGAGGAGACGGCTCTTCGGTAGGCCCGCCCGCCTGCGGGCAGGCTTCGACGTGAGGTCAGGCGGAGGGCGCAGGGTGACGAGCGCCCTGCGGGATGTCCTCCAGAGGCGGATCCGCCCTTGGCGGGAATCCCGCAGCTATCCCCGTTTGAAGCCAGCGAACCGTAGCCGAGACTTTCCAGTCTCGGTGGGGCTGGCTGGCGAGGCCAGAAAGCTTCGCCTACGGGTGTATCGAGGTTATGAAGCCTCAGGGGTGTTGTTAACCTGTCGGCGGGCAGGCTTCGTCGTGAGGTCAGCGGGACGGCTTATGGTGGCGTATGCGGCGTTCCGCTAGGCGCAGCTCGGGAGTAAGATGGGGGCGAAGGGAGAGGAGCGATGGCAGGCGGGACGCGCGGAGAGAACGAGGCGCGGGCGGTTCATACCGTGAAGCCGGGCGACCGCGTGCTGCGCGTGCGGACGCGGAAGGCGCGGCTGCCGCTGATCGAGCGGCGGATCGGCAGCCCGATCGGGGAGAGCTTTAGGTTGATGGCGGAAATCGCGACGCAAACGCCCGTGCTCTGGTTCATCGCGGCGCTGGCGGTGCTGGTAGCGCTGGGGCCGATTCCCGTCTATCTCTTTGAACGCTCCGCGGAGGACGCCCAGATGACGAGCTACTGGATCGGCCTCTGGTGGGGCGTCTCGGCGTTCAGCACGGTAGGGCATAGCAACGTCGAGGTGTTCACCGTCGGCGGGCGCATCGTTGGATCGATCTACACCGTCGTTAGCGTCGGCCTGTTCTTCGGCAGCGTGATCGCCGCGTTCAGCTCCTTCTTCATTCTCACCTGGCGGCGGCCGAAGCGGCAGCTCGTCGATACGATCAACTACTACCTGCAGCGCGTCGATGATCTTTCGGCGGAGGAGCTGGACGATCTGAACGAGATGACGCGCGGCTTGCTCTTCGCGGCCCGCGAACGAGCCGAGAAGGAGCAGCGGCCCGGCTTCGTGCCGGAGGATGAGGGTAGCCGCTAGGGATCCTCTTCCGGCCCGGGCGCCTCCGGCGTGGCGGGTGGCGATTCAGTTGGTGTTGGCGGGATGGCCGAGATGACGAGCACCTGGACGCGTGTGGAAGACTCACCCAGCCGTTCGTCATCCATCACGAGCCGCAATGAGTAGAGGCCGAGCGGCAGAACGGTCGTGTCCCAGGTGCCGAGAACGCCGTCTTCGACAGGCGCTGAGCCTTCCGCGAAGACGATCCAGTCCCCAGGAATCGTGTCGAACCTGTACTCCAGGCGGTAGCCCGCAAAGTCGTTGGAGCTGGCGCGGCCGGAGATGTCGACGAGTCCGGAGATCTGCTCACCTCTGGCCGGCGCGCTGATGGCGATCGGCAGGTCGGACGCTGTTGTGACGTCGGTGGGCGGCTCGTCCGCGCTCGTCGCCAACACCTCGGCCCATTCCAACGCCTGGTTGCGCTCCCAGGCGCTCAAGCCTTCCGGGAGTTGGAGGAAGCTCTGCTCCTCGACGAACTCGTCCGGCGTGAGCGGGCCGGCGAGAAGGCCGGTGCGCGCATCGATACGGACCAGCGTCCACCAGTTGTCTTCGGCCTCGGGGAGCGATTCGGCGACGAAGAGGTCGGGCGGCGTGGTCATGGGGCAGGCGTCTGTCGGTTTCAGCCCGGAGGCGACGCAGGTCTCCGCCTCGACCAGTCCCGGCGGTCTGGTGAACTGTTCGACGGGCAGGCCTTCGTGAGCGACGACGAGGAAGTCGCGGACGGTGCGCCAGGAGACGCTGGTGCTGGAGATGCCGGTCATGGGGCTGTTGTCGGCGTTGCCGAACCAGGAGCCGACGACGAGCTGCGGGGTGTAGCCGATGGCCCAGGTATCGCCAATGGCGAAGCTGTTGGCGTAGGGTTCGCTGGTGCCGGTCTTGATGCCGATGGGCCGGCCGGCGATGCTGAGGGCGCCGCATGCTCCGAAGGTGATGGTCTGGGCGCAGCCGTCGGAGAGGATGCTGTTGATCAGGTAGGTCTCCGCGGCAGGCGATACGCGCTGCTCCTGGAGATACGGCCCATCGGCGGAAGGGACGCCGTCGATGAGCGGGTAGATCACCTCACCGTCGCTGTTCTCGACGCGCAGGATCGATACGGGTTCGATGTTGCGTTCACCCGGGGCGCGGGCCTGCGTTGTCTCGACGCCCTTGAGGATGCCGAGGTTGGGGAAGGCGGTGTAGGCGTAGACCATGTCGCTGAGCTTGACGTCGACGCCGCCGACGGTGAGGGCGGGGCCGAGGCGGCTCGGATCGAGGCCGGTAATGCCCATCTTCGTTGCCTGATCGATGACGTTCTGGACGCCGGTGTACATGATCGTCTTGATGGCGGGGATGTTGAGCGAGCTGCCGAGCGCGTTGCGGAGCGTGAGCGGGCCCTGGAAGCCGGTGCCGGGGTTGCGTGGCGGCCGGTCGCCGTCCCAGAACTGGAGCGGGAACGGCGTGTCCAGGATCATGGTACCGGGGCCGTAGCCGCGTTCGATGAATGAGGTGATGTAGGTGAACGGCTTGAATGCGGAGCCAGGTGAGTTGAGGGCATCGGCCATATCGTTCTGGCCGTCGATGTCCTCGCGGAAGTAGTCGCGGCTGCCGACGTAGGTGAGGATCTCCGCCGTTTTGGGGTCGATGGCGACGACGGCGCCGTTGTGGCCGCCGGAGTCCTCGAAGGTGGTGATCCACTCTTCGAGGATCGCCTCGGCCTGGCGCTGGAGATCGAGGTCGAGCGAGGTGAAGACGACTAGGCCGTCGCGGCGAAGCGTCTCAGCGCCGAAGAGGCGCTCCAGCTCCGGGCGGACGACGTTGAAGACGAAGTGGGGCGCGGAGACGGGGAAGGGCTGCAGGTCGACTCCGAGAGGGAGGGCCATCGTCTCCAGCATCAAGTCGCGATCGATGTAGCCCTCGGCGTTCATGCGCCGCAGCACCACGTCGCGCTGGAGGACGGCGGCGTCGGGCTCGTTGATCGGGTCGTAGCAGACCGGGCAGGAGGGGATGGCGGCGAGCGTCGCTGCTTCCGCCAGCGTCAGGTCTATCGCGGACTTGTCGAAGTAGCCGTTGCTGGCGGCTTCCGCGCCGATGAAGACGTTGCCGTAGGAGATGAGGTTGAGATACCACTCGAGAATCTGCTCCTTCGAGTAGGTTCTGGTCAGCTCTAAGGCGATCGCCGTTTCCTTCATCTTTCGCGAGACGCTGCGTTCGAATCGCTCCTCCGGGGTGAAGTAGATGTTCTTGACGAGCTGCTGGGTGATGGAACTGCCGCCGCGGCCTTCGAGGAAGCCGGGCGTGTCGCCGAAAGGGGAGAAGTTCGCGAAGGCGGCGGCGGCGAGACCGCGGAAGTTGAGGCCGGGGTTGTCCATGAAGCTTGCGTCTTCGGTGGCGATGGTGGCGGCGATCAGGTTGAGCGAGATCTGGTTGGACGGCACGTACTTGCGCAGGCCAGAGACGTCGTCGAAGAATTCGTAGAGGAACACGCCGTTGCGATCGCGGATCTCGGCGCCGCCGAGCGGCAGGCGGGCGATCTCTTCGTCCGGCTGGATAAGGTCATTCGTGTAGCTGCGGTAGAGGCCGTAGCCGACGCCGCCGAGCACGCCGAGCGCAATCGCGAAGAGTCCGCTGACGATGATGAGGGCGAGCAGCCAGCGAGGAGCGCCGTGGCCGTTGCGCCGCCGCCGGCGGTAGGCGGCATAGCGGTTGTAGGCGCCGGCTCTAGTCATCGTCGCCTTCCCGGCCGTCCTCTTGTGTACGCAGGACGATGAAGTGCGAGATGCCGAACGCGCGTAAGGCTGTGCTCTCCATTCGATAGCAGACTGTGCGCAGCAGGCCGCCGAGCTTCCGGCTGCGGGCGGCGATGTTATCGAAGCCGGGGTAGAGCTGGGTGTGGACGACGACTTCCGCTGGCAGCGCGGCGACGAGGCGGCGGAGGCCGCGCGCGGTGTAGGCGCGGGCGTGGGGGACGAGGCGGCGGCGGAGCATGTCCGGCAGGTAGTTAACGAACGGGATGTTGCCGAAGACGTAGCGCTTGCCGAGGTAGACGCCATGCGTCTCAAACGGGTAGAGACGGTTGGGCGCGTAGACCACTACGTGGCCGCCGGGCCGGACGACGCGGCAGGCCTCTCTCAGCGTCGCGGCGTCGTCCTGGACGTGCTCGATCACTTCGTTCAGTAGCACTACGTCGAAGCTGGCGCTGGCGAAGGGCAGCCGTTCGCTGACGGCGGCGGCGAGGGCGCCGGATTCGCTGCGGTGCACTCGTGCAGGATCGATATCGATGCCGTAGACGCGGCTCGATAGCTCGCCCAGCTTACGCACGTAGGTGCCGATGCCGCAGCCGATATCGAGCATGCGAGCGTTGTCCAGCGATACGTAGCGCCGGATCAGTTCGAGGCGCCGATCCTGTCCGGCGCGCCAGACGTAGCTGGGGTTGCCGAGCGCGACCTGCTCTCGACTAGTGGCGATCTGGGCTTCTGGCATCATCCTCGTTTCTGCCCACCACAGTTCATCGTAGCAACGGCTGGGTAGCTGAACAATCATAAAGTGTTAATTTTCTTTAACAGTCATACGTAGCTTCCAGCCTTGCTATACTCGGCTGCACACTCGATACAAGGAGCGCCGAGATGAGTCTGACACGCGAAGAAGTACTGCATATCGCGCATCTCGCCCACCTAGGGCTGAGCGAGGATGAGGTACCGAAGTTCCAGGAGCAGCTCTCGGGAATTCTGGATCACTTCGAGGCGCTGCGGGCGTTAGATACGGAGGGTGTGCCGCCGACATCGCATCCGCTGCCGCTGGAGAGCGTGATGCGCGAGGACGAGGCAGCACCGTCGTTGCCGGTGGAGGACGTGCTGGCGAACGCGCCGAATGCGGAGGACGGTTTGTTTCGGGTGCGGGCGGTGCTGGAGTGAGCGCACCGGCCAGCTCGACGGAGCTACACCGGCTGACAGCGCACGAGGCGCAGGAGCTGCTGTCGAACCGGGAGGTGAGCGCGCGCGAGCTGACGCAGGCGTCGCTAGACCGCATCGCCGCCGTTGATGAGCAGATCGGCGCCTATCTCACCGTCGTCGAGGAGCACGCGCTTGCGCAGGCGGACGCGGCGGACGAGCGGATCGGCCGCGGCGATGGCGGGCCGCTGACGGGCATTCCGGTGGCGGTGAAGGACAACATGTGCACGGTAGGCATCCGCACCACCTGTGGGTCGCGGATGCTGGAGCAGTTCGTGCCGCCATATAACGCCCACGTCATCGAGCGGCTGAACGATGCGGGCGCGGTGCTGCTGGGCAAGACGAACATGGACGAGTTCGCGATGGGCTCGTCGGTCGAGCACTCCGCGTTTCATCCGACGCATAATCCGTGGTCGCTCGACCGGGTGCCCGGCGGGTCGTCCGGCGGCTCTGCGGCCGCCGTCGCGGCGGACGAGGCGATCGTGGCGTTGGGCTCCGATACGGGTGGGAGCGTCAGGCAGCCGGCCGCTCACTGCGGCGTCGTCGGCTTCAAGCCGACGTACGGGCGGGTGAGCCGATACGGCCTCGTCGCGTTCGCTAGCTCGCTGGACCAGATCGGGCCGCTGACGAAGGACGTGCGTGACTGTGCCCTGCTGATGAACGCGATCTCCGGCCAGGACCCGCGTGACGCGACATCGGCGCCTATCGAGGTGCCCGACTTCACCGCTGCGCTGACGGGCGAGGTGCAAGGACTGCGCGTGGGCGTGGTGAGCGAGTACGTGCCCGGCGATCTCGATCCCGCGATGCGGGGGGTTGCGGAGGCGGCCGTGAAGCAGTTCGAAGAGCTGGGCGCGACCGTGGAGTGGGGCGTTTCGCTGCCCAGCACGGAGTACGCGCTCGCCTGTTACTACATCATCGCGCCGAGCGAGGCTTCGGCGAACCTGGCGCGCTACGACGGCGTGAAGTATGGCTACTCGTATACCGAGGGCGAGAGCATGTGGGAGAACATGGACAAGACGCGCCAGTTTGGCTTCGGTGACGAGGTGAAGCGGCGGATTATGATCGGCACGTACGCGCTCTCGTCGGGCTACTACGACGCGTACTACCTGAAGGCGCTGCAGGTGCGGACGCTGATCCGCCGCGAGTTTGAGGAGGCGTTTGAGCGCTTCGATGTGCTGCTGGGCCTGGTTGCGCCGACGCCGGCGTTCCGGCTGGGCGAGAAGCTGGACGATCCGTACCAGATGTACCTGAGCGACATCTTCACCTTGCCGCAGCCTATCGCTGGGATCCCCAGCATCTCCGTTCCAGCGGGCTTCGTCGAGGGTCCGGCGGGTGAGCGGCTGCCGGTGGGACTCCAGCTCATGGGCCGCCCCTTCGACGAAGCGATGCTGCTGCGGGCGGCGGATGCGTACGAGCGAGCGACATCGTGGCGGGAGCAGCGGCCGGAGTGGTGAGCGATTCGGTTTCGCCGGGTGGTGACCTGGCCGGACTGCGGGCGTTTGCGCTGCGTGTCGGGTGTTATGCGGGGCATCGCTACCCGCAGCGGCCGGAGTGGGTGGAGTTGGCGGGCGAGCGAATCGATGTGGCAGCGGTCGAGAGCGAGTGGCGGGAGGAAGAGAAGCTCGGCTTTCTCGTCACGCTGCGCGACGGTAGGCGGCTGCTGTTGTATTATGTCCCAAACGAAGATCTCTGGTCTGGAGCGTTGCAGGAATGATCGAAGGGGAGCATCTTACGCATCGGGGGGCGATCTCGCAGCACGTGCAATCGCTGCCGGCGTCCGGCATCCGCAAGTTCTTCGACCTGCTATCGAACATGGAGGGCATCATCTCGCTGGGTGTGGGCGAGCCGGACTTCGTGACGCCGCCCGCCATTCGCGCGGCGGCGGTGAAGTCGCTCGATGAGGGCTATACGCACTACACGTCTAACTACGGATTAATCGAGCTGCGGCAGGCGATCGCGCGCCACATCCACAACCTCTACGGCCTGGAGTACGACCCAGCGACGGAGATCATCGTGACGACGGGCGTGAGCGAGGCGATCAACCTGGCGATGATGGCGATCGTCGATCGCGGCGACGAGGTGATCGGGCCGGACCCGAGCTACGTCGCCTACCTGCCGACGGTGCTGCTGGCTGGCGGCACCTACGTGCCGGTGCCGACCTCGGTCGAGCACGACTTCAAGATGCAGGCGCACGATCTGGAGGAGCTGATCACGCCCAAGACGAAGGCGATCTTCTTCGGCTACCCTAGCAATCCAACAGGCGCCGTGATGGACCGCGAGGACCTGGAAGCCGTCGCGGACGTGGCGGATCGGCACAACCTGTTCGTCATCTGCGACGAGATCTACGATCGCCTGGTCTACGGCGGCGAGCACACGTGCTTCGCTTCGCTGCCCGGCATGCGCGACCGGACGCTGCTGATGGGCGGTTTCTCCAAGGCCTATGCGATGACTGGCTGGCGGCTCGGCTACACCTGCGCGCGCGTCGACTTGACGGAGGCGATGATGCGCGTGCATCAGTACATTACGATGTCGGCGCCGACGATGGCGCAGTACGCGGGGCTGGAGGCGCTGCGCAGCGGCGAAGAGGACGTACGCGGCATGGTGGCGGAGTACGACCGGCGACGGCAGATGGTGGTGCGTGAGCTGAACGACATGGGGTTGCGCTGCTTCGAGCCGCGGGGCGCGTTCTACTGCTTCCCCTCGGTCAGCATTACCGGCCTCTCCGATGAGGCGTTCGCCGAGGGGCTGCTGATGGAGGAGAAGGTGGCGGTGGTGCCGGGCTCGGCGTTCGGGCAGTGCGGCGCCGGCCACGTGCGCATCTGCTACGCCTCGCCGTACGACGACCTGGTTGAGGCGCTGGCGCGCGTCCGGCGCTTCGTCGAGCGCCATCGCTCTCTCGCAAAGTAAGGGTCCTCCTGTGAATGAAGCTGAAGAGCTCGGTGGCGATCTGGAGCTATCGATTCGAGATGTCGTTGCGACCGAGCGCGATGACGGCGCGCTGGACGTAAGCATCGATAGCTCACGCGGGCCGATAACGGGGATCCTGCATCCGTGCGAGGCAGAGCCGGGCGCGGCGATCTTCGTCGGCGGCGCGCTGGGCGGGCTGGATGGGCCGGCAGGCGGGCTGTATCCGCGCGTCGCGAAGGCGCTGGTACGGGATGCCGCAGGGCTGACGAGTCTGAGATTACACTATCGCCAGCCGGGCGATTTCGAGGAGTGCGTGCTGGACGTGATGGCGGGGCTGTCGGTGTTGAAGG
>JADFKB010000179.1 GCA_022565155.1 Chloroflexota bacterium | reverse complement strand
ACGGCTCGCTTCGGTCGAGCGATAGCACGCGGAAGCGGTCGCGGCCGAGCGTGATCAGGTTTATCTTGCCGTCCGGCAGCCGCTGAACGCGGGCGATGCGCGCCGTCGTGCCCACATCGTGCGGCACCGCATCGCCGCCCACCTGGTTGCCGGAGCGAATAAGCACCACACCAAACGGCGCGCCTTCCTCGATGCAGCGGCCGATCATCGTCTTGTAGCGCTCTTCGAAGATGTGCAGCGGCAACACCTGCTTTGGGAACAGGACCGTGTCGAGGGGAAAGAGGGGCAATCGCTCCATGATGCACAGCCGAGGATAGCACACGGGCCGAGGACTGAAAAGCGCGCGGTTTGCAGCGGGAGATAGCAGCGCTGCTAGCCGGCGTTCGTCTGCTTGAGCAACTTCACGCGCGGGACGGCGAGCGAACCGTTCTCGCTTGGCAGCAACACCGAGATGGCGCCACCGTCGTAGTATGATGAGACGAAGACGGCACCCGGCGGCACGTTGCTGGTCAGCGTCGCCTTAAGCGCCAGTTGCGCCGAGCCGTTCTGGAGCAGCACATCGTCACCCATCGAAATGTCCAGCGCGATAGCGTCGTGCTGGTTCACAAGCACGCCTTCTTCGCGGTGTAGTTTGTCCGCCTCCTGCGAGCGGAGGGCGGCGCCTTCCAGGCTGGTGTAGAGCGTCCGGCCCGTCAGCAGCGCGACCTCGCCCTCACCGTTCGACGATTCCCTGGGCAGGGCGACAGGTTGCAGGGCGATCTGTTCCGGAAGCGTCTCGTCGACGGCGCGACCTTTGCCCCAGCCCACGTAGCCGTAGAAGTGGAACGGTTCGTAGCCGGGTACCGCGCGCGTGATCTCCTCGGTCACATCCGCCGCTTCTTCGTACGCAAAGCGAGCGTCCGCGCCCAGCCGTTCGGCCAGCTTTCGTCCCAGCTCGCTCAGCGTCCGCCAGGCTGGCTGCGCATCGCCCGGCGCGGCCTGGGCAGCACGCAGCCGTTGGACGCGACGGTCGGCGTTTGTGAAGGTGCCGTCTTTGCCATACGTCGGCACGTCTGCGAGAACGGCGTGCGCCTGCTGCGCCGTCTCCGTCAGAAGCTGGTCGATGACGATGAGCGCGTCGAGATTGGCCAGCGCCTCCTGGACGCGAGCGCGCGCGGGCGCAAACATGAGCGGATTGTCGCCCGCCACTAGCAGCGCTTTGATCGTCCCCTCGCGCGCGCCGTCGATGATGCCGCCGACATCCAGCCCAGCGTCTCCGGCGAGCGGCTCGCGGCCAGGCCCGACATCCGGCGCGACGCCCATATCGCGCGCGCCGTTTGCATTCGCCTCGGTCGGCAACCCGTAGAACGAGCGCGCAGCCTCTCGTCCGCGTAGCAGCAGGGCGATGTTGGCGGCGGCCTTCGCTGTTTCGGCAGCGAGCGCGGCGTTACTCGGGTTCGGCGCGAAGACGACGGCGACAGTCTGCTCACTATCTTCGACGGCGTCGCGCAAGATGCCAGCGGCGCGTTGAAGCGCATCGTCTTCGATTCCCGGGACAGCGTCCGGGCCGGCAATCACATCGATCTGCAGGCCCGCAGTAGACGCAGCCTTAGCCACGTCTTCATCCGCAGCAAGCAGTTTGGCCAGCGCAGCCAGCGCCGCCGGCTCCTGGCCGGGCGCAGGCTGGAGCCAGACACCACCGAACGGCTCGGCGAAGTCGCACAATTCGCCGCGGCGAGTCGAGACGACGATCAGTCGCGCCGGTTCGCGCAAGGGCAGCTTGCGTGGGTCGACGGCGTCCTTGATGCGCAGCGCGGCGACGTTGTGGCTCTCTTCCAGATCGTCCGCCACCACCAGGATCGTCTTCGCCTTCGTCGGGATCTCTGTCAGGTCGGCAGGAAGCGACTCCGAGCCAAAGGCGGCAGCCGTCGCCTGCGCGACCGCACGGTTCACCGGCCCGGCGCTGAAATCGATATGCGGCGTGCCGACGACCTCGCGGGCGATGCGCTGCACCAAGAAGTTCTCTTCGTTGGTCGCCAACGGCGAACCGAGGACCGCGATCGCATCTGCGCCGTGCTCCTGCCGAATCTGGGCAAGCCGCTCGACGCTGAACTCGATAGCCTCTTCCCAGGACGCCGGCTCCAGTTCGCCATTACGACGAAGCAGGTGCTGTCCCAACCGCTCGCTCTGCTTGATCGCGTCGTAGTGGAAGCGGCCGCGCACGCAGATCTGGTCGTCGCTGAACGGGTTGAGCAGATCCGGCTTGACCATCACGGGTTTCCCGTTCCGATGCCCCACGCTGATCGTGCAGCCGACGCTGCAGGAGTTGCAGACCGTCGACACCCAGTCCTCGGTGCGGGCGAGCCACTTGTTCGGCTTCTCCATCAGCGCCGCAGTCGGACAAACGTCGATGCAGGAGCCGCAGAAATCGCAGTTCGATTCATCGATTGCTCCGCCCGCGCCGAAGGCGATACGAGTCGAGAAGCCGCGGCCGGCCAGCGT
>JADFKB010000080.1 GCA_022565155.1 Chloroflexota bacterium | reverse complement strand
CGATCCGGTGACGGGTGAAGCCGATGTGTCACGGCTTTCCGCGTCCTCCATCGAACAAATCACCGTGCTTCCCGGCGCTCGCACGGCACGCTTTGGCCCGAGGGCGCAGGGTGGCGTCGTCCTGGTTCGGACACGGGTAGCCGGCACGAGGCCGAGTCTACGAGCCGAGGGTGGGTCGCTCGGCCGATGGATGGGGTCTGCAGAGTGGGGAGCGTTGGTGGGCGGGTTCCGAATCGGAGCGGGTGGAGAGGCCTCGGGCTCGGACGGTGGCTTCACCTTCACGCAGCCCGCCGAGGTAGGAGGCGGCGAGGCCCGCCGAACCAATGCCGATGTCGGGCGTTGGACGGGATGGGTGACCGTCAACGGTTCGATGGCCGGAGGACTCCTGCGGGCGCGCCTGGGCTCGGAGCGGGTCGAGCGAGGGCTGCCGGGGAAGAGCTTCGCGCCATCCCCATCGGCC
This sequence comes from Chloroflexota bacterium, assembly GCA_022565155.1. GTDB lineage: Bacteria > Chloroflexota > Dehalococcoidia > DSTF01 > RBG-16-68-14 > JADFKB01. Next base: position 11,117 of record JADFKB010000080.1, on the reverse strand, counting down.
CGACAGAGCGCCACGCGCTCGCAGGCGTCGCTCGCATGGCGTCGTGCCGAGCCGGGGTTTCAGATGGGGGCGACCCTGTTCGGCACCCTGGATGAGGCGCGCTTCGAAGATCCGGACCCCGCGCTCGGACTCCCCTTCGACACGCGAACCCGGCTGTCGGGTGGGGGCCTCAAGACCGACGTGACACGCCGCTGGCCCGGGGCGTGGCGTCCGGAGGTTGGAGGCGGCCTGGACGGCGAATACCAGCGCGTCAACTCCGGGGCGTTGGGCGAGCGAGCGCCCCGCGACCGGGCCGAGGTCAGCGCGTTTCTCCATGGCGCCGTAACACTGCCGTTCGGAAGTGCCGCGCCGACGATCTCGCTCGTGACGGCGCTATGGTGGATGGCGATGCCCTGCGCTCCCAGTTCAAGCGTATCGCCGAGGAGCCGCGGCCAGTCCCTGACGTTGCGGCCGGTGGCGAGGAGCGAGGCAGGCAGCCGCGGCTCCAGCTTGCGGAAGCGCTTGACGACGTGTGGCAGGAACGAGTGCACGACGCAGAAGTCGAGGGCGCGGGCGCGCCGGACGACGCCGAGCACGGCCTCCTCGATGCCCGCCACCTTCACCTCCAGCACCAGCAGCGCCTTGCCGTCGACTGTCCTCAGCAGCTCTCGTAACGTCGGTATCCGCTCGCCCCGGCCGACGTCGAGCCTGCGCGCCTGGCGCAGGCTCAGCTCCGCGATCTCGCCCTCGCCGTCGGTCGTGCGGCTGACGGTGTCGTCGTGGAGCAGCACCGGCACGTCGTCGCGGGTGCAGCGCAGGTCGACCTCAATGCCGTCGGCGCCGAGACGGAGGGCGGTGCGGACGCCGGCCAGCGTGTTCTCCGGCGCGTGGCCCCTACAGGCGCGGTGCGAGACGATCAGCGGCGGCATGGTGGCTCCCCATATGGGCGAGGCATGTAGGGGAGCCCTTCAGGGCTCCCGTCTGCGTCGTGCTCGAGAGACGTCGCGGACGGCCGGATGGTCGCCTTGCGTCACTTACCCCCCGTACGACCAGCCGAGCGCGCGCTGGGTGAGCGGTTCGCCCTCGCGGAGGACGGCGCCCCCAAGCACGCGCGCGACGACGAGCGTGTGGTCGCCGGCGGGAAAGAACTGCTCGGCCTGACACTCCAGCCACGCGAGCGCGTCGTCCAGGATCGGGCAGCCGGTCTGCTCGCCCCTGCTGTGCGGCACATCGCGCAGCTTGTCGTAGACGCGGGCGCTCGCCTCCTCGGAGCGGCCCTTGATCTTCGAGGCGTCCTGCGGCTGCGCGAAGGCGGCGACCATCTGCATCCGGTCATCGGGGATCACGTTGACGCTGAAGACGCCGGTGGCGCGGATATTCTTGAGGGTGGTGGCGTCGTTCTCGAAGGCGCAGGCGACGAGCCGCGGCTTGAACGACACCTGCATCAGCCAATCGGCCATCATCGCATTGACCTCGTCCGCTTCGTTGTGAGAGCCGATGATGTAGAGGCCGTAGGGCATCGTCTCCAGCGCCTCGGAGACGGGCTCCGCGCGCTCGCGGAGCGGCTCGTACTTCGCCCGTTCGACGGTGTCTTGGTTGGCCATGGCGTGACCAATTGTAGCACGAGAGGGAGTACCGAGATGGCCGCCAAAACAGGCTGCGCCAGCGCGTGGCCCCTACAGGCGCGATGCGAGACGATCAGCGGCGGGGTGGTGGCGTCGTCAGTATAGAGGTTTCTGGGGGACACCCCCAGGCCCCCGGCAGGGACTGCGCCCCTGCACGCCTAGCGCCTGCCCACCGCGAGACGCCTTCTACGGGAAAGGTCGCCGCTACAGCAGGTCCCCCGTTGCCATGCGGGTACTGCCGTCTTCCTTGAACGCCTTGATCACGTTGCGCGCGATCGTCTGCTGGTGCACTTCGTCTGCGCCATCGACGAGGCGGGCGGCGCGGGCATGGCGCATCATGTCGGCCAGCGGCGTGTCGGTCGAGTAGCCGAGCGCGCCGTGGACCTGGATCGCGCGGTCGACGACGCGCCAGAGGGTGTTGGCGACGTGGTGCTTGGCGTAGGACACCTCCTGGCGGAACTCCAGGCCGTTCTCGATGCGATAGGCGGCGTGGAGCACCATCAGCTTGCCGGTGTAGAGCTCCATGGCGGAGTCGGCGATCATCCACTGGATCGCCTGCTTGTCGGCGAGCAGCGAGCCGTGGGCGAATCGGTTAAGCGCGCGGTCGATCATCATCTCCAGCGCGACTTCGGCCTGGCCGATCCAGCGCATGCAGTGGGCTAGCCGCGCCGGGCCCAGCCGCGCCTGGCCGAGCTTGTGGCCCTCGCCCTGGCCGCCGAGCATGTTGGCGGCGGACACGCGGACGTCCGTGATGCGGATCTCGCAGTGGTTGCCGCGGCCGGCCATCGTCTCGATGTCGCGCACGATCTCCCAGCCGTCGGAGGGCATGTCGACGAGGAAGGCGGAGTTGCGCGCCTGCGGCGGGTCGGCGTCGGGGTCGGTGCGGGCGATGCAGATAGCGAAGCTGGCGCCGCGCGCGCCGGAGATGAACCACTTGTGGCCGTTCAGCACCCAGTCGTCGCCGTCCTTGACCGCGCTCGTCTGGATCAGCGTCGGGTCGGAGCCGGCGACCTCGGGCTCGGTCATGGCGAAGCAGGAGCGGGCGCGGCCCTCGGTGAGCGGCCGCAGGTACTTCTCCTTCTGCTCCGGCGTCGCCCAGGCGAGCAGCGTGTGCATGTTCCCTTCGTCGGGTGCCTGCGCGTTCAGCACGTATGGCCCGATGCCGCCGACACGCGCCGCCTCCGCCGAGACGAAGGCCATGGCGGTGATGCTGAGGCCCATGCCGTCCCACTCTTTCGGCATGTGCGGGTTCCAGAGGCCCAGGTCTTTGGCCCGCCGCCGCAGGTTCCCGATCTCCTCGATGTAGCGGTTGCGCTCTGCCTCCTCGCGCTGCAGCCCCTCTTGGACGGGCCGCACCTCCTCCTCCATGAACGTGCGGACGCGCTTGCGCACCTCTTCGACCTCTGGACTGAGCGTGAAATCGATCGCCATAGCAGACTCTCCTTCTTATGGTATGTGCCCGTGAAGGCCACCAGCTCGCCAGGACATTGTAGACGCCATGCAGTATAATGTCACGCCGAGACGCCGATAGCTCCAGGAGCATACGTGCAGATGACCGACGAAGTAGCTGGTATCAATTTCGAGCGCTTGCTGCCCTGGTTTCGCGAGCACGTCGCGCCGGTGGAGCGGCTGGAGGCGCAGCTCGTCGGCCACGGACGCTCGAACCTGACCTACCGGCTGTCGGAGGGAGAAGAGAGCTGGGTGCTGAGGCGCCCGCCGCTCTCCCACGTCCAGCCGACGGCGCACGACATGAGCCGCGAGTACCGCGTAATCTCGGCGCTGGCCGGCAGCGACGTGCCCGTGCCGCGCACTCATGCCGTCTGCGACGACGCTGAGGTGATCGGCGCGCCGTTCTACGTGATGGAGTACGTCGACGGGCTGGTGCCGGTCGACGTGGACGAGGTCGCGAAACGATACGACGAGCAGCAGCGGCGGATGATGGGCGAGGAGCTGATCGACACGCTCGCCGCCCTTCACGCCATCGACCCTGACGCCGTCGGCCTGGGCGACTTCGGCAAGCCGGCGGGCTACATCGAACGGCAGATACGCAGGTTCAGCGAGCAGCTCGCCAGGGTGAAGACGCGCGACCTGCCAGAGCTGGACGAGGTTTCGCGCAGGCTGCAGCGCGCCATACCGACCGGCACAGAGGCAACGATCGTCCACGGTGACTACCGGCTGGACAACGCGATTATGGACGATGAGGCACATCTTGCCGCCGTGCTGGACTGGGAGATGTCGACGCTGGGCGACCCGCTCGCCGACCTGGGCATCCTGCGCATGTACTGGCGCGACCGCGACGCCGACGCCGGCCTCTCGCCGGCCATCGGCAGCAGCGCCGGGGTAATTACGATGCCCGGCTTTCCCTCATGGCAGGAGGCGATGGCCCGATACGAAGGGAAGAGCGGCCGCGACCTGGGCCACCTAGACTTCTACGTCGTCCTGGCGCATTTCAAGCTCGCGGTGATTCTGGAGAACATGCACGCCCGATTCAAAGCGGGCGGCACCGTCGGCGGCGGCTTCGAGCTGATCGGCGACCAGGTGCTGGTGCTGGCGCGCGGCGGCCTCGCCACAGCCGATGCCTCGTCCGTCCCCGCGCTGCGCGGGTAAGGCAGCGGGGCTACGAAGACGGCTTTATTGCTTCAGCAATGGCCTCCGAGTCATCGAGCGCTTGTGAGATTTGCTCCTCGCTGAACTTGGGCTTGAGGTTCTTGACTTCTCGAACCCAGACGTGTCGATCGGCTTCTGGAAGCCGGTTACGGACATAGAACGCAGTGCTCAGCCGTTCCAACTCGAGAGTCTGCATTCCGCCGAGACACTCAGCTATTGATTCCACACTCTTCCGCAGATACGCCTCCAAAGGTTCTTCCAGCTTTGTCTCGCCAATTGCCACCTCATATCCATAGCCGTCTGGTTCGGCTGTCACAGTCAGCACATCTCGAGATTCCAATCCTTGGACTAGGGAGTCCAATTCTCTAGAGTACGGACCATAGTGATGGATCACGTATCTGAAACCGAGATCGGCACCTCCCGCCTCTTGCGCAAAGTAAATTGCCTTCTGAACATGGGTCTTCCCCAGCCAACCGACCGCTGCAAGGCTCTCCACCAAATACACCACAAAGGCTTCCCGCTGCTCTGCATTCATCGTTGCCCCTCCTAATTTACGTTAAGATTCTGCTGCCGGCAGAATTCTCTAACGTCCGACTTGAGACCTTTTGGAGCCAAGATTCTCCGCACCCTTATTTCTTCTAGCCGGTTTATGAGAGCTGACTCTTCTTCCAAGAATGTGGGGGCGTCGCCTGGTTCCTTTACCACTGGAAAATCTCTCAGCGAGCTCAACTCGTGTGGAAGCTTGTCAGCTGTGTCAAACGCAACGTCATCATCAAATCTCTCTTCTACTCTCGTGCAAAGCTGGTTCCATCTACTAAGCTGTGCAGACGAAGGATGCTCATTCGTGGAATACGCAACCCTGTAGTGATCTCTCCTGAGTATTCTGGCAGCGTGGTTGCCAGCAACGGAGTTATCACCGGCGATTTCGCGCAGAGCTCCCAGCACACGCAAGTCATCCCATTCTAGGTATTCATCCAGGTGATCGCTGTCAGGGTAATTGCCCTGTTGTAGGATTCCGCCAAGCGCCTGACTTAGGTGGTAATCATATGCTCTGCGCACGCGATGGAAATAGACTTGCGTGAACATGAAGTATCGGGCGAGCAGTAATCCCTCGGCAGCATGAACACCATCCTCGTCTATCGCTAGTACAGGATTACCTCCCGTTACCTCCTCTGTCCAAGTGAGGGTTTTGATCAAACGTTCGTTATCGAATCGACCGTATCGTACGCCACAGTAGAGGGAATCTCTCTGAAGATAGTCAGTTCGGTCACTATCAAGATCACCAGACATTATCTCGGTTAGAAAAGGAATTTGTCCGAGCGTCTGGCCTGATATAACATCAGCAACTTCTTCAGGCGTGATTCCGTAGAATGCATCTTCGTTCTCCTCGATTACCTGACGAATCTCGCTGGCCCTGCCTGTCTGGGCTGTGATAATGGCCACAGAGTAATCTTCATGATTCTGAGGCATCAGGCCCCCTTCCTCACCTGCGTGCGAAAAAGGACTGTGGCCGACATCATGACAAAGGCTGGCGAGGCGCAGCAGTTGCATCCTGCGGTTAAAATCTTCATCACTCCATCCCAAATTCTTGCCCTCATTCACCGACTTTAACGTCTCTGAAGCCTGGTGCATCACGCCAAGAGAGTGTCCGAAACGCGTATGCTCGGCACCGTGGTAAACCAGGTTGGTCAGAGCGAGCTGCCGGATGAAGCGGAGCCTTTGAAACGGAGCTGTGTCGAGTAACTGACACTCCGCCTTGTTGACGGGTATGAACCCGTGGATAGGATCCCTGAAGGATCTAGACGGCATCGTCAACACATTCTTCAATCATCTCGTCTGCTGTGTCAATCTCAAGGGCAATATTATAGAACATACGTTCCTTTGTCAAGTCAGCGTGCTACTCCGGTGTAGCTACCCTGACCTACCCTATCTCCGCTGAAAACAACGCAACGGGCAGCTCAGCCAGCATAGCGCGGAGCGGCAGCGCGCCGTTCTTCGCCTCCACCACCTCCCCTGTGAGGACGCTCGACCAGCGTCCGGGTGCGCCCTCCGGCAACACGACTGCTGTGTCGCCCCAGACCTCGCCGCCGATAGGCCACTCTCCGGCTGGCGAGAGGCCGGCGGCGAGGCGCGGCGCGACGGCGAGAGCCCAGCTCGTTCCGTTACGCCGTGCGAAGGCGACGATATGGTCGCGCCGCTCGCCGTCTGCCGCCAGCGGCAGGTAGTCGCCCGCCGAGAAGAGTGCGGCGTTATCGCGGCGAAACGCCAGCGCCTTCGCCGTCAGGTAGAGCTTGATCCGGCCGTCCTGCCAGTGCGCCAGCATGTCTCGCACAAGCGCTGACCGGCCGTGCGCCTCGCCGCTATGCAGCTCATCGAGCAGGCGCGCGCGCCGGGCAAAGTCGACCGGCCGGCGGTTGTCGGGGTCGACGAAGCTGAAGTCCCAGAGCTCCGTGCCCTGGTAGACGTCCGGCACGCCGGGCGACGCGATCTTGAGCAGCGTCTGCGCCAGCGAGTTGACCGCGCCGTAGAACGCCACGCGCTGCTGGAACTGCAGGAAGTCGGGCAGGAACGGGTTCTCTTTACCGGGCGTAAGAATCGCGGAGAGAAAGCCGGAAACCGCCCGTTCGTACGCTTCGTTGGGGTCGAGCCAGCTCGTGTGCAGCTTCGCCTCGCGCAGGGCTTTCAAAATGTAAGCCTCTATACGTTTCCTGAACGCCGGCAGCTCGGCATCATCCAGCGGCCAGGCGCCGGCGAGCGATTGGTAGATCAGCCACTCCTCATTCGCGTCCGGCGCGGGCCGGTCTGCGACGAGCGTAGTGTGGCGGCGATTCTGCTCGCTCCAGCGGCGAACGGCGGCGGCCCACTCGTCTGCCACTTCCGAGAGGACGTTGATGCGCGCGCGCGCGTCCTCGCCGCGCTTGCTGTCGTGAGTGGCGGTCGCGTTCAGCGTGTGCGGCGAGCGGCGCAGCCGGGCCAGGTTCCGCTCGTGGAACACCTCGACATCGACAGCGCCCGCTGCGTCGGGGTCGACGCCGACCTCATTCAGCGAGAGGAGCGGGTGGTAGACGTAGAGCGCGGTGTCCTCCAGCCCTTTCGCCGTGACGGGGCCGGTGAACTGCTGCCAGCGCATGACGAAGCGTAGCCAGTCCTCGCGCTGGGCGGACGGCGCTGTCTCCGGCAGCTCCAGCAGCAGCACCCGGCGAAGCAGGGCGAACGCGGGGGCCAGCTCGCCGGGGCCGCGCGCGTTCGAGATGGCGCCGTCCAGAGCGCGCGCGATGATATCGCGGTCGCGTTCGGCTACGGTGAAGCTGTCGACATAGGTGCGATAGACCGGGAAGCTCGCCGCGACGGCGGCCAGCGCAGCGCACAGATTCTCTTCGCTCAAGTCACGAGCCTCTTCCCCTGCCAGCGCGCGTAGCTGGCGCGCCAGACGGGCCAGCTCGGCCGGGAACAGCTCTTGCGCCACCCGCAGCTTCTGCTGCCGGGCGACCTCGGCGAGTGTCGTATCCAGACCGGCGAACTCGGCGTAGGAAGTCCGCAACGACGCCAAGCCGGCCGCATCGACGAAGAGGCCGCTGACGGTGTTGAGGAAGTCGTAGCCGGTCGTGCCGGAGACGGGCCAGCCGTCCGGCTCCTGTTCTTCACCAGTGAGGATCTTCTCGACGAGCAGATAGAAGTCGTCGGCATCAGGCAGGCGGCTCTGGAGCCGCCGCAGGTACTGGAGCGGATCGTAGAGGCCGTCGATGTGATCGATGCGCAGCCCGGTCACGCGCCCCGCTCCCGCGAGCCTGCGGATCAGGCCGTGCGTTGCATCGAACACCTCTTCGTCTTCGACGCGCACGCCTGCCAGATCGTTGACGTCGAAGAAGCGCCGGTAGTTGATCTCCGCCCTACCCGTGCGCCAGTAGGCGAGGCGATAGTGCTGCGCATCCAGTACCTCGTCCAACATTTCGGCAACATCGGCGGCTGACGCGTTGAGAATAGCGCGGGCGGCCGGATAGGTAGCTTCGGCGAGCGGCAGCCGCACGTCGAAGTAGCGCAGGCACGGGACGTCATCATCGAGCTCGACACTCAGCTCGCCGCGCTCCAGCACCTCTCGATAGGGCGCGTCGAGGATCGGCAGCACAACCTTGCCGCCGCCCGCCCGCCAGTCGATATCGAAGACGTTCGCGTGCGGCGACGCCGGGCCGTGCGCCAGCACGTCCGCCCACCAGGGGTTCTCCGGCCCGGCGACCATGTGGTTAGGAACGATGTCGAGCAGGAGGCCCATCCCGTGCTGCCGCAGGGCGGCGCTCAGCCGCTCGAACGCCGGCTCGCCACCCAGCTCCGGGTTGAGGCGCGTGGGGTCGACGACATCGTAGCCGTGGCTGCTGCCGGGACGGGCGGCGAGCAGCGGCGAGGTGTAGAGATCCGTGACACCCAACCGGTCGAGGTACGGGACGAGGGCGCGGGCGTCGTCGAACTGGACGCCGGCGTTGCACTGCAATCGATAGGTGGCAGAGGGTACCCTCATGGAGACTGATGATAGCACCGCTACGGCCGTCTGCGCCCTCCAGATAGCGGGCGTATGTCGCATCTTGACAGCGCCGATCCGGCGAGCTAGCCTTTACCTACGCGGTAAAGGCGTGCCACTTCAGTATCCGCAATCGATGCACGCGTAGGCCATAGTTCCATAGAAGAGGAAAGGAGCAACCCATGACACAGGACCAAGGAGGGTTCATCAAATCCATAAAGGACGGCATCGTCGCCACCATCCGTGGCGTCGGCGAGATCACGGACGCCGTGGTAGACACCGTCAGCGGCAGCGTGATCAACGCCGTCAAGAAGACCGGCGGTGTCGGCACGGCACTCACCAGCAGCATCGCCGACATCGTCCAGGGCACGATCCAGGGCGCGGCCGAGGTGGGCGGCGACCTGGGCAGCACGGCCAAGGGGGCGGTGCTCGGCGTGCTGCGGGGCACGAAGGAGGTCGGCGGTGAGACGCTCGACACGATCAGCGTCACCGCGAGCGCTGTGGTGAAGAGCACCGCCGACGTCGGCGGCGACCTCGCCTCCGTGACGAAGGGCGCGGTCGAAGGCGCGATCGAGGGTGCGAAAGACATCGGCGTCAGCGCCGAGGACGCGGCGTCGGCGGCGGCCAGCGGCGCGCTGAAGGCGGCCGGCGAGGTTAGCACCACCGCCGTCGAGCAGGTGCGCAACGTGCTCACCGGCACGATCTCCGGCGTGAAGGTGGTTATCAAGGAGCCGTTCAAGGGCGACGACGACAAGACCGAGTAGCGTCGTCTAACCCACGTCTACGAACAGACCAAGAGGCCGCCGATCTCTCGGCGGCCTCTTGTTGTTGGCTATGCTGCAGATGGCGCGGGTGCGGCTGGGGAGCCTTCCTCAGGCCGCCTCAGAGGTTTTCCGCTTGAGCTTCGAGAACGATCTCCTGAAGCAACTTGCGAACTTCAGCCCACAGCTTCGGCAGGTGCCGATTCGTTCTCCGAGTCTTCAGCGTGATCTCCCAGGTGTTCTCATGGACATGCCGGATTCCAACGCCCCAGACCTTGTGGCCGCCCCACCAAAATCGCTTGTTGCCTAGCTTCTCCATGAGCCTGCTGAGCCCGGGACCAAGCAGCGCAGGTTCACCAGGAACGTTGAAGCGCCGCTTCTCGGTGTAAACGGTCGTAAACATCGCCATGCCGACAGCACCTCCCTCTTATCTGCGAGCTGTCCGCTTGGTCGTTCCCTCTCATGCCTCTTGTGGTCTAAGGCGAAAGTCGATCTCGTACTGCTCACGATCCGTTCCACGATACCAGTATAATGCACCGCCGACTTGATATCGGAGTCTTGCCAAGTTCAGCAGGATGAAGGGGCGAAACAGTAATGCCGCACCTTACACAACTAGGCCGTGAGAGCGCGCCGCGCGTCGGACTTGTCTCATGCTCAAAAGCAAAGCTGGATAAGGCTGCTCGAGCACGGGATCTCTATAGCCCTTCGGATCTCTTTCGCAAAGCATCGTCGTATTGTGACGCTCACTGTGACCGTTGGTACGTACTAAGCGCCAAATACGGCCTTGTTGACCCGGAAGCGGTTATTGAGCCGTATGATCTGACGCTAGCCAAGATGCCTCGAGCGGAGCAACGTCGTTGGGGTCAGCGTGTTGCTTTGCAATTGCGCAGGTTGGGCGACGTCTTGCTCGAGGCACACGCCGGCCGCAACTACCTCTGGCCGTTGGAGTCAGCCGGACTTGAAGTCAGTACGCCTCTCGATGGACTGGCCATCGGCCAGCGAAAGCGATGGTACTTGCAGCGCATGTCCGCTCCGCAGGACACGATCGAAAGGAGGGTCCGGTGGACTTAAATGAGGCCCTGAGAGAAACTCGCCAAATTGCAGGGCGGCTCCGTGGCCAGACAATTGGCACCGTGGCTCAAGGTAGGCCGAATACAATTGTGGACGTGACTGACCAAGGCGTTGTGGTGAGAGCCAGGACCAAAAAGCTAGTTACTTGGGACCAGATCGATAGTGTGGTGAAATACCTGCATCGTCGCCGTGAGGCAACTGGGGCAGATTTGAAGAAGGACAACGTGCTCGGCGCGTATCGAGGCGCATTCATCTCGGCATTACTTGGACGGTGCAGCTTTGCTGACGCTTCGATCGTCGACGGCATCCGTACGCTGCGCTGGATCGACTAGCTCCAGTCCGTCCCCAGGATGCCGCATTCGTATCTATGCCGCCCCCGCCAGCGATCGCTCCCGGCCCGCGGCCTACGTAAACCGCTGCTGTAGCCTACGGAGCTACGCCGCCGGGGAAGCGGCGACTTCGGCGCTGACGGCCCGCAGCGCTTGCAGGATGTCGATGAAAGACTGGCGGAGGCCCGTCTCGCAGTAGGCGATGCCGCGCTCCTGGCAGAACTGCCTGACG
>JADFKB010000010.1 GCA_022565155.1 Chloroflexota bacterium | reverse complement strand
ACGAAGTCTGGATCGACGAGGGGGCGTAGGTTCGGGTAACGCGTGCAGCGGTACATCATTCGCCGGCTGATCCAGGGGGGGATAATACTTTTTGTCCTCTCCATCACCGTCTTCTTGCTGCTACGGATCGCGCCCGGGGCTGACCCTGCAATCATCAAGTGCGGCCTCAGCTGCACGGATGAGAAGCTTGCGGCGCTGCGGGATGATCTTGGTCTGGATAACCCGTACTTCCCGGTCGATGCCGATCTGACGAATCCGCCGTTCGTCAGCTTCCACCGCGAGAGCCAGTACTGGCGCTGGGTGCGGGGACTCTTCGACGGCAGTCTGGGCCGCGATTGGAACGGCGCACCAGTCGCCAACGAGTTGAAGGCGCGGCTGCCGGTAACGGTAGAGCTGCTGATCATCACTTTTCTGGTTACGGTCGCAATTGGCGTGCCGTTCGGGATCATCTCCGCGGTCAATCGCAACTCACCATCCGACTATGGCGCGCGCTTCGGCGCGATCCTGGGCCTCGCCGTGCCCAGCTTCTGGGTGGCGACGTTAGTGATCCTGATACCGATCCAGTACTGGGACTACGCGCCTCCGTTAACGAAGACGATTGCGTTCATGGACAGCCCGTGGGACAATCTCCGGCAGTTTGTGCCCCCGGCGATCGTGCTGGGCGCCGCGTCGGCAGCCGGCGTCATGCGCTTGACGCGCTCCTCCATGCTGGAAGTGATGAGGCAGGACTATATTCGTACCGCCCGTTCGAAGGGCCTGCGTGAGCGACTCGTTATCGGCAGGCACGCGCTAAAAAACTCGATCATCCCCGTCGTCACGGTAATCGGGCTGCAGTTGGTGGGGCTCCTCGGCGGGGCGGTGATTATCGAGAGCGTGTTCAACCTGCAGGGAGTGGGGTTCTATTTCCTTAGCGCACTGGTGAGAAAGGACTACCAGGTTGTGCAGACGTTGACCATCTACATCGGCGTTGCCGTTGTCCTGATGAACCTCGCCGTCGATGTCTTATATGCCTGGCTTGACCCACGGATCAGGTACACGTGATGGGTGAACGATGTCTGCGATAGACGCCGGCGATGTCGCGGTTTCCGGCCTCGCCCCGCGAAAAAGCCGCTGGCTGATGGCAGGCCGTCTCGCGCGGGATAACCCGCTGGCCCTGTTCGGCCTGTTGGTCGTACTCGTTCTCGCCGTCAGCGCAGTATTCGCTCCGCTGATCGCCCCGTACGGGCCCACCGACTTAGGGGTAGGAGCAAGGAACCTAGACCCGTCGTGGAAGCATCTGTTTGGCACAGAAGACCTCGGCCGGGATATGTTCAGCCGCGTCGTCTTCGGCGCGCGTATCTCTCTCATCGTCGGCTTCTCCTCCGTTATCTTCGGTACCGTTGTCGGCACCGCGTTGGGGATTTTCTCCGGCTACAGCGGAGGCGCCATCGACGGCGTCATCCAACGTACCGTCGATACGTTTATCGCCTTTCCCGCGTTGCTCGGTTTGCTGATTCTGCGGCAAGTGCTGGGGCCGTCCGTGGAGACGTTGATCATCGCCATTGGCATCGGCATCATCTTCCCGGTGACGCGGATCGTCCGCGGGGCGGTGCTATCGGAGAAGAACAACCAGTACGTGGAGGCGGCGCGGGCGCTGGGCGCGTCCACGCCCAGAATCCTGTTTCTGCACATCGCCCCGAACGTCGCCGCCCTGGCGATCATCATCGCTACTAACTTCCTCGGCGCTGCGATTTTGCTCGAGGCGGCGCTGGCGTTCCTCGGCCTCGGCATCCCGGAGGGGACGGACTTCTCGATGCTCTTCTTCCTCTCGTTCGTAGGTCTCGATACGCCGTCCTGGCTCGGGTTTCTAACCGGGCCCTCGGTGACGTGGGGCCGGGACGTGAGCGCGGCGAGAAACAGCTTCCCGGTTCACATCTGGTGGGCGTTCTTCCCCGGCCTGGCGATTACGCTGACGGTGCTGGGATTTAACCTGCTGGGCGATGGCCTGCGCGACATCCTGGACCCGCGGCTGCGCGGCCGCCTCTAGTCTTCGCTAACTTCCGTCGTTGAGGAACTCGCTGACGAGCGAGACGAACTCCTCCCGCTTCTCCAGCATCGGCATGTGGGCGCACTCACGCATGATCACCACTTGGGAATCTTGGATCAGCGTGCGAAAGTCTTCCGCGTAGCTGGGCGAGACCAGGCGGTCGGATTCGCCCCACAGAATGAGCGTCGGCGACTGAATGCGGTGGATCCGGCGCTTCAGCCCCTTGTCGGGAATCGGCCAGAGGAACTTGCCCGCGGCCGAGAACGACTGCAAGCGCTGGTACATCGCGTCCATCTGTTCCTCCGCCGTCTCGGGCGGGGCGAACGCCTCCTTCACGGCCTCTGCGTCGGTGTCGTGGACGATGTACGGCAGGAGCTGCTGCGGAGAGAGCGTGAAGAAGTCCAGCACCGGCTCGTCGTCGCGCCAGAGGCCGACGGGGTTCGCCAGCACCAACCGCCGCACTCGATGCGGGCAGATCGCGGCCAGCTCGGCTGCCAGCATGCCGCCCAGCGAGTGGCCAACGATGTGGGCGGATTCTAGGCCCAGCTCGTCCATCAGGTCGTGGTAGTAGAGCGCTAGGTCGATGATGTCGTCGATGTGCTCGATCCCCTCCGAGGCTCCGAAGCCGGGGTGCTCCGGTGCGTAGAGCGTGAACGTCGCGGCCAAGTCATCCAGGTAGCCGCCTCGCCGCAGCCCGCCGGAGCCGTGGAGGAAGAGCAGCGGTTCGCCGTCGCCGCCGACCTCGACGTGGGTCTTGAACATGCCGTCGCGAAGCGAGAGCGTACGTGACTCCATTAGGATCCTCCTCCTGCCGCCGTCCCTTCCGGAGCCATCGCCAGCGGCTGCGGCGCGATGCGGTCTTGCTCTGGCAGCGGTTTGATCCACCACTCGTCCTCGTACTCGCTGAAGAGGTGGCGGACGTGCGGCATCACCTCGCGCGCGAACAGCTCCGTGTTCTTGCGCACCAGCTCCGGCGGCATGCTGCCGAACTGTAGCAGCACCATCATGTGCCCGACGTTGAGCGCCTTCGCTGCCTCTTCCAGCTGTTGCCGCACGGTCTCCGGTGATCCTGCCAGGATGAAGCCCTGATCGATGAACGTCTTCCAGTTCAGCTCGCCGCCGGCCGCCTGCGCCGCTTGCCGCTCGAACTGAGCGCGCAGGCCGGCGCGGACGGTCTTCATCGTCCGGTAGCCGGGCGCGTCCGCGAAGCCGGGGTAGACGTGCAGACAGCGATTATAGAAGTACTCCGCGTGCTCGGCGTAGTCCTTCTCGGCCTGTGCGTCCGTCTCGGAGACGGCGATGAACTGGAGGAAGCCGGCCCGATACGGGTTCGGCTCCTTGCCCTGACGCTCTACCTCGTCCCAGTAGCCCTTCATCACATGTAAGCCGCGCTGATGGCCGAAGTAGCTGAGGTAGCAGTACATGTAGTTGTGCCTGGCCACCCACTCCCACGTCTCGACGCTGCCGCCGCCCGGTACCCAGACGGGCGGGTGCGGCTGCTGGATCGGGCGCGGCCATATGTTGACATAACGCAGTTGCGTGTACTTACCGTTGAACGCGAAGACCTCCGGCCGTGTCCAGGCCTGCATTATCAGATCGTGCGCCTCCTGGTACTTGTCGCGCAGGTCGGCTGGCGTCTGGCCGTAGCAAAAGGTCGTGTCCATCGACGTGCCGACCGGGAAGCCGGCGACGAGGCGGCCGCCAGATAGGCAGTCGAGCATCGCGAACTCCTCCGCGACTCTCGTTGGGGGGTTGTACAGCGCAAGGCTGTTGCCCAGCACGACGATCGCGGAGTTCCGCGTCCGCCGCGCCAGCGCCGCGGCCATCAGGTTGGGAGAAGGCATCAAGCCGTAGGCGTTCTGGTGGTGCTCGTTGACGCAGATGCCGTCGAAGCCAAGCTCGTCCGCGTACTCCAGCTCGTCCAGGTTCTCGTTGTAGATCTGGTGGCCCTTCACGGGGTCGAAGAGCGTGCTGTCGACATCGACCCAGACGCTGCGGTGCTTCTCTGCGAAGTCGTCCGGCAGGAACCGGTACGGCATGAGATGGAAGAAGTGAAGCTTCATACGAAATCCTCCTGGTTGGCTATGGACCAGACGGCGCGGTTGATAGTATCACGGTTAGCGAACCTGCGCACATATGTGGCGGCGCGGCCTGGAACGCTCTCGTATGCTACACTGTGCTCCGGCTCCAGATGCGCACGTTTATCTACAGGCTCCCCACATGAAGATCTGCTTCATCATGTACCAGGGGAACATGTACTCTGGCGGGCAGGGTGTCTACCTCTACTATCTAACCCGGGAGCTTGCTCGCATGGGCCACGAGGTGCATGTGCTGGCCGGCCCGCCGTATCCAGAGTTGGACGACAAGGTGATCGCGCACAACTTAAAGACGTATAGCTACTGGAGCTACCACCACGAGAAAGAGGACTTCCTCTTCAAGCGCAACCCGTTCAGCTACTTTCACCCGGTCAACTTCTACGAGTTCGTCTCGACTCGCATCGCCCTCTCGTCGCTGCTGCTCACGTTCAGCGTTCGCGCCTGGATGAAGCTGCGCGAGCTGTCGCGGGAGCATCGATTCGACATCGTCCACGACAACCAGACCCTCAGCTACGGCAACTGGTTGATGCAGGCTTCCGGCTTCCCCGTCGTCGCGACGATCCACCATCCGTTGACGATCGACTTACAGAACGCGCTCCAGCAGGCGGGCAGCCTCTACGAGAAGGCGCGCCGCATCCTCTGGTCGCCCTGGGTGATGCAGAAGCTCACGGCGCGAACGATGCCGCAGGTGATCGTTGTCTCGGAGACGTCAAAAAAAGCCGTGCAGGAGGCGTTCGACCTCGACCCGCAGCGGATGCACGTCGTCTACAACGGCATCGATACCAAGCGCTTCCGGCCGCTGCCGGACGTTGAGCGGCAGTCCGGCCTGATCCTCTACGTGGGCAACTCGGAGGACCGGAACAAGGGCGCGCGCTACCTGCTGGAAGCGTTGCGGCTGCTCCAAGACGACCGGCGCGACTTCCAGCTCGCCTTCGTCGATCATAAGAAGGAGCGGCTGAAGCTGGCGCCGCGCCTGGTCAAGCAGTACGGCCTCTCGTCGCGCGTTCACTTCACCGGCCGTCTCTCGAACGAGCAGCTCGTGCGCATCTACAACCAGGCGGAGATCGTCGTCTCGCCCTCGCTCTACGAGGGCTTCGGCTTGCCCGCGGCCGAGGCGATGGCCTGCGGCACGCCCGTGATCGCCACGACCGGCGGCGCCTTTCCCGAGGTGATCGACCACGACGAAACGGGCTGGCTGGTGCCGCCGGGCGACGCTAACGCGCTGGCGGACGCGATCCGCAAGCTCATGGCAGACAAGCAGCTACGCGATCGATTAAGTAAAGCGGGCAGGAAGTCGATCGTGGCGCGGTTTAGCTGGCGCAAGGCCGCGGAGGAGACGCTGGCTGTCTACGAGAAGATGCTCGCCCGGCCAGCGGAGCCGAACGCGTCCGCGACCGAGGCCGGCACGTGAATAGAGCGCGATTTCTCTTGATTCGCTGCGAGGCCAACGCTATGCTGAAACCCGCTTACAACTCGCGCGTTCTACTACCATGAGAAGGCGAACGAATGCCAGATAACATCGTCACTATCGACTTTCACCGCCATCTGCGGCTGGAGCCCGGTGACATGCTGCTCGATCTCGGTTCGGGCAACGGCCGCCACACGATCGAGGCGTGCCGCTGGCCCTGCCGCGTCGTTTCCGTAGATGTCGATGTCCAGGAGCTGCGCCAGGCGCGCTACTTCCTGCGCGCGCCGGAAGGGGAGACGCCGTGGAAGCGCTACGGGCCGGAGCCGAAGGAGGGCATCCTCGGCTGGGCGGACTTCATCGTTGCGGACGCTCAGCACCTGCCATTCAAAGAGGGGGCGTTCGACAAGGTGATGTGCACCGAAGTGATGGAGCACGTACCGGACGACAAATTGAGCATCAGCGAGCTCTACCGCGTCGCCAAGGCGGGAGCGGCGATGGCCGTCAGCGTACCGCGCCATGCGCCGGAGCGCGTCTTCTGGGCGCTCTCCTGGGAGTACTGGCACACGCCGGGCGGCCACGTCCGCGTCTACAAGCCCGGCGAGATGGCGGGCTACCTGCGTGACCAGGGCTTTGAGGTGCAAAAGATTCGCCACCGCCACGCCTTCCAGGCGATCTACTGGGGGCTGCGCTGCACGTTCGGTAAAGACCAGGAGAATCGCCTGCTCCCTCGGATGATGTTCCGTTTCCTGAGCTGGTACCACCGCACCAGGCCGCGCATGATCGAGCGCGTGGAAGCGGCCGCGAACCTGGTCATCGGCAAGGACCTGATCCACTACGGCCGGAAGCCGGAGACAGCCCCGGCTGGCGCGGCCACCGCCGAGAAGACGGAAGCGCTGCCGTAAGGCCTGGCGCACCATCAGGATGCCGCCGTGCTCGACCGCTACCAGGCCATCGACCCCGATATGCTCGCTCTGACGGCGGGCAGCACGGTGCTTGACGTCGGCTGCGGCACGGGCCGGCACATGCTCGAGCTGAGCCGGTTCCCAGGAACGTTCATCGGCCTCGACATGGCGCGCGAAGACCTGCGCAAGATGCGCTACCTGCTCGTCGCGACATCGCGCCAGCGCGGCGTACGGGCGAACGTCCATATCGTCGAGGGAAATGGCGAGCGGCTCCCTTTCGCGGATGGCTTCTTCAGCCACGTGATCTGCACCGAGACGTTGGAGCACGTGCCGGACGACGAGGCGTTGCTGCGCGATCTGGTGCGCGTGCTGCGGCCCGGCGGCGTGTTGGTGATCAGCGTGCCGGATGAGTACTCGGAGCGGCTGCTCTGGAAGGTCTCCAAGCGCTACCGGACAGCGCCCGGCGGCCACGTGCGTATCTACCGGCGCAAGCAGATCAAGGAGCTGCTGAAGAAGCACGGCGCTGCGCCCTACGCCGTCCAGTTCCGCCACTCGCTGGAATCGATCCGCTGGCTCGTCCACTCCACCGTCGACCGCGAGTGGGGCAAGCCGGGCCGGGTGACGCGCGCGATCCGCTGGCTGCTGGACACGCCATCGCACCGCAACTGGCGCGGCCTCGCCTGGTGCGACGCCCTGGGCAACTACACACTGCCGAAGAGCATTGTCCTCTACGGCCGCAAACCGGAGCGCATAGCGAGTTGAGAGTCTGCTTCATTCAATCGCAGGGGCACATGTACTCGGGCGGGCAGGGGGTCTACCTGCACTACGTCACCCGCGAGCTGGCCGCTATGGGCCACGACGTCCACGTCATCGGCGGCGTCCCGTATCCCGAGGTTGCGCCGGATGTCCACCTCCACAAGCTGAAGACGTTCAGCTTCTGGAGCTATCTGGACGGTTTCGATGAGTACGCGTACCATACGCACCCGCTCCTCTTCTTCCATCCGCTCAACCTCTACGAGTTCGCGACGACGCGCTATACCCTTGCCTCGCTGCTAAACGTCTTCACGCTGCGCGCCTACCAGAAGCTGAACGAACTGGAGCGTGACGTCCCGTTCGACATCATCCACGACAACCAGACGCTCGGCTACGGCACCTGGCTGATGAAGCAGCGCGGCCGGGCCGTCGTCGCCAACATCCACCACCCGCTTGCGATCGACCGGCAGAACGCCCTCGCGCAGGCGCGCAGCCTGCCCGCGCGCGTCTCGAAGATACTCTGGTACCCCTGGGTGATGCAGCAGTGGGTAGCGGAGCGGCTGGATCACATCATCACCGGCTCCGATGCGTCCGCCCAGTCGATCGTCGATGCCGTCGGCCTGCCGCGGGATCGCATCCGCGTAATCCACGACGGCGTCGAGACGGAGGTGTTTCGTTCGTTAGGCGACGTGCCGCCAGAGCGTAACAGCGTCCTCTTCGTCGGTAACAGCGAGGACAGAAACAAAGGCATTCGCTATCTGCTCCAGGCGCTGCGCCAGCTGCGGGCGGAGGTGCCGTTCCACCTGACCGTCGTCCACCACCCCGGATCGAAAGGCGCGCCTCGACTCGTCCAGCAGCTCGGCCTGCACGGCCGTGTGACGTTCCTGGAACAGCTCTCGACCGAGGAGCTGGTACGCGAGTACAACCGGGCCCAACTGCTCGTCTCGCCGTCGCTCTACGAAGGCTTCGGTCTGCCGGCGGCCGAGGCGCTCGCCTGCGGCACGCCCGTCATCGCGACGAGCGCGGGCGCGCTGCCGGAGATCGTCGAGGAGGGCGTCAGCGGCGTGCTCGTGCCGCCGGGCCGGGTCGCCCCGCTGGCGAAAGCGATCGCAAGTCTGTTAGACCAGCCGGAGCGCTGCGCGGAGATGGGCGTATCCGGCGCCCGCCGGATCAGGGAACGCTTTAGCTGGCGCCGGACGGCCGAGGAGACGCTGGCCCTTTATGAAGAGGTGCTAAGCCGGGGCGACCAGCAGCGACCCTCCGTGGGCGCCCGCGCACGACCGCCGGATCCGGTGTCATGAGGGTCTGTCTCCTCCTCCACGAAGGGAGCATGTTCTCCGGCGGGCAGGGCGTCTATGCCAGTAACCTCAGTCGCGAGCTTGTCGCCTTCGGCCACGAGGTCGATGTCATCGCCGGCCCGCCCTACCCGGAGCTGGCGGACGGCGTTCGGCTGCACAAGCTGCCCAGCTACAACTACCATCGATTGCTGGCGACGGGCCGTCGCTTCTTCTACGGTCGGCCGCTGCTGGATGCGTTCCATCCGTTGAACCTCGCCGAGCTGGTGACGACGAGGCTCGGCATGTACTCGGTAATGGGCGCGTTTAGCATCCGCGCCTACTGGCTGTTCCGCGAGCTGCACCGCGCCCGGCCGTTCGACATCGTTCACGATAACCAGGTGCTCGGCTACGGTACGCTGCTGATCAAATCGATGGGCGTTCCCGTCGTTGCGACGGTGCACCACCCGCTCGCCATCGACCGGGCGAACCGCATCCGCGAGGCGCGCTCGCTCGTCGGCCAGGTGCGCGCGGTGCTCTTCTATCCGTTCTTCATGCAGCGGATCGTTCTCCAGCGCTTGGATCGCGTGGTAGCCGTTTCGCCCGCGGCGGCGCGCACGGTCGAGGACGCGTTCGGCCTGGCGGAAGGGAGCGTGCACTCCGTCTGGAACGGCGTCGATACCGTCACCTTCCGCAGACTGCCGGAGATCCAGCCGGAGCCAGGCCGCATTCTGTTCGTCGGTGACTCCGAAGACAGGAACAAGGGCTTTCGTTACCTGCTGCGCGCGCTCGCGATGCTGGAGCGCTCCGTGGCGTTCCGGCTCGTCGTTGTCCAGCGCTCCTGGTCGAAACGGGCGCCGCTGCAAGCGCGCGAGCACGGATTGGACGAGCGCGTGATGTTCCTCGATAGCCTCACTACAGACCAGCTTGTGCGCGAGTACAATCGCGCGCAGCTCTTCGTCGCGCCCTCGCTCTTCGAAGGGTTCGGGCTGCCGGCGGCGGAGGCGGCAGCCTGCGCCACGCCGGTGGTCGCGACGACGACGGGCGCTTTTCCGGAGATCGTAGAAGACGGGGTGAGCGGCGCGCTCGTGCCGCCAGGCGAGGCCGAGCCGCTGGCGGCAGCGATTAGCGAGTTGCTGGCTGACTCCGGCCGCTGTGCTGAGATGGGCGCGGCGGGCGCGCGCCGCGTGCGGCCGCGCTTTAGCTGGCGGCGCACGGCCGACGTGATGTCTGCGATCTACGCGGGCGCGGCGGACGGCGCGCGGGTAGAGGCCGCCGCCGCGGCGATGGCGCTGACGCGATGAAGATCTGCTTCCTGCTCCACCAGGGGAGTATGTACTCCGGTGGCCAGGGGATCTACCTGCACCACATCACGCGCGAGCTGGTCGCGCTGGGAAACGATGTCCACGTCATCGCCGGGCCGCCCTACCCGGAGGTCGTCGAGGGCATTACGATGCACAAGCTGCCCAACTACAGCGTCTACCGGCTGCTGGAGACCGGCCGCTTTTTCTTCTCCGGCCGCGACCCGCTCAGCTTCTTCCACCCGCTCAACTTCTATGAGATGGCCACCAGCCGCGCCGGCATGTTCTCGGTCATGGCCGCGTTCAGCTTCCGCGCCTATCGCAAACTGCGCGAGCTGGCCGCCAGCCATCGATTCGATGTCGTCCACGATGTCCAGGGGTTGGGCTACGGCGCGCTGCTGATCAAGGCGAACGGCCTGCCGGTCGTCGCGAACATTCACCATCCGCTCCAGGTCGACAGGCAGAACATGGTGCGGCAGGCGGAGACGCTTTCGGATAAAATCAAGTGGTTACGCTTCTACCCGTTCTTTATGCAAGAGATCGTCGCCCGCCGTATCGACCGGATCATCACCGGCTCGAACGATTCAGCCCGTTCGGTGGCGGAGGAGTTCCGGCTGCCGTCGGACCACGTTGCGATCATCTACGACGGCGTCGATACCGAGACGTTCCGGCCTAACGGCGCGGCCAGGGAGCCCGGTTCGATCCTCTACGTTGGCAACTCCGACGACCGCAACAAGGGCGCTCGCTACCTGGTCGAGGCGCTGGCGCTGCTCCGCCACCGGCCGGAGCTGAAGCTCACCGTCGTCGACAGGCCGATCGCCCGCGTTGTTCCGGAGCTGAGCGAAGAGCTGGGCATCCAGGACCGCGTGACGATCACGGGCCGCATCAGCCGCGAGGAGCTAGTTGAGCAGTACAACCGCGCCCAGATATTCGTGTCGCCCTCCCTCTACGAGGGCTTCGGCCTGCCCGCGGCGGAGGCGATGGCCTGCGGCGCGCCGGTGCTGGCGACGACGGCAGGCGCCTTTCCGGAGGTGATCGAGGACGGCGTCAGTGGCGTGCTGGTGGCGCCGGGTGACGCCGGCGCGCTGGCCGCTGGCATCGAACGGATCCTAGGCGATGCGGAGCTGCAGCGGCGGCTGGGCAAGGAGGGCCGCCAGCGTATCGTCGACCACTTCTCCTGGCGGGAGACGGCCGTGCGCACGATGGCGCTCTACGAAGAGGTGCGGTCGAGGGCTTAGTCATCACCGGAGGATTGATCTGGCGCAGCGCTTGAATTCTGCGCAGTCTGTCGCTGCGCACGACTACGCTTGGGCTGGCAGAGCCAATTCGTTAACTGAGCAATACCCGGTGTGTTTCCCGAGACGTTAGTCGTCAGCCGGAGGATCGATCTGGCGCAGACCAGGGCTGCGCTGGACTGGGAAGCCGGTTAGTCGTCAGCCGGAGGTTCTATAGGCGTCGCGATTAGGGCGCGACCGATCCAGAAAGCGACGTAGAGCGCGCCGAGAAAGCCGCCCGTGACGGGCAGCGCCAGCGCCCAGTAGCTGCGCCGCATGACGCCGCCGAGAAACGTGACGCCGGTCAGGACGGTGATGGCGCAGATGATCAAGCCGTAGAAGTGTGAGCGTTCAGCCATGGAATCTAACTCCGTGTGAGATTACATCGCTCGACGCTAAGGCGAGCGGGCGTTCCAGCACCTCGATAGTGTAGGCAGCCTGGCCGCCAGTGTCAAACCGGCTTCTCCGCCACGATCAGAAAGCGGCTCTCTGTCAGCACCAGCCCGTCGCTGGTCTGGCAATCTGATTCTATCTCTAGCAGCGCTCCCACGTCGCGATCGAGATCGAACTCAGGGATTGTCCACGGAGCAACCGTGAGCATGAAGACCAGTTCGCTCAGGGAAGGGAAGGCCACTTTGTACACGTGCTGCTGATCGGCAGTGACTTCGAGCCCCGCCGTGATGAAGCCGCGCGCGTACGCGCCCCGCACGTCCCCCCAGTCGGTCGCGCGCGGGAACCGGCGGCGCAGCTCCCGCCAGTTGTCTCTGCCCACTTGCTGCGTGATCAGCAACCCGCCCGGCTGCAGCACTCGCGCGACTTCGGCCGGCGCCAGCTCGTCGTGGCGATTCAAGATGAGATCGAACGCTTCGTTACGGAACGGCAGCTGCAGGCTGCGGCAGTGAACGACGCCGATGGCAAGCGGCGTCAGCCGTTTGTACGCGACCGGTGCGTTGACGACCCACTCCTCAGTAGCCACGAGGCGCTCCGGCAGGCTGTCGCGCAGCGCCGCCAGCCGCTCGCCCGGCCCGGTGCCCATATCGAGCGCCGATCTACGATCTCGCGCCCGCTCGCGTACGAGCTGCACATAGTCCCACGGTGGCTCAGGATCGAGGTGGCGGATGTTGAGGTCGCTGAAGACCCAGCCGCCGAACTTCCGCGCCCGTTCGACTGCGGGCCGCAACCGTTCGAGCGCGGCGCTCTTGGCGTCCACCGTGGCGCACCTAGGCCGTCAGGTCTTCGCCGCCATCGATGCCGAGAACGTTGCCGGTCATCCAGTGCAGCCGCTCGTCGGCGAGGGCGGCGATGGCGCTGGCCACGTCCTGCGGCTCCGTCGAGCGGCCGGAGGGGTTCGCCTCCCTGGCGCGGGCGAGCAGCTCCGGCCCGCCGGGGATGCGCTGGAGCGAGGGCGTATCGGTGACGCCGGCGCGGATGGCGTTGGCTGTAACGCCCAGCGGCGCTAGCTCGTAGGCGATCTGTCTGATATGCGACTCTAGCGCCGCCTTTGCCGCCGAGACGGCGCCGTACGACTGGATCACGCGCGTTGAGCCGGAGCTGGTCATCGCGAAGATGCGGCTGCCCTTGCCCAGCAGCTTGCGGGCGGCCAAATCCTGCGTCCAGTAGACGAGGCTGTGCGCCATCACGTCGACGGTCATCTCCAACTGCTTGCGGCTGATCGCTTCCTTCGGGGTATCCGCGATGTAGGGCAGCAGTGTGCCGAAGGCGAGCGAGTGGAGCAGCACCCGTATCGTCTCGCCCTCGCCGGCCAGCCGCTCGCCGATCGTATCGATGACGGCCGCGCGCTTTTCGGCGTCGGCGGCGTTGATGTTGAAGAAGACCGCCTCTTGGCCTTGCGCGCGGATCTCTTCTTGGATCCGTTCGGCGTTGGCGATCGTCCTGCGCAGGTCCAGATGCACTCCGAAGATGTTGAAGCCGGAGCGCGCCAGCTCCAGCGAGGTCGCCTCGCCGAACCCGGAAGATGCGCCCAAGATCAGTGCCCAGGGAGCGGATGCCATGAGATCGCCTCCTTGCTGTGAAGGTCGCGCAACGCGCCCGGCTCACCGTGCGCCTGCGGCCCGCTGTCTCAGTCCTCTTGCAGCACGCCTTCCGTCGTCAGCAGCCGCTCTCGGAACGCGGCCACCGTCGCCTCGTCGCCTGCCAGCGACGCGCGCACGGCGTGGAAGAGCTGCTCCGTCGTTGCGATGCAGTAGCGCAGGCTCTCGGCCGCTACCCGCAGCGCGTCTTCGTACTGTGCGGGCCGCTCCGAAGGCGTCTGCGTGCGGTGGCCGTTGATGAACAGCAGGCCCCGCTTCGGGCTGCCAGCAGCGATCGCCTCTTCTAATCTGCGACGCAGTCGATAATGGCCGTCCATGCCCGCCGCTTGGACACCCGCCTCCACCTCCAGCAGCGCAACGCGACGGCCCTTGCCTTTCGCCTCCAGGTGGAGTTGGGCTGGCGTATCGATCTCCTGCGGCACGATGCGGAAGCCGAGCAGCGCCAGCGCGTCTCGCACCGGCTGCTCCAGGCCGCTTCTGCCCTCCTGCCAGAGCAGCGAGCGGAACCTGTCCAGCTCGCCGACGGCCTCTTCCCGTTCGACGAGCGCTGCGGTTGACTCCTCCACTTGTGTTCGGACAGCGTCGCGGGCGGCGATGCGATCGCTCAGGCCGGGCAGCCCGTACTCGCTGAGCCAGGCGGGCGCGGCGGAGCGCGACGCCTGCCGCAGCGCGTGGCGGATCGCTTCTTGCAGCCCGTTCGAGAAGGCGTAGCGCGCTTCTCCCGTAGGCGGGCGGGCCGCTGGCGGCAGGAAGACGATACGGCCCTCGCCCAACGTCAGTTCCACGGCGACGGCCGCGCCGCCGGCGCTGCGGGCGATGACGCGTCCTGCTCCCGCGAAGCCCGGCGCGTCGTCGGCAAAGTAGGCATGGTAGGAGAGCTTGTTGCGCATCTGGCCGATGAACGGCCCGAAGGCGTGGTCGTGCTCCACCGGGATGATCTCGCTGCCGCCGCCGCGCCGCAGTAGCGGCTCGCCGTAGCGTAGTCCGGCGGGAGCGGGCAGCCAGCAGTAGCGGTCGCAGCCGGAGAAGCCAGCGACGCGATGGTGAACGACGTTTGGATAGGCGAAACAGACGACGAGCCCGCCCCGCGCCAGCAGGCGGGCGGTCTCGTCCTGGCGGTCACGCAGCAGCTCGCCGAGACCAACGGTCTCCGGGCCGGTGGCGCCGTTTACCACTCGCTCGCCGGAGCAGGTCGCGTGCTCTGCCGTGGATGTTACTACTTCTTCGATGAGCTGCGAGAGCGCGTACGGGTCGACGACGATGGCATCGTAGTCGAAGAACGCTGGCGCGTTGGCGAAGGTGTGGTTATCGACCGGCGCGCCGGGCAGCGGGACGCCGAGGGAGAGGATGCGCATCGTTATCCTTCCTGCTCCCGGTCTGCCAGGTAACGCCGCAGCTCCGGGCCAATGTCCGGTCGCTCCAGCGCCAGCTCGATCGAGGCCGTGAGCAGGCCGAGCGGGCGGCCCGTGTCGTAGCGCCTGCCCTCGAACTGGAGTGCGAACATCGGCTGCTGTTGCAGCAGCAGGCCGAGACCGTCCGTAATCTGGATTTCGCCGCCTTTGCCCGGCGGCGTCTCGTCCAGCACCGAGAAGATCTCCGGCGTCAGCGCGTAGCGGCCGACGATCGCCAGGTTGCTGGGCGCGTCCGCCGGTTTCGGCTTTTCGACGACGCCGCGGACGCGGTAGACACTATCAGCGACAGGCTCGCCATCGACGATGCCATAGCTCTCGATCTCCTTGTCCGGCACCTCTTGCACCGCCAGCACCGAACCGCCGTGCGCTTCGTAGGCGTCGATGAGCTGCCGCGCAACGGGCGTCTGCGAGACGATGACATCGTCCGGGAAGAAGAGGACGAACGCCTCGTCGCCCACCAGCTTGCGCGCGGTGAGGACAGCGTCGCCGATGCCCTTCTGTTCGTGCTGGCGGACGTAGACGATGTCGGCGAGCTGGCTGATGCGGCGCAGCTCGGCGACGCGCTCGTGGTCGCCTTTCGCCTCCAGCGCCTGCTCGAGCTCGAACGAACGGTCGAAGTGATCCTCGATGGCGCGCTTGCCCAGCGAGGTGACGATGATCACCTGGTCGAGGCCCGCCGCCGCCGCCTCTTCCACCGCGTACTGGATGATCGGCGTATCGACGAGCGGCAGCATCTCCTTGGGCTGCGCTTTCGTCGCCGGCAGCAGGCGTGTGCCGTAGCCGGCCGCAAGGATGACGGCCTTTCGCACGGTCACGTCGACGAGGGTCCGCTAGTCGATCTCATATAATCGCACCATTTTAGGCCAACGCAGAGAGTGACGGCAATGAGCGGATGCGAATGGGCCTATTCCGTGTGGCCGAGGCTACGGCGTCTCCAGCGATGGCGGCAGTAAAGCCTGGAGCGGGATACGCACGACAGTAGAGTTGAGCCCGTCCGAGACGTAGACGTTGCCTTCGCCGTCCACGACGATGCCGACGGGGCGTGAGATGCCGGTCGCCGAGGGCAGGCTCCAGGCAGCCACCTCTTCTCCGGCCGGGCTGAACACCACGATCCGGCCGTTAGCCGGATCGGTTGCTAGGACGGTGCCGTCGTCCAGTGCGGCGATGTATGCCCGGTCGGTTACTCCCTGGCTGCCCCAGGACGGCACGTCGATCTCGTCGGCGAACAGCAGCTCGCTGTCGTAGTGCTGGATCCGTTGGTTCCAGTAGTCCGCGATGTAGATGTCGCCGTTCGGAGCGATGCTAACGCCGACCGGCTCGCTGAACTCCCCGCGGCCATCTCCCGGCACACCGAACGAGCGGATGATCTCGCCGTCAGTAGTGTACCTGACGATGCGATTGCCGCCGGTGTCGGTCAGGATCAGGTCGCCGTTGGCGTCGATTGCGATGTCGCGCGGGCCGAAGAGCCCGTCGATGCTCCAGTCTGCCACGATCTCGAGGTTCGCGTCGAACTTCTGGATGCGGTGGTTCCAGGTGTCAGCGACGTAGATGTTTCCGTCGGAGTCGACTGTGATGCCCCAGGGGCCGTCTTCAGCGAACTCGTCGCTGCCCGGGTTGGCGAATTGGCCTGGGCCGCTGCCGGCTTCGCCCAGCGTGTCGATCGTACCGTCGGGAGCGATCCGCTGCACGCGCTGATTGAGCGTATCGGCGACATAGAGGTTGCCGGCGGCATCGATCGCTAAACCGGCTGGCTGCGAGAACTGCCCCGGCTCGGCGCCAGCGCCGCCGATCACCGTCACGCTCTCCGCTGGCAAGGGTGTCGAATCGCCAGCCCGTGGCTGCGGTCGTGGCACCTGGATATCAAACTCTTTGGGGAAGAAGGCGATCATGTTCGGCGTCGACGTCGCGTTTGCGACCACTCTGTCGATCAGGTACTCGCGCCACGTGCCCAGCAGCTTGCCTCTGAACGCGTCGGACAGGAAGCCGTTGGTGTCCAGCCCTTTGTACAGCTCAGGAAACCACCACATGTGGGTGTAGGGTATGCCTTCCTGGAACTGGTCCAGGTACGGCTGAATCTTGTCCTGGTTCCCCGTGCCGATCAGTACCACGCTGCCCGGCTGTACCTGGTAATCGTCGTCGAAGTTGGTGTACTCCACGTTCGTGTAGTCGCGCATGTACCAGGGCCAGGGCCAGATGTTACCGCTGTTATCGATTACGATCTTGAGGTCTTTGCCGCGACCGCTTTCGCGCGCGACGGTGTCGATGTTGTCGGCCAGCACGCCGAGCGCCGGTGAGCCCTGGGCGTAGATGAAGAACTCCGGCGGAACGCCGTTCGCGTCGCCTTGGTCGAACGCGGCCGTGCCGCCCGCCCGTATCGTGAAGACGAGCAACCCTGCGAAGAGCGCGACGGCGGCGGTCTGCCCCGCCGTCTGCCAGGAGACCTGGCTGCCTGCCCAGATGAGAACGGCCAGCGCTGCAAGCGCGAGCAGCCATGCCAGCGCTGAGAGGCCGGCGGTCGCACCCACCGCCTGGAAGATGATCGCCGCGCCCGTCGCCAGCGCGCCAGCCGAGGCGAAGAGCGCGATTGGCTGCCGGACGATGCTGGCGCTGATGCGGCCGCTCCGGCCTTCGCCCGCGAGCGTTAGTTTCACTGACGAGAGGATCTGGTCTAGTATCTTGGCGCCCAGCAGCGCCAGCGGCAGCGCCAGATGCACCGTAAGCCAGGGCATCTTTTCGCCGGCCAGCGTGAGGCCGAACATGATTGAGAGCGACCAGAAGAGCAGGAACTTCGTGAAGCCGTCTATCGACAGCATCAGCACCGTCCCGATAGCGACGATGAACGCGATCTGGATGCGAAAGTCGCCGATTATCGCCGTGCCGTCTGGTATCACGCTCAGGGTAACGATCAGCAGCAGTGCCGCGCCCAGCAGCAGCCGCTCCTCCAGCTTGCCGCGAAACGCATAGTAGAGCGAGCCGCCTATCCCGAAGATGAGCGGCAAGAACTCGTACACCGGCAGCAGCATGAAGTAGTAGTAGTCCGGCTGGCCGCCCCTGCGTACGTCCTGCTGGTCCAGCCAGTAGTCCATGGAGCCCCAGATGCCTGTCCAGAAGCCGCCCATGTTGCTGAAGAAGCTGGTGAAGAGCAGCACGAAGACGCCGTAGAAGAGCAGCCCGGCGATCAGCCACGTGCGCCAGTTCCACAACAGGCCGACGTAGGCGCCGCCCAATATCAAGATCAGCACCGTCCAGCGCATCACAGTCTCTTCGCCCATGTAGCCGTTGTTATCGATGAACGGCAGCGCCTGGATGCCAGCGGCGAACTGGGCGGCGATCAGCGTGCCGAAGATGATCAGCAACGGCCCGACAACGGGCATCTCTTCGGTCTCCGTCGAAAAGCGTCGGCGCAGGCCGGGGATGATCGCCCAGAGTGCCGTCACCAGCCAGGCAGTCGGCAGCAGGACGGCGTACGATAGCGCGGTCTGTACCGGCGTCATCTCCCGCGATGCCCGCAGCCGCGCGACCAACTCCATGGCGACCATGATGTTGAGATAGACGAGGAGCATGGCGATGATGATGTACGTCACCTCTTTCGCCGCGAAGCTCAGCGCCAGCAGCGGCGCGATCGCGATCAGCCAGCCGTCCTTTCGCTCCTCCATGTAGCGCCAGATGCAGACGGCGATCGCCAGGGTAAAGAAGGCGACGTACATATCGTTCCTCGCGAAGCGGCTGAAGTAGATCAGCGCGGGCGACACGGCGAGCAGGCCCGCCGCAAGCACCGCGCCCAGCGTGCCGATCTGCCTGCGCAGCAGGAACGGCAGCCCGACCAGCGCGATGCCGAAGAGCGCGGGAAACAGCCGCGATGTGTAGTCGCTGTCGCCGAAGATGAAGAACGTCGCAGCGGTGCCGTAGTACTGGAACGGGCCGTGGTAGACCGGATCGTGGTTGTACGCACCGCCCTGTACGATGTCCCAGGCAAACTTGATGTGGATGCTCTCATCGTGGTGGATCGACCGACCGCCCAGGTCCCAGAGCCGCAGGCCGGCGGCGAGCGCGACCAGCGCGACGATGAGGATCGCCGGCCAGTAGCGCACGACGAACGAACGCAGTTCGCCGCCATCGAACTGGCGGCTGTCCATGTATCTGCGAAGCCGGTCACCCGTGGTCATTCGGCTATTCTCTCGTCACCTCGTTGCGGACGCCGGGCCGTACCTGATACACAGCGACGTCGCCTGGATGCGCCAGCTCGAACAGTTCGCTCTCTTCCACCGTCAAGTTGGGGTAATCCGCCCGCTCTCGCGGGCCGACGACGACGTACCTGATGTCATAACGTTCTATCACCGATCTTACCGCATTCGGGTCGCTGCCGGTGTAGAGCAGTTGCAGATCCTCACGGCGGCCCTCTTGCGGCTCACTGCTGCCGCGCCACTGTACCTCGTGGCCGGGCCACTGCAGCAGCGTCGGCAAACCGGTCGATGCGGAGATGCGCCCTCCGTCCGTATAGTCGTCACCAGACGCTTCCGCAATCACCGGCTGGCCGTCATCGTGGCCGGCCAGCCATTCGATCGCTGCCTGTTCGCCTTCCGGGATGCGCTCCAGGCCGTCCAGGCCGCGTTCTAGGTTGAAGTCGTTCGTCCGGTTGTACGTCGCGATCACCGGATAGACGAACGCAGCGATCAAGATCGCTGCTGCGCCGCCCGCCCAGACCCCGCGCCAGCTCAGCGAGCGCACGATCGCGGGTTCTACTCCAGGCGACCGCCAAAGTAACACGGCCGCGCCGCTGACGGTGAAGAGTATCCCGGCACCGATGATCGCGCCGGCGATGCCTGTCAACAGATC
Source organism: Chloroflexota bacterium (assembly GCA_022565155.1). Lineage (GTDB taxonomy): Bacteria > Chloroflexota > Dehalococcoidia > DSTF01 > RBG-16-68-14 > JADFKB01. The sequence continues at coordinate 22,297 of JADFKB010000010.1, read as the reverse complement.
GGAGGTGAGCGCGATGCCGGCGATGCCGCCGGCGCAGGCCGCGGTCAGCACGATAAACTCGCCTATAGACCAGCGGTCGACGTTGATTGCCGGCATCCGCCAGCTCCGCGCCAGCTCGTAGAGCGCGAACCCGCCCGCGACGCTGAGCAGCAGCCAAGACTGGTAGTAGAGCTTGAAGATCGTGTTCAGGCGGCTGCTGAAGCCGTCTTGGATGTAGATGAACTCCGCGCCTAATATCAGCAGCGCCGCCGTCGCGGCGAGAGCGAGCGCCAGGATCGGGCCCAGGCGCTCTTCCGCCGCGTCTTTCGCTGACTCGACTTCCCGCATCAGCGCGAGGACGAGCAGGCCAAGCGACCCGCCGATCACCAGCACGGTTAGCCAGTTCCAACCTCTGTTTGTCACCCGATCCCATAGACCGGCGCCCGCCTCGTTCGCCTGTACGGAGTCCGGGAAAAACCCAAACGCCCAGGCGATCGCGTCCCAGACCGCCCAGAGCGCGATGACAGCCACCGGCAGCGCAAACGCAGCGATGGCTGTGGAGCGCGTCAGACCCTCGCCGCTCTTGCTCAGCCGCCAGGCCGCGTACGGCAGCACCAGCATCGCGAAGGGGCCCCAGAGCAGGAACGTGTGAAACAACCCGCTGCCGGCGCCGGCCTGGGCCGTAAAGCCGGCCGCCTGGCTCGAGAAGCCGCCGAAGAAGAACGGCGTGTAGGCGAGAAATGCGACGAGATAGAGCGGCACGAGGAAGCCCAGACTATCGAGCGCCAGCCCCGACGACCACCTGTCGGTCAGCAGCCGGTTGCGCAGGACGACGGCAAGCGTGACGACGAAGGCCATCGTCGGCATGTCCCAGGTGTTGAGGAAGGCGAGACCGCCTAATATCAGCCCGAACGCGATTAGCGCCAGCGGCCGCTCCAGCCAGACGACGAGGTCGAGCGGCCCTTCCGAACGGAGGAACGCCATCGCCACGCCGAGCGCGAGGAGGACAAACGGAATCGACATCACGTGCGGGTGCAGATCGCCCAGGAGGAAGCTGAAGAAGGGCATCTCGTGGATGCCGGTGCCGCCGTCCAGGACGCGCGTGGACTTCCACCAGAACCAGAACTGGTCCGGGAACCAGCGGGAGCTTTCGAAGGCGTTGAGGTTGGGGATGTTCACCCAGTTCCAGAACCCTGCCGAACCGACGTTGTGCGCGGCGAAGAGATCCAGCAGTCCCACCAGGTTGCCCATGACGGCGAGCAGGAAGGCAGCGACGAGGCCGAACAGCATCGGTCGCCAGAGGATTCGTTTAGAGAAGCTGGCGGCGGGTGTGCCCGGGCCGGTTTCCTGCGCGGACCGCTCGCGCGGTGTGGCTTCGTCGCGCGGTGCCGCCAAATTGTAGACCAACCCAAACGCCGCGGTGACGGTCATCGCAACGATCATCGCCAGCCCCAGGTTGTAGCCGATGCTGGTCGCGAGGCCGCTCAGCCGCGTAATCACCGAGACCAGCAGGTAGCCGAAGTAGTAGTAGCTGACGCTCTCTCCGGCCAGCCAGGCGTCGACTGGCGGGAAGCTGTCGCTGACCGTGACGGCGTTCAGGTACATCAGGTCCATCGGCTTTTCCGTGCCACCGAAGTCGGGCACGTAGGAGCGCAGAAAAGCGGCCGTGATGAACGCCAGGAAGAAGAGCACCTCCGTCGCCACTATCAGCGACCAACGCTCGCGTACGAACGCGAGCAACTCTTCCCGCTGCCGCCAGGCCACGTAAGCCGAGCCGCTTGCCAGCAACGCGAGCACGAACCAGATAGCGCGCGTCGTGTTCGGTAGGCCGATGATCACGAGGATCCAGAAGATGTAGCCAGCGATGAGGAGGGCGAACGGTTTCGAGAGGGCGTAGCCGCGGTCGGGCAGGCGCTGGAACAAGGCGAGGCAGAGCGGCAGGGCCGCCAGCCCGACAACCTGTACCATGACCCACCAGACGAGCGTTTCCGACATCTGTGTTCTCTAAGGATAACGCCTGAAGCGGCGCGATTCTAACATAAGGAAAGGATAACGAGGGGGCGGGCGCTAGCGGAAGAGCGCGTCGACGAACGTATCTGCCGAGAACGAAGCGAGGTCACCCGGTTCTTCGCCCGTGCCGACAAGCCGCACGGGGATGCCCAACTGGTCGCTGATCGCGAAGACGATGCCGCCCTTCGACGTGCCGTCCAGCTTCGCCAGGCAGGCCGATGTCACCTCCGCCGCCTTGGTGAACGCCTCGGCCTGTATCAGCGCGTTCTGGCCGATCGTCGCGTCCAGCACCAGCAGCACCTCATGCGGCGCGGTCGGCTCCTTGCGCTGGATCACGCGGTAGAGCTTGCTCAGCTCCTCCATCAGGTTGATCTTCGTGTGCAGGCGGCCTGCCGTGTCGATGATCAGGAAGTCGGCGTTGCGGCTCTCGGCGGCGCTGAGGGCGTCGAAGACAACAGCCGCTGGGTCCGCGCCCTGCTTGTGCGCGACGACGTCGGCACCGACGCGCTCGCCCCAGGCCTTCATCTGCTCGATGGCCGCCGCGCGGAACGTATCGGCGGCGGCGATGACGGTCTTCGCGCCGTCCGCGCGGAAGGCGTGCGCCAGCTTCGCGATCGTCGTCGTCTTGCCGGTGCCGTTCACGCCTAGCACCAGGATGACGGCCGGCTTCGGCGGCGCGGCCGCGACTTCGCCGCGACCCCAGAGCTGCCCTCTGCCTGTAGGCTTGTTCAGCAGCGCGACGAGCGACTCCTTTAGCGCATCCTGCACCTCCGCCGGGTCGCTGATCCGTTCCGCCTCGACGCGCTCGCGTACTTCGCCGAGGATCTTCTCTGTCGTCGCGACGCCGGTGTCGGCGCCGATCAGCAGCTCTTCCAGCTCCTCCCAGAACTCGTCGTCGATTCGCCCGCGATCGAAGAGGCCGGTGATGTGGCCGAACCAGCTCCGCTTCGTGCGCTGGAGCGCCTTGTTCGTCCGCTCCTCCCCTTCGATGAGCCGCTGTTCGTCCGCGACGTCATCCGGCTGATCGGGCGCGGCGACGGCTCCGGCATCAGCAGACTCCGGCTCTGGCTCTTCGACCTTGGGCGAACGGCGAAAAAAGCGCAATGGCGTCTCCTTGTGGTCTCGCTTCGCAAGCGATTATATCGCCGCGGCGGGGGAAGGGGGAAGGGGAACCGCGCGGCGGTGGCGACGGAATGGAGTTCTATTTCGCCGGGATGTCCGCCAGGCGGAGCGAGAGGACGGTGGAGGTGCTGTCCTCGCCCATCGAGATGCCGTAGATCGAATCGGCCATCTCCAGCGTGCGGCGGTTGTGGGTGATGATGATGAACTGCGTCCGCTCGGAGAGCGCCTCCAGCGCCGCCGTGAAGCGGACCACGTTCGCCTCGTCCAGCGCCGCGTCCACCTCGTCCAGCACGCAGATCGGTGAAGGGTTCGTGTCCAGCAGCGCGAAGAGCAGGGCCAGCGCCGTCAGCGAACGCTCGCCGCCGGAGAGCATGTTGAGCGTTCGCACCTTCTTCCTCGGCGGCTGGGCGATGATATCGACGCCGGGCAGGCGCCGCTGTTGTCCGTCCTCCGGGTCAGCGTCGCCCCTGGTCAGCACCAGCTCGGCCTCGCCGCCGCCGAAGAACGTCTGGAAGTAGCGCTGGAACGACTTGTTCACCTTGCGGAAGGTGGTCGAGAAGCGCTCTTTTACGATCGCCTCCAGCTCCTCGATCGCCTCTTGCAGCGCCGCCTCCGCGTCGCGCAGATCGGCGACCTGTGTGGTCAGGAACTCGTGCCGCTCCTTGCTCTCGGCGTAGTCCGTCTCCGCCTGCTCGTTGACGGGTCCCAGGTTGCGAATGTCGGCGCGCAATCCGCCGATGCGGTCCTTGAGCGCCGCCGTGTCGACCGGCGCGGCGCCGCGCATCGGCGGCGGCTGGTCGGCGCCACTCTCCGCCGTCATCCATGCCGGCGGTTGGCCAGCGGCCGGAGTCGCGTCCTGCCGCTCGGCCGGCGGGTTCACCTCGCCATCTTCGGATGGGCGGAACCCCTCCTCCTCCAGCCGGGCCCGCAACATCTCCAGTTCTTCCGACCGCAGACGCATGGTCGACTCGGCGTCCAGCAGCGTGCGCTCCGCCGCCAGCGCCCGCGAGCGGCCGGCCGCGAGATCGCTATCGATTGTCCGCTGCCGCGATTCGATCTGCTCCAGCGCGTGGCGGGCGGGCGCCAGCTCCTCGCGGGCGGTGCCCGCTTCCTTCGACTTCTCTTCCAGCTCGCTGCGGGATGACGCCAGCCGTTCCAACACGCGCTTCACGTCGTCTTGCAAGCGCGATGCCAGCTCCTGCTTGCGCGCCAGCTCGCTCGATACGCGTTCGCGGCTGGATGACTGAAGCTCCGTCTGCTGTCGGAACGCCTGCTGCTCCGATTCCAGCGCGGCGATGCGGCTCGAACGCTCCGATCCAGCCCGGGCGAGCGTCTCCCGCGCCGCCGCCTGCTGTTCGATCTCCGGACGCAGCCTGTCTCTCGTTTCGATATGCCGCTTCCTCAAGCCGCTTGCCTGCTCTCCGGCGGCGCGGGCGGCCGCGAGCGCTTCTGACGCGTTGCCGAGCTCTCGCTGTACTTCGTGGCGGCGGGCGTGGAGCGCGGAGAGGCGGGCCGCCGTTACGGGCAGCCGAGCGCGATGCTGGCGCAGCGCTTCGTCTGCGCCGGCCAGGTCGCTGCGCATACGCTCCAGTTCCGGCGCAACGCGGTCGCGGGCCTGCTGCGCCTCCGTCTGCTGGCTCTGTTCCTTCTCCAGCGCCACGGTCGCTTGTTCCGATGAGGTGCGCATGCGCTCGAGTTCGTCCGGCAGTTCGCCCACGTCTCGCTGATGGACGAAGGCACGGCGGACGGCTTTCGCGCTGCCGGCGGTCATGGCGCCGGACGTGTGCAGGAACGCGCCGTCCAGCGTGACGACGCTGCCGAGCCCGCGACGCAGCAGCAGCGTTGCTGTGCCGATGTTCTGGGCAACGATCGTGCGGCCGAGCAGCGTATCGATGAGCGACCGGTAGCGTTTATCGCAGCGCACCAACTCCGACGCGACGCCGATTATGCCGCGCTCTCCCAGCAGGTTGATTGGATGGATCGGCCGGATATTGCTAAGCGGGTAGATGATGGCGCGGCCCTGGTCGCCGCTGATCAGCAGTTCGATGCCGGCGAGCGCGTCTTCCTGCGTCTCGACGACGATCGCGTGCAGGCTATCGGCCAGCGCCGCTTCGATTGCGCGCTCCAGTCCGGACGGCACCCGAATTAACTGGCCCACCATGCCGATCAGCCCGTGGATGCGGCTATCGGCGTCCGGCTCTTCATCCGGCACCTTGCCGCCGGCGACGAGCAGCGCCTGCACGCCCGCGTCCTTCGCCGGCAGATCGATATCGGTCGATTGCGCGGCGTCCAGGCGGGCGGCCGCCGACTCGACCGATGCGTTGAGCGTGCGGATCTCCTCCTGCCGGCGCACGACGGCGATCGACGCGCGCTCCAGCCGCTCTTTCGTCTGGTCCAGTGTCAGCGTGGCGCGGCCGACGGCGGGCGCCAACTGTTGCCATCGTTCGCGGCGCGTCGCGAAGTCGTGCCCCCACGCCTTCAGCTCGACGATCTGCTCAACGCGCGTCTCCTGCATCGCCGCCAGTTCGCTCTGTAGGCGCTGCTCTTGCTCCGCCAGCGCGGCCGACTTCGCCTCCGCCTCCGCGAGCTGCGCCGCCGTCTGGGCAACGCCCTCCTCTGCTTCCGTGAGCGAGGCCTGCAGCTCGCCCAGCCGCGCCTCGATGCGGGCCAGCTCCTGCACGTCGGCCTCTGGCGCGCGGGCGGAGGCGAGCGACTCTTGAATTGTGCGTGCGCGCTCCTCCTGCTCGCTCACGATCTCGGCGACCCGCGCCTGCTCCTGCTCCAGCGATTCGATCTCGCCGGTGAGCTCTTCCTGGCGGCTCTCGAGCATCGCCTGGCGCTCCGTATCGACGGTGATCCGCCGGTCCAAGTCACGCCGGTACTCGTCCAGCGTGCGGGACCCCTCAATGCGTTCGCTGATATCGCGACGCCGCTCCTCGACCGCTGTCCCGAGCGAGGTGAGACCCTCTTCCAGCGACTTCAGCTCTTGCTGGGCGCGGTCGAACTCCTCCTTGCGCTGATCGTACTCCGCGCGCGCTGCCGCTAGCGCCTCCTGCGCGTCCTGCCACTGCTGGCCGTAGAGCGCTCTGAGCGCGCCCGCCAGCTCGGCGCTGAGCCGCGTGTGATCGGCGGCGCGGTTCGCCTGCCGCTCCAGCTTCCGCAACTGCGGTTCGATCTCGCGCACCAGCAGGTCGACGCGCTCCAGGTTGTCGCGGGTGGCGGCGAGCCGGTTGCGCGATTCGTTCAACTTCTCGCGGTGTAGCTTCACGTCCGCGGCCTCTTCGATCAGCCCGCGCCGGTCTTCCGGCCGCAGCGTCAGCACCTGTTCGACAAGACCCTGGCCCATGAACGCGTAGCTGTTCTGGCCCACCTGGGCCTTCAAGAATAGTTCGTGCAGGTCTTTCAGCCGGACGCGGCTCTGATTCAGAAAGTACTCGTTGTCGCCGCTCCGGTACGCGCGGCGGGAGACGACGACTTCGTCGAAATCGACAGGCAGCCAGCTATCGCTGTTGTCCAGCGTGATGCGTACCTCCGCCACGCCCATGGCGGGACGCTTCTCGCTGCCGGTGAAGATGATGTCCTCTGTCTTACGGGCGCGGATGACGCGGCCGGCCTGTTCGCCCAGCACCCAGCGAATCGCTTCCGCCACGTTCGTCTTGCCGGCGCCGTTCGGCCCGGCGATGCAGGTGACGCCGGTGCCGAACTCCAGCGCGGTGGCGGAGGCGAAGCTCTTGAAGCCGTTGATGTCGAGTCGCTTTAGGTACATGCGCCAGGCAGCCCTGCCTTCTCGCTATCGGAACGGTGCTCCAGCCGTTCCAGCGCTTCCTCTGCCGCCCGCTTCTCGGCCGCCTGCTTGCTGCGTCCGCTCCCCGTCCCCAGCGTTTCGCCTTGCACCACCGCATCGACCGTGAACCTGCGGGCGTGGTCAGGCCCCTGCGTATCGACTACCTGGTAGCGCGGCGTATCCTGGTAACGCGATTGGCTAATCTCCTGCAGCCGCGACTTCGGATCCATCGGGAACTTCTGGGCGTCGATGTCCTCCAACTCGCTGCGCAGCGATGTGAGGACGAAGCGTCGCGCCGTCGCGAGGCCGCGATCGAGGAAGATCGCGCCCACGATCGCCTCGTAGATATGGGAGAGGTTCGTCGGTCGCTTGCGGCCACCGCCGTCGTCCTCGCCCCGTCCCAGCAGCAGCGCCTCGCCCAGCTCCAGCTTGCGCGCCGCCTTGGCCAGCGTATCGCGGCGCACCAGATGGGCGCGCAGCTCCGTTAGCTTCCCCTCGTCCTGGCCGGGGAAGGCGGCGTAGAGCGCGTCCGCGACGACGAGGCCGAGCACGGCGTCGCCGAGGAACTCCATCCGCTCGTTCGATTCCGGTACCAGGCCGGGGTTCTCGTTGACGTAGGAGCTATGCACCAGCGCCTGTTGCAGGAGCGCTGGATTCTTGAACGTGACGCGCAGCCGCTGTTCCAGCGGACTTCCTTTCGCCAACTGGGGCCACCTTTCGATTCGTCTCAACGCAGCGACGCCGCGTCGGGCGCGTTGGGCATCCCAGGACAGGGAGCGGAACGGTGCGGCGCGGGACCGGGCTGTCGCGGCCACTGAGGGGAGCGAACGCTCGATGTGGGGTCGGAGAATCGAGACGCGATCCTTGCGTCGGCAGCTACGGCTGCGGCTACTGATGCCGCCGTGCCAGTTACCCGCTTGCAGCGATTCTACCCTCCTCCCGATGGCTCCCACCGTGCCGGGAGCCTGAAAGCCGGGCTAGCGCCATAGTAGGGAGGCAGCCTGGCCTCTGTCAAGAATTGGACGAAATCCGCCCCGCCGCTCTGCTACACTGCGGTCGGAATGAAGCTGCTGAATCGACTGCACAAACGCCTGCCCGGCGACATGCGGCGGGCGTTGGAGACCGCTGTTGTGGCGGCTGAGCGGCGGAGCGTTGGGCTCTACCTCGTCGGCGGCGCCGTGCGCGACTTATTGATGAACGCCGGCCATGTCGACATCGATCTCGTTGTTGAGGGCGATGCGATCGCGCTCGCCGTCGCTGTAGGCAAGAAGCTCCGAGCGCGCGTCGTGAAACACCCGCGCTTTGGCACCGCCTCATTGCGGACCGGCGACGTTCGCTTGGACTTCGCCGGCGCCCGCACCGAAAGCTATGTCCGTCCCGGCGCGCTGCCGTCTGTCCAACCTTCGGACTTGCTCGAAGACCTGGCGCGCCGGGATTTTACGATCAACGCAATGGCGCTCCGCCTCGCCGGCGGCCGGCCGGGCGCGCTGATCGACCCGCACGGCGGCTGGCGCGACGTCGCCAAGCGCACGCTGCGCGTGCTGCACGACGATAGCTTCCAGGACGACGCCACGCGCATCCTGCGCGCGGTTCGCTATGCGGGCAGGCTACGCTTTCGGCTGCATCGCCGTACGGACGCGCTGCTGCGCCGCGACCTCTCTTTTCTGGACACGGTCAGCGGCGTCCGCGTTCGCCACGAGTTGGAACGGATCGCCGTTGAGGAACGGGTGCCGGAGATCCTGCGTAGAGCTGAGCACCGCGGCGTCATCGAGGCCACGCATGCGGCCTTAAGTGCCGGCGAGACGCAGCGGCGGGCGGTCGGACGGCTGGATGAGCTGTCAGCCTCACATCGGGACGTTGCCCTCCTCTGCATCCTCCTCTCCGACGCTTCGCCCGCCGGCGTCGAGCAGGCGATGGGGCGGCTGGAGGTGACGGGACGCCAGGCGGCGATATTAGGCGCCTTCGTCGCGCTGCGTGCGCAAGAGCCGAAATTGATGGCTGCCGGCCTGCGGCCGAGCGAGGCGGCGCGGCTACTCTCGCCGCGACCCGTCGAAGCGATCGAGGCGTTCGCCCTCGTTGCGGGGCGGCGCGCGGCGGAGGCCGCGCACCGCTACCTGGCGTCGGACCGGCTCGTCCGGCCGCGCCTGAACGGCGACGACGTCCAGACGCTCGGGGTGCCGCAGGGTCCGCAGGTCGGCTCCGCTCTCGCGTCGCTGCGCGCGGCGCGGTTGGACGGCAAGACGCACAGCCGCGAAGACGAAGCGGCGCTGATCGAGCAGCTGCTGGGCGGCCGGACGGAAGCGGCGGCGCGCCGTGGTTGAGCTATCGCTGTGTGCCGTCTGCCAGGAGGCCGTGGATGAGGCAATGTCTGCGGAGTGCCATAGCTGCGGCAAGCGATTTCACCTCAACCCGCGCAATGACCTGGAAGGTAAGGACTGCGGCGCGGTCTGGATTAGCGAGCAGCACCTGGCGTTGGAGTTCGCCTGCCAGCGTTGCTTAGATGGAAGCGATTCGTCGCCACCACCGCCGCCCCCCTCACGCTCAGAAAGGCCGCATCGCCGTCGCTATCGGAGGCGGGCGTAGTCGATGGCGGGTGAACAGCGGGGTAGGAGACGGCGACGCCGCACCCGGCGCCGCGATAGCCATGGCATAGAGCGTCAGGTCGCGGGACAGGACGCCGCCAAGCGCGCATCGTACGAGCGCCGGCCTGAGCCGCGACAACCGCTGGCGCAGTGGAACTGGCGGACGTTCCCTGTCCTCTTCGCCTTCGTCGCCGGCGCTGTCCTCATGGGCTTCGCTGCCATGGCAGGGCCAACGCTCTTCGCTGTCGTCTTCTTTGCCGGACTCTTTGGCGTTGCATTTGCCCTGGCGCACATCGTTACGCGGGTAATCATCGCCCGGCGGAGAGAGTAGGGAGGAAAAACGAGCATCTTCCCGACAGGTTTCTCGCGAGCCTAGCCGAGCGGATCAGGATTACTTTATCAGCTTTGGTTAGTCTAGGTCACGTACCATCCAGGCGGAAGATGAAGTCGGCGCCTGTGGTGCATTGATTTTGGTAAGTGGTCGATAGCCTAACCTAAGCCAGAAATATAGGGCAATGCCGTTCCGTGGCGGCACGGCGACGTAGATCTGCTTCGTCTTCGTCGATGACGCCAGCCGCTTCTCCAGCGCCAGGGCCACGCGGCCACCTAGCCCCGTGCGGCGTGAATCCGGCGCAACGGCGAGTAAGCGAATCAGCGCAGCGCCGGCGTGGGGTGATCCCAACTGATAGGCAACGAAGCAGTTGTAGCCGCTGCCCGTGGTGAGGATGGTCGGGTTGTCGATGGCTGCTCGCAACTCGCCGTCGTTGGTCCAACGATCGCAGCCGGCGGCGTATGCAACATCCGGCAGCCACGCCGCCAGCCGATCGAGGCCGGTCGCGCGCAGTGGGCGCAGCTTGGCTAGCGGTCGCTGTCGAGCCAATGCGCCACCAGATCCGGCATCTTGCCGCGCGGCACCTGCTCGACGGTACACGGCGGCAGCGAGCGCAAGAACGACTTCCCATACGGTTTGCTCGTGATGCGCCCGTCCAGAACGGCGAGCACGCCGCGGTCCGACTTCCGCCGGATTAGCCGTCCAAAGCCCTGCTTGAATCGGAGCGCGGCCTGCGGGAGCGCGTACTCGTTGAACGGGTTGTCGTGCAGCTCAGAGCGGGCCTGGAAGATCGGATCGTCCGGCACGGCGAACGGCAGCCGGGCGACGACGAGCAGCGACAGCGCCTCGCCGACGATATCGACGCCCTCCCAGAAGCTGGCGGTGCCGAGCACGACCGTCTGCGGATTGTCCAGCAGCGCCTGCGTCAGTTGCCGGGGGGAACCGTCGATGTGATGGCCCAGCACGAGGATCTGCTCCTCTTGCAGCGCCTGCTTGATCCCCGCGTGAGCGGCGCGCAGGCTGGCGTGCGATGTGAAGAGCACCAGCGCCCGGCCTCTGCTGGCGCGCACCAGTTCGATCAGGGACTCCTGTAGCGCTGCCATGTACTCGCTCTGGTTGGGGTCCGGCATGTCGGTTGGCGCCAGCACCAGCGTCGACTGCGCGTAGTCGAACGGCGAGCCCAGCCGCAGTTCGTTCGCCTCTGTAAATCCCAGCGTCCCGCGCAGGTAGTCGAAGCTACCGTCGGTAGTGAGCGTTGCGCTCGTGAGCACCGCCGCTTCCTTCTGCGAGAAGAGCCGCTCTTGCAGCAGGCCGTCCACCCGCAGCGGGGCGCTGGCCAGGCCGGTGCCCGGCGCGTTGCGCTGCTGGCTCAGCCAGCAGATGGTGTTCTCGTCTTCCTGCAGGACGATGTTGTCGATGCCCTGCCGCAGCGTCGCGCCGGTTTGGAGCAGATCACTCGTTTCCGTCAGCAGCGATTCGTAGTCGAGCAGGTTCGACGCCTCCGTAGATTCGAGGCCGCGGTGCAGACGTTCGACCGCCGTCAGCACCTGGCCTAGCGCGGCGCTTAGGTTCTCCCAGGCGAGCTCGATCTCGCCCCAGTCCGGCTGGACGCGCATCGCCCGGCTGAGCGACAGTCGATTATCGTAGTTGCTCTCGCGCTTGACCTGTTGGCGAAGAAAGCCAGCCAGGAGCAGAAAGAACTCCGGCAGCAGCTCTCGTGCGCGCGAGACGGCGTCCTCCGCGCCGGTCGCGATGTCGAGCAGTTCCCGGTTCGCCGCCACCTGGCCGCCCAGGCCGCGCGTAGCGTTGCGCAGCCCGCTGGCGAGGCCGCCCCCGCGACTCGCCACGCCGTCCAGGAACCCGCTCACGTCGTCCTCGGCGGCCTGGAAGCCGAACTGGCGCGTCGCCTCCGCCTCCAAGTGCTGCGCCTCGTCGACGATCAGGTGTGAGTACTCCGGGATGACACCGCCGCCGACAGCGACATCCGAGAGGAGGAGCGCGTGGTTCACCACCAGGACGTGCGCGGCCTCGGCCCGTTTGCGGGCGCGCAGCAGGAAGCAGGAGCCGTCCTTCACGAACGCGCACGGCGTGGCGAGGCAGGCTTCGTGCTGGGCGCTCAACCGATTCCAGACAACGCCCTCGCTCTGCGAGAGGCGCAGCTCGGCCCGATCGCCGGTCTCGGTGTGGGGTAGCCAGAGCAGCAGCCGCACCAGCAGCTTCGCTTCGTCTTCGCTGCGCGACTCCGCGTGGCGCAGGTTCGTCCAGCGCAGCAGGCAGAGGTAGTTGCTTCGCCCCTTCAACTGCGTGGCGCGCAGCGTGCTGTCGTTGCGATCGAGCCGGCGGACATCGGGGATGTCCTTGCCGATGAGCTGCCCCTGCAGGTTGATCGTGTTCGTCGAGACGACGACGCGGGTATCGTTCTGCTGTGCGTAGCGCGCCGCCGGCAGCAGATAGGCGAGCGACTTGCCAACGCCGGTACCCGCCTCCACCAGCAGATCCTCGCCGTTGTTCAGCGCCTCGCTGACGGCGCGGGCCATCTCTACCTGCTGCGGACGCTCCTCGAACTCATCGATCACCTGCTTGGCATCCCTCGTAAGCATGCGTTCGATCGCGTTTACATCGACCGGCGTCGGGCTATCTGCGCCGGTAGCGAGAGCAGGGCCAGGTTTACGGGGCTGCCGCAGCGCTCCGTGCAGCAGCCCTTCCTCTGCGGCGTCCGCGACCGTCGGGCGCTCTTCCAGCAGCTCGCGCAGCAGATCGCCAAGCGACCAGTCGAGCGGCGCCGCGACGCGCTCCGCCTCCGCCAGCAATGCCGTCGGAAGGGCGGCCAGCCGCTGGCGCAGGGCGAGGAAGATCATACGGGCGGCCTCAGCATCGGCAAGCGCGCGATGCTGGACGGGGAAGTCGATCTCCAAGTATCGGGCGATCGCGCCCAGGTTTTGCTCCGGCAGACCGGGCAGGAGGACGCCGGCCAGCTCCTGCGTATCGTAAGCCGGGCCGGGCGGCACAACGCGGCCTTCTTCGAGAAAGCTCAGGTCGAACTTGATATTCTGGCCGACCACGGCGCTATCGCCGATGAACGCCTCCAGATCGGCGGCGACGTTCGCGAACTGCGGCGCGCCGGCGACGTCATCATCGCCGATGTTGGTCAGCCGTTGGATTCGATAGGGGATCGGCCGCTTCGGATCGACGAAGGTGCTGAACGTCTCGCTGGCGCCGTCAAGGTCGAAGCGAACGGCGCCGATTTCCATGATCGCGTCGCGGTCAGGGTCCAATCCTGTCGTCTCTAGATCGAGGGCGACGTAGCTGCGGGGCATGGGTTCTCCACAGGGCGAAGTCTGGCCATTTTACCATGCCGGCGTCAGCAGAACAAATGGGCGAGTGAGAAGCTGAGCTGAGCGGGCATCCGACCCATCGGGGGACGGCGGCGGCTCCGTCAGATCAGGCCCTTCTCGCGCACCGTCTCCGCTGTCACCGTATCCGGCAGCCGGTAGCCGCGGATGAAGATGATGAAGCCGATAAAGGCGGCCGCGCCCGCCACCGGCCCGACGAGACGGAGCCCGAGCGGGTCGGCGGCCGTCTCGCCCAGGAGAAAGAGGCCGGCCAGAATGGCCACTGCGAGCGAGCCCACCCCCTTCTCGATCGTGTTCTGGGCGCCGTAGTAGAGCGCCTCGCGGCGCATCCCCGTGCGCAGGGCGTCGTAGTCGATGATGTCCGCCATGATCGCGTTGGGAAAGGCGAAGACGCCGGTGATGGCTATGCCCGCTAGCGCAACGAAGAAGATGCTCTGGATCAGGGGATCGACCCCGGGGATCAATCCCATCAGGAAGAGGAGCGGGAACGTCAAGGCGGCGAAGAGCATGGCGGCAGAATAGACCCAGGCTTTGCCCCGGCTCACCGTAAGCCGGTAGATGGCTGGTAGGAAGACGATGACCGCCAGGATGGCGGCGCCGGCCAGAATGGAGCTGACGGCGCCCCCTTCCAGGTCGAAGGAGAGGCCGAACACGCTCAGGGACAACGATTCGTCGTCACCGAGGATGACCGATTCGGCGAAGAACGGCAAGGTGGCCAGCAGCATGGTGACCGCCGTGTTGAATAGGACGAACGTGGGCAGGAAGTAGAGGAACTGGTCGTTGCGGAAGACCTGCCGCAGCGAGGTGATGAGGCCGATGCGCACCGGCTCGATGTTCCTGCGGGCGTAGGGCCAGGCCCCCCAGAGGCCGATGTAGCGGGACACCAGAGCAATAATGGCGACGATGCCGGCCATGACCTGCCAGCCGAAAGCGTCTTTGATCACGCCCGTCGCCACCAGGGCAAAGGCGGCGCCCAGGGCGCCCAGGAACACCTGCCAGGCGACGATGCTGACTCGGGCGGCCGAGCTCTGCGCGATCTCCGGCAGAAGAGCTTCAATGGGACCGCTGGACATGGTGCCAACGATACGTTGGATCAGGACGATGGCCGTGATGTAGAGGGCGTTGACGAAGATGCTGTGGTCGACGCCGGGCGGCGTGAAGAAGAGGAAGAAGAACAGGGCGTAGAACGGAGTCGACAGTACCACGAACGGGATGCGCCGCCCCCAGCGCGTGCGCGTGCGGTCGCTCCAGTGGCCGATAATCGGGTCGTTGATCGCGTCCTGGATGCCGACCAGCAGGAGGATGATGGCCAGCGTGAACCGGGGGACGATGGTGGGCATGTCCGCGTCGGCGGGTGGTGCGTAGAAGAACAGGAGCCAGAGCGTGGTGGTGCGCGATAGAACGTTTCCGCCAAGGCTGGCTGAGGCGTAGATAATGCGGTTGCGTCTGGGGATTTCGGCTTCTGGCTGGACCATGTACCGCGCCTAATCTGTTCCTTACGAGACGCTGCCTTGTCGTCAGCCCGGCGTCTCGGCGACGAGGCTCGTCTCCGTGAAGCGCTGCAACTCGCCGTTCAGCAGGCCGTGGCAGGCGTGGAAGCGCGCGGCGTGCAACTCCGCCAGCAGCTCCTCTTGCGATTCGCAGTCCTTCTCCAGCTCGATGCAGTAGGTGCCGATGCCCTGCGTCGAGTGGGCGTCGCTGCCGCCGCTGCCCGGCTTGCCCAGCGTCTGCGCCACCCGCAGCGCGAAGAGGTTCTCCTTCACCGTGTTGGCGCCGTTCAGCACCTCGATGGCGTCGACGAGCTGGAATACGGGCAGCTTCGCCGCCTGCTCCGGTGTGAGCGTGAACGGCTCCTTGCCCTGGCGGGTGAAGTAGACCGGATCGAAGAAATGGCGGAATGGGTGGGCGACGATCAGGAACGCCCCGTGCTCGTCGGCGACCTGGCGCAGCGTCTCGGCGTGACGGATGCCGCCGACGTATTCTTTCAGGCCGAGCGCCAATATATGGCCCATGTCTGTCGACACCTCCATGCCGTTGGCGACGAGGAGATCGGCGTTCTTCTCGCGAAACTCTCGCAGCGCAAAGGTATCCCAGAGCCGGTCGTGCTCGCTCATGTGGATGCCGGTCAGGCCGCGCTTGCGGGCTTGGAATGCCAGATCGTTAGGGTCGAGGCCGCTGTCCGAAGCGCCCTTGGTGGTGTGGATGTGCATATCGATGATCGTGCCCATCGCGCCAGTATAGCAGCAGCGGCGCTTAGCCCCGTTCCGGGCCCAGCAACGATAGGTACGGCATCGCCCAGCCGAAGCACACCAGGAAGAGCAGCGCGCTGAACAGCAGCGGCCGCCGCCATCGAGGCGCGATCGCCAGCGGCGGCCCGAAGCCGATCGCGGTGATGCCCAGGATCATCGTGGTGAAGAGCCAGTTCGGGCTGCCCAGCCCCCCGGCAGGGCGCTCGCTCTCGATGCCGTAGAGCAGCATGCCCAATAGCAGCCCGATCGCGGTCAGCGTCAGGAACGCGAACATGTGGATCACGAGCGAGGCGGCGATGAGCGACGTTCCTTTCGGCAGCACCTGCGCCGCCAGCGGGCTGGTGACGCGCGCCCGCACGATGGCGATCGCCGCGGCCGGCGTCGCGATCAGCGACAGGCCGAAGCCGCAGATGAAGCCGGCCATCACCTCGGCCACGGTGTCTCCTCCTGAGCCTCGGCCGCTCCGCCGGTCGCGCCAGTAGTCTGCGTTTCGACTGCTCGTAGCCCCAGGCTCTGCATCTGTTGTATGAGCTCCGCCGCAGGCTCATCTTCGCTCAGCAGGAAGAAGAACGCCGGGCCGCTGCCGGCCAGGTGCGGGCTTCCGGCGGCTCGTGCTGCGGAGAAGGCCTGGGCTGCGTTCTCATCGACCTCTTGCAGCAGCCGCTCAAAGACGTTGACAACATCGATGTCGCGGACGGTCTCGGCCCGCGTTATTCTCTCGACGAGGTGGTCAGTCTGCGTTCCGTCGCTGAAGTGCCCGGGCCGAATCGCGCCGTACATGCGGGCCGTCTTGTCGCCACTAGCATCGCGCTCCGGCCAGGCGACGACCAGCCGCTGGCGCGGACTATCCGGCAACGGCGTCAGCTCTGTGCCGCGACCGCTGGCGAGCGCGCAGCCGCCGCGCAGGAAGAACGGCACGTCCGAGCCTAGATCCGCTGCCACGGCCGCCAGCGCATCATCGTCTATCGCGTCTATCGATAACCGCCAGAGCTCGCGCAGGCCGCGCAGGACAGCCGCCGCGTCGCTGCTGCCGCCACCCAGCCCGGCCGCGACCGGCACGCGCTTTTCGAGTTCGATGCGGACACCGCCAGTCATCCCCGAGGCCTGGCGCAGCAGCTCGGCCGCGCGATAGGCCAGGTTCGATTCGGGCGGGATTTTTGACAGCGTGCGGGCTGCGCCCGTGAATGCCTCGCTTGTGATCTGCAGGGAGATGCTATCGGCCGGCGTCAGCGTCAGCCAGTCCGAGAGCGCGATCGTCTGCAGCACTGTCCGCACTTCGTGGTAGCCGTCCGGCTGCTTCCTTAGCACCTCCAGCGACCAGTTGATCTTGGCCGCCGCGCGCAGGCGCAGCGGTGCTTCGTTGCCGCCGCTCATCGTCTGCCTTCCGGCCGGCCGGCGGCGATCCAGGCGTCGGTCAAATCGGCCCAGGCGGCCAGCGGCAGCATCTGCGGCCGCAGCGTCGGGTCGATCTCCGCCTCCGCGAGCAGAGTGGCGGCTTTCGCCGGATCGATGCGCAGGCCGTTCGCCAGGCCGTTGCGCAGCTGCTTCCGGCGGGCGCTGAACCCTGCGCGCACGACCTGAAAGAACGCCTCGCTGTCGGCGACGGGCGCGCGCAGGGTTCCTGGCACGTCGATACGGACGACGGCGGAACGTACTTTGGGCGGCGGACGAAACGCCGAAGGCGGCACGTGGAAGAGGATCCGCGGCTCGCCGTAGAGCTGTACGGAGACGCTGAGCATGCTCATCTGCCCTGGCTGCGCGGCGATGCTCTTCGCCACTTCCGCCTGCAACATCACGATCATCCGCTGGGGCGGCGGCTTCGCTTCCAGGAAGTGGCGCAGCAGCGGCTGGGCGATGTAGTAGGGCAGGTTGCCCGCGATGACGTAGCGGCCGCTCTCGTCTGTCGCTTCGAGCGCGGAGGCGGGGTCGAACTCAAGCGCGTCGCCCTGGACGATGCTGACGTTCGTCCCGCGAAAGCGTTGCGCCAGCTGGGCGCAGAGCCGTTCGTCCAGTTCAAGCGCAACGACGCGCCCGGCGCGCGCAGCCAGCTCCGCCGTCAGCGCGCCGGTCCCGGCGCCGATCTCGATCACGGTGTCGTCCCGCGATAGCTCGGCGGCGCCGGCGATGCGCTTCAGTATCCGTTCGTCGGTGAGGAAGTGCTGGCCGAGCGACTTACGCGGAGAGAGCGGCGCCGCGCCGCGCGCAGCCGGACCGGCTTCACGCGAACTACGCTTGCTACTCGAGGATGTAGATGTCAACCCAGTGCGAGATCCAGTCAACAGAGACGCCGTCCGGGTAGCCCAAGTCTATCACGTTGCCCCGGATGCCGCCGCCCGTATCGCCCGCGACGGCGTACCCGTAGCCCGGCACGTAGAGCCGCGTCCCCAGGGGGATCACCGACGGATCGACGGCGACGATGCCGCGAACAACGGGCACGCCCGTCGCCGTGATGCCGTAGGCCGGGTCGGCCGGAGAGCGGCCGGTGCTGGCCGGGCTGTACCAGGTGGCGTAGACGTTCAGCGTCCGCGCCACGCTCAGCCCGTCGGGAATATCGATCGGGATCGCCAGCGACGTGGGTGGCTTGGCGCTCGAGTAGTAGACGATCGTGTCGGCCGGCTCCGGGTCGTACCACTCCTCCTCCAGCACCCGTGAAACCAGCCCGCCGTCCTCGTAGATGACGTTGTAGCGCCGGTACTGCACGCCGTCCTGGCCGGCGACGACGCGCCGTTCGCCGTAGCCAAGGCTGGCGTCCGGCTGGTAGAGGGTGCGATGGGCGATGCGCTCCGTGTCCAGCACCTGCTCTTCAGAGACGCCGATGACGTGGATCGCCAGCCCGGCCTCGATCCTCGTCTCGGCAGGCGGGTTCAGCCGATAGCCGGCGGGCAAGGAGATGCCGCTGGCGGCCAGCGCTGCGCCGACGTCGTCGGAGAGCGTGTAGAGGGCGATCTTCGCTTCGGGTAGGGTAACGATCACCTGCGTGGCGTGTTCAACGTGTACTTGCAACCCTGCGCTCAGCTCCGTATCGAGCGGCGGCTGTACCGCGTCGCCCGGGCCCAGGCGGACGCCGACATCCCGCAGCGCTGTCGATAGCGTCTCGCGGCTCGATCGCAGTGCCAGCGCCTGGCCGTTCTCGATCACGGTGAAAGGCATCGCCCGCCGCA
The DNA here is from genome assembly GCA_022565155.1 of Chloroflexota bacterium. Classification (GTDB taxonomy): domain Bacteria; phylum Chloroflexota; class Dehalococcoidia; order DSTF01; family RBG-16-68-14; genus JADFKB01. Next base: position 3,726 of record JADFKB010000010.1, on the reverse strand, counting down.
CGTGTACCAGCACCGGCGTGATGTCCTGTTCTTGCGCGGCCGCGCCTTCGGTTGCGGGCGGCGGCACTGTCAGCGGCGCGTCCGGCGAGACGAAGACGCGATTCAGGTAGACGCTGTCTTCCGGCTTCAGTGTGACTCCGGCATCGATCAGCAGCTCTGCTATCGTCGCGGCCTGCGTCCGCACGGCGAACGTCCTGCCGTCAACGGTGAGCGCCGCCTCCGTCGCGCGCCGTACGACGAGCGAGCCGTCGGCCGCTGCCTCGATGCGGTCGCCGGGCTGGACATCGATACCGGCCTGGGCGACGATCACCTCGTCGCTGGCGCTGCGGCTGGTGACGGTCGTGACATTGCCGTCCGCGAAGATGTGCACATCGCGGGTGCGCAGCAGGCCGGCCAGCACGGCAACCGCGATCAGCGCCGCGAGGCCCGCGATCTGCAGTCGAAGGCGCGGGCCGGCGGCTGTGTTGCGAAAGGCCAGTAGGGTAGCGAAGGTAGACGGTGGGACGGCCGTAGGTTGGCGCTGTGCCGGGGCCGTCCGGACGCGAGCGAGCGCGCCTTGCTGAGCAGTTCGTCGGTGGGCCTCCTCAGACCCCGGTCCTTCGGGGTACCCACCGACGATATTGCGAGAGGCCAAGAACGGATCCTCTGTCTCGCCCTACTCTCCTTGTCGGCTGAAGAGGGGCGGTTCTGAACGTTCGATGCGGCCGTGCACCCGCCTTCGACCTGGGCCGCGAGCTTATCGAACGAAAGGCAACTCAGGCCCGGTGACCCTACGGCGCCCGAGAGCTACTGCTTACCGCTGCTTCCTTCCGGACCTGACGGGATTCACAGCGCCTCGCCGCGTAGGACCAGACCTTCAACACTACCTAACGCGGACAGTCCTCACGGCGCTCAGACCTCAAGCGGGAATTCGGCCCCGCTAGAGCGGATTGCGGGAAAAGGGCACCGCTAGCTCCCCGCCTAGCACGACCGCTCCCAATGCTAGCCAGAACGCCGGAAGCAAGTCAAGCAGAACCGTAACGACGGCCGTTTCGCCCCGTTGGGATCGATGCGGCCGCGTTGACCGGCACTTCTGGGCGCGTTTATATTATGACGAGGTACGGCCTCTCCCCTTGAGACCGGAGCAAGATGAGGCCGGAGCAGGAGTCGCCGTTGCTGCGTAGCCGTCGGGTCTGGTTCGGGTTCGCCATCAGCCTGGTCTTCCTCATCCTCTTTCTCGCCCGCACGGACTTCGGCGAGATCCGCGACGCCTTCAGGGAAGCGAACTACGTCATCGCCTTCGCCTCGTTGCCGGTCTACTTCGCGGGCATTGTGGTGCGCACCATGCGCTGGCAATTCCTGCTCCGGCCGGTCGCGAAGGTATCGATCGCTCGTCTCTATCCGGTCGTGATCATTGGCCTGATGGCGAACAACCTGATCCCGGCCCGCGCGGGCGAGCTGGTGCGCGCGTACATCCTGGGCGAGCGGGAGCGCGTGAGCAAGGCCGCGGCGTTGGGCACGATCGCCGTCGACCGGCTCTTCGACGGCCTGGCGCTGATTCCGATGCTCGTGATCATCGCACTGCTCGCCGGCGGCCGCGAGGAGTTTACAGCCGATCTCTACGTGACCACGTTCACCGTCGACTTCATCGGACTGGCGGTGCTGATGGCGGTACTCTTCGGCGTTGCGTTGGCGATACTGGCCGTGCTCGCGTTCTCCCAGGCCTGGCAGCAGCGCTTCGATACATTGATCCTGGCTCTGACCCCCGCCCGCTTCCACGCCAGCGTCGAGGGACTGAGCGATTCTTTCTTCTCCGGCTTGCGTTCGCTGCGTAGCCCGTTCGATATGGGGATGGCGCTGCTGCTCTCGGTCGTCTCCTGGCTGCTGGAAGCGACGATGTACTACATCGTGGGCATCGCTTTCGACATCGATGTCGGATTCCAGCACTTCCTGCTCGCCACCGCGGGGGCCAACCTAGCGATCGCCGTGCTGGCGTCGCAGGGCGGCATCGGCCCGTTCGAGTTCGTCACGAAGCAGACGTTCATCGCCGCCGGCGTCGCCAGCTCGGCCGCGACGGCGTACGCGATAGGGCTGCACGCGCTCGTGCTGCTGCCGGTAATAGTACTGGGGCTGTACTATCTAGGAACCATGGGTCTCTCGCTCGGCGAGATGTTCCGCCGTTCGACGACCGACCCGGCAACAACGGCAGAGCCGGCACCACAAACAAATATGCAGGATTCGGAATGAGAGACGTTCAAAACACCGGCGAAGCCGGCCCGTCAACTAGAATATGAAGATAGCAGTCATCGGCGGCGGCGTAGCGGGCATGATCGCCGCCTATAGGATAAGCCAGGGCGGACATCGCGTCGCGCTCTACGAAGCGAGCCCGTTCCTCGGTGGCCTGGTGCGCACGTTCGATACCGGCGGCGACCGGCTGGAGGCCTTCTACCACCACGTCTTCACGACCGATACGACGATCGTCGCCCTGATCGAGGAGCTGGGCATGGGCGAGAAGCTGACCTGGCGGACGTCGCAGGTCGGCTTCTACCGAGACGGGAAGATCTACGACTTCGTCACGCCGCTCGATCTGCTCCGCTACACGCCGGCCCCGCTCTTCGACCGCATCCGCATGGGCCTCGCCGCGCTCCACCTGCGCCGCCAGAGCGACGGCACGCGCTACGAATCGATCACCGCCGCCGACTGGATCCGGCGCTACATGGGCAAGGGCGCCTACGATACGGTCTGGGGGCCGCTGCTGCGCGGCAAGTTCGGCGACGCCTACGACCAGCTCGCGATGGTCTGGCTCTGGAACAAGATCCACTTGCGCTTCGCCTCGCGCAAGGGCGTTGGTCAGACGGAGCAGCTCGGCTACCTGCTCGGCAGCTTTGGCGGGTACATCAAGGAGCTGGAGCGCCGCCTGCGCGCCGACGACGGCGTCGAGATCCACACCGGCACCGCCGTCGAGCAGGTGCTCGTCGAGGACGGCCGGGCGCGCGGCCTGTTACTGGCCGGCGGCGAGCGCGCCGAGTCCGATGCCGTCATCGCCTGCATGCCCGCCCACATCTTCCAGAAGCTGGCGCCGCAGCTGCCGCAGGACTACGAAGAGAAGCTGACCGGCGTCCGCTGGCAATCGGCGATGTGCTACGTGATGGCGCTCGATAGGCCGCTCTCGTCGATCTACTGGCTGAACATCAGCGACGACGAGATCCCGTTCATCGCCGTCATCGAGCACACGAACTTCATCGAGCCGGAGCGCTACGCGGGCAAGCACATCGTCTACCTGTCGAACTACCTGGACCCAGACCATCCGCTGATGGGCATGGAGCTGGACGAAGTCGAGCGGGTGTACCTGCCGCACCTGACGAAGATCTACCCCGAGTTCTCGACCGACTGGATCACCGACCGCTGGCTCTTCAAAGGCCCGTACGCCCAGCCGGTCGTGACGATTGGCTATCGAGAGCGCATCCCGGAGCACCGCACGCCCATCCCCGGCCTCTACCTGGCGACGATGAGCCAGATCTACCCGGAGGACCGCGGCCAGAACTACAGCATCAAGATGGGCGAGAAGGTTGCGAATATGGCGATGGAGGACGGCGCTGAATAGCGCACGATCGCTTTGATTGTTTTTCGGGAATCGAGAGAGCCCGCGAATTCCGAAGCTGAAAAAGCGCACTGAACGCGCAGACGCTTGATTGACCGTGCTCGGGTCGAGGGCTGTGGATGCGGGCCGGCGCTGCATGACCTGTC
>JADFKB010000178.1 GCA_022565155.1 Chloroflexota bacterium | reverse complement strand
CTGCTCGCCGCTGGGTTCATGGACGTGGAACGCGCCGCGGCGATAGGCACCTTCGTCGTCATCGGCGTCGGCGCGTTCGGGTGCTGGCTGGGAGGCATCCTCGGCGATCGCTGGGGTCACAGCCGGACGACGGTAGCTGCAATGGCGGTCTCCGGAGGCTGCTCGCTAGCGATCGGCGCGCTGTTTGGCGGCCCTCCGGCCGCCGTATTGTTGCTCAGCCTCGTGTGGGGAATTGCGGTCGTCGCCGACTCGGCCCAGTTCTCGACGATCGTGAGCGAGGTTGCACAACAGGAGTACGTGGGAACTGCCCTAACGCTCCAGCTTGCAGCTGGCTTCACACTCTCCGTCGTCACCATTTGGCTCGTGCCGCTCCTCCGCGATAGCATCGGTTGGCCCTGGACATTCGCGTTTCTCGCGCCGGGTCCGGCGGTAGGCATCGTGGCGATGCTGCGTCTCAGCCGCCTCCCGGAGAGCCGGATGATCGCCGGCGGCCGAGGATGATCGGCCTCGTGCGCGAACGTCGGCTCCTTATTGCGCGCGTACCGCCGGCAGCACCTCTCGGCCATAAAACTCGATTAGGCGGCCCTGATCGGCCTGGGCGGAGTGAATCGCGACGTGAGTCGCCCCTGCCTCGAATAGCCTGCGAAGCTGGTTCACGTGGTCATTATGGTCGCGACTGACCAGCCACGACCTGACCACGTCACCCAGATTCGACGCAGCCTCAGCCGTCGCCTGGATCTCTCTGGGGTCGTCCATGTCCCGCACCAGATGCTCGACCGGACCGAACTGCCAGAGCGGCGCCGCCTCGTAGGCTTCATCTTCGTCCCCAACGAACACGTACTGCTCCACCAGAACTTCTGGCTTATCGCCCCGCGCGGCGGCGCCTCGCGCCGATGCGCCTCGTCGAAACGCCTCGACGACATCCGCGCGCTCGAGCAGCGTGCCGGAGCCTGTCATCCAACCGTCACCGATCTCGCCCGCCAGCGACGCGGAGCGCGGCCCCGACGCGGCTATGTAGATCGGCACGCGCGTCTTCGGTTTGTCGTAGATCTTCGCGTTGACGACAGAGTACGCCTCTCCCTGGTGCGACACCCTATCCTCGTCCCACAACCTCCGGATCAGCGTAACTGCCTCCCGTAGCCGCGCGATTCGCTCTCGATAGGGCCCCCAACCTCCTCCGGCTGGCATCTCGTTCACGGCCTCGCCCGTACCCACCCCGAGGAAGACCCGGTTCGGGTACAGCACCCCCAACGTCGCGAACGCCTGCGCGACGAGGGCGGGACGGTTCCGGTAGATGGGACACGTCACCGCCGTGCCCAGCATCACCTTCGATGTGCGCTGGCCAATGGCAGCCAGCGTAAGCCAGGCGTTGCCGGCATGCCCCTGGTTCTCCTGCCAGGGGTGGAAGTGGTCGCTCGCCCAGACGCTGTCAAAGCCGGCCCGTTCCGCTGCAACAGCAGATTCGACTAGGCTCGTCGGAGAGAACTGTTCGTGGGCCAGGAAGTATCCGATTTTCCGTTGCATATCGCCCGGTCTAGACATGAGGATGGTACGTTCATCGCTCTGGAACAACGAGAACACCTACTATACCATGATGGTCGAGATGGAGGCTGAGCTCTAACGTGACAGAACCTGTTCGAGTGGGCGTCATCGGCACCGGGACACTGGGGTTGCAGCACTGCCGGACGCTGGCTCTGCGCACCCCCGGCGCCGAACTCGTCGCCACCGCGGACACCAATGAGAACGCGGCGCGCACCGCCGCGTCTCTCAGTCCGAGCGCCTATGCCGCGAGCGATCATCAGGCATTACTGGCAGATTCGTCGATCCAGGCCGTCGTCATCACCGCTCCGAACGACGTCCACGCACAGCTTGTCCGCGAGGCGGCAGAGGCGGGGAAGGACATCTTCTGCGAAAAGCCGATCGGGTTGGATCTCGAGAGCGTGGACTCTGCCCTGGATGCTGTGTCCCGACACGGGGTCAAGCTGCAGATCGGCTTCCAGCGGCGCTTCGATGCCGCGTATCGAGAAGCTCGCCGCGCGCTCTCTGCCGGCGAGCTGGGCGATGTCGAACTGGTGGTCGGCACGACCAGAGACCCTGCCCCTCCGTCCGCGTCATACCTTGAGCGCAGCGGCAACATCTTCGTCGACCTGGCGATCCACGACTACGACAGCCTACGATTCCTCACCGGCCTGGAAGTAACAGAGGTCTACGTCGCCGCCTCCAGCCTCATCCCCGGCGACCGCGATGACGCCCGCGCGCTCGATACCGCGGTCACATCGCTGCGACTAAACAACGGCGCCCTCGCCGTGATCACGAGCAGCCGCCGCTCGAACTACGGGTACGATGTCCGGGTCGAAGTGTCCGGGTCGAAGGGCAAGGTAGCGCTTGGTGAAGAGCGACAGACAGCGATAGAGACCTACACCCCCACCGGCGTCACCCACGACTTCGTCGGCTCGTACTGGCAGCTCTTCGAGCAGGCCTACGTCGCCGAGCTGCAGCACTTCGTGGACTGCGTCGCGCGCGATCGCGAACCGGAAGTGACCGGCCAGGACGGCCGCAGGGCGCTCGAGATCGCCCTCCTCGC
>JADFKB010000079.1 GCA_022565155.1 Chloroflexota bacterium | reverse complement strand
CCGGGGGCAGCTGGATCCGCCCTTCCACTACCTGCCGTTCGACGTGCCGGCGGGCGCGCGGCGGTTGGAAGTCTCCTACCACTTCGAACGCTCCGGCGGCGAAGTCGAATTCCTAACGCCGCGCTCAGCCAAGGATAACGTCGTCGATATCGGTCTCTTCGATCAGCGCGGTACGGACTTTCTTGCCGGCGGCTTTCGCGGCTGGAGCGGCGGCGCCCGCAGCGGCTTCTTCGTTGCGATAGACGAAGCGACGCCGGGCTACATTCGCGGGCCGCTCTCGCCGGGACAGTGGCAGGTGATACTGGGCTGCCCGGTGCTGGCCGGCGATCGCTGCCGCTACTGGGTAGACGTGAGTATCGATGTCGGCCCGGACGCGGCAGACCCGGAACACCCGCCGGTCGGCCAGCCTTCCGCCCAGCCAGCGCCTGAAGGCACGCGGAGCGCGTCCAGGCCTGACAATATCCCCTCACGCTGGTATCGCGGCGATCTCCACTCACACACCGTCCATAGCGATGGCTACAACACTATCGATGAGTACGTCGCCGAGGCGCGCCGCGTCGGCCTCGACTTCCTGGCGATCACCGACCACAACACCTGCTCGCACTTCCAGGAGATCGCCGGTCGCAGCGGAGGCGAGCCGCTCCTCATCCCGGGCGAAGAGGTAACGACCGCCTGGGGCCACGCCAACGTCTGGGGCATCGGCCGCTGGGTGGACTTTCGCTGCACTGACGACGCCGGCATGCAGCGCATCCTCGACTCCGTCCGCGATGCCGGTGGCCTCTTCTCGCCCAACCATCCGAAAGTCGGCTACCCCTGGCAGTTCGATGGCGTGCAAGGCTATCGTATCGTCGAGGCGTGGCAGGGGCCGTGGCGTCTCGCCAACAGCGAATCGCTTGCGTTCTGGGAGCGGCGGCTGCTCGCCGGCGAACGTGTCACGGCCGTCGGCGGCAGCGACTGCCACGCCATCCCGCCAGCCGTCCGGCTCCACCCCTGGACGCTCGGCGACCCGTGCACCTGGGTCTACGCGCCAAGTCCGCTCGATGAACGAGGCGTGCTGGACGCGCTGCGCGCCGGCCACGTCTTCGTCTCGGAAGACCCGACAGGCCCGTTTCTGGAACTGACCGCGGAGTGCGCGGGCCGCAGCTACCTTATGGGCGATGCGATCGATGCGCCATCAGGAGCGTCCGTGCGGTTCCGGCTCAACTATCGCGGCCCGGCGGAGAAGAAGCTGCGCTTGCTCCGCAACGGCGAGCTGTGGCAGGAGACCGTCGCGGATAAGGAAGAGACCGTTCTCGAGTTCGACTTGCAGATCGACGAGCCGGGTTACGTGCGCGCGGAGGTGATGGGCTTTCGCGGTCGGCCAGAGCGCGGCGAGGTCGTTCACGCGCTGACCAATCCGATCTACATTAGGCCGGAGGACGGATAGCCGTGGCCAGCGATGCTCCCTGGCGCCTCTATCTGGTACCGCACACCCACTGGGACCGCGAGTGGTACCTGCCCTTCCAGCGCTACCGCACGCGCCTCGTCGGCTTCTTCGATTTGCTGCTGGGGATCCTGGAGCGCGACCCGGAGTACCGGCACTTCCTGCTGGACGGCCACACCATCCTCATCGAAGACTACCTGGAGGTGCGGCCGGATCGGCGAGAGGCGATACAACGCTTCGTCCAGCAAGGACGGCTGGCGATCGGGCCGTGGTACGAGATCCCGGACGAATCGCTGCCCTCCGGCGAGGCGCTGGTGCGCAACCTGCTGCGCGGGCATCGCGTCGCCGCCCAGTTCGGGCCGGTGATGGCCATCGGCTACATCCCCGATCCGTTCGGCCAGATCGCCCACCTGCCCGCGATCCTGCGCGGCTTCGGCATCGAACGCTGTATCTTCTGGCGCGGCGCGGACGACTCGCTCGATACGACCGAATTCGTCTGGGAGGCCCCTGACGGCAGCGAAGTGCTGACCGTCTACATGCCGGGTGGCTACGGCATCGGCGGGCCGTTCCCCGTCGAAGACGACCGGACGTTTATCGAGCGGATGCGATCGATCTGCAGCCGGCTAGAGCCGCTCGCCCGCACGCGGACGCTGCTGGCGATGTGGGGCTTCGACCACGTCCCGCCCCAGCCGGCGCTGCCGGCGCTTATCCGCGCCGCAAACGACGAGATGGCAGACGTCGAGATCGTCCACGGCAGCCTGACGCAGGCGTTCGACGAGATCGAATCGCAGATCGAGAGTTGGCAGGCGCTGCCCCGCCGTCGCGGCGAGTTCCGCAGCGGCCAGCGCGCGCACCTGCTGCCGGGCGTCCTCTCCGCGCGAATGTGGATCAAGCAGCGGACGTTCGGCAGCGAGCAGTTGCTCACCCGCTGGGCGGAGCCGCTGACGCTCTGGGCTGGCCTGCTCCGCCAGCGGCTGGGCGAAGCCTGGCGCGAGCCGCCCGCCGGCGCCGGCGGGCCGGCCAGCCCGCACCCGCGAGAGGCTGCTTCGGAATCCGGCCTGCTCGACCGCGCCTGGCGGCTGCTGCTGGAGAACCAGCCGCACGATTCCATCTGCGGCTGTAGCGTCGACCAGACGCATGAAGAGATGCGTCCTCGATACGATCAGTGCGACCAGATCGGCGAAGACCTGACGCACCAGGCGATGCGGCGCATCGGCGCCCAGGGCCAGCCGGAGCGCGTCTACGTCTTCAACCCGCTGCCGGGCCCGCGCAGCGACTTCGTCATCGCCACCGTGCCGATCGAGCGCGGCCGCACGCCCGTGGCGTTGGTGGACGATGAAGGCCGCCGCTATCCCTGCCAGCCCATCGCGGGGAGCGGGGCGCCGCAGGGAGACCGAACGGACGTCGGCTTCGTTGCGGGCGACGTCCCGGGCTTCGGCTACAGCACCTACGCCGTCGAGTACGGCGAGGCCACGGTTGTTGAACGCGGCCAGCCCTACATCGAGAACGAATACTTCCGCGTCGAAGCGAACGCTGAAGACGGCACGCTCGCCGTCGAAGACAAGCGCAGCAGCGCGCGCTACGAAGGACTGAACCGGCTGACGGACGGCGGCGATCGCGGCGACGAATACAACTACTGCGCGCCGGATCCGGACGTGGTGGTCGGCGCGCCGGCCTCGGTCGAGGCGCACGTAATCGAAAACGGCCCGGCACGCCAGACGCTGGAGATCTCGATGGCATTTCGGCTGCCTGCGCGCCTTACCGCCGAGCGGCGGCGCAGCCGCCGAACGGCGAGCTGTCCGGTTCGCGTGCTGGTTAGCCTCTCGCCCGGCGTGCCGCGCATCGATATCCGCACTGAGTTCGAGAACCGCGCCGAAGACCACCGCCTGCGCGCCGAGTTCCCAAGCGGGGTAACGACCGACCACTCATGCGCGGAACAGCACTTCGGCGTCGTCGAGCGGCCGCTGGCGCTGCCGCAGGCGGACGACACCTGGACGGAGCAGCCGGTTGGCACACACCCGCAGAAGACGTTCGTCGATGTGAACGACGGCGCCAGCGGGCTGCTGATCGCCAACCGCGGCCTGCCGGAGTACGAAGTATTGAAGACACCGGCCGGCGTGGTGATCGCCCTCACGCTGCTGCGCTGCGTCGGCTGGCTCTCGCGCGCAGACCTCTCTTCGCGTAAAGGCCCGGCCGGCCCGTTATTGGCCACGCCCGCCGCCCAGTGCCTGGGTAGCCACGCGTTCGACTACGCGATCATCCCGCACGCCGGCGGCTGGCAGCAGGCGTACGCTGAGGCGCATCGATTCGCCGTGCCAATGCGCGCCCGCTGGAACCGCGACGGCACCGGTCTGCTGCCCGGACGAGACTCTTTGATAGGACTAGAGGGAGAGGGTCTGGTGGTGACCGCGCTCAAACGTCCGGAAGACCGCGACCAGGCCGGAACGATCCTGCGACTCTACAACACGCTAGACGAGCCGGTAGCGGGAAGAATACGCCTCTCGACGCCGTGGCGGTCGGCTAGTGTCGTCGATATGAAGGAAGACCTGCTCGGCCCGGCGCGGGTCGATGACGGCTGGGTGCGCCTGGAGCTGCGCCGGAACGAGATCGTGACGCTGCGGTTCGATTCAGAAGCTCCGTAGCGCTGGGCTGCGGGCGTTCGCCGCCTGCTCTAAGAGACTCATTTGCACCTGTGGTATCATGCCTTCGCCGAGCGGCAGATCGCTGCTTGGTCTATAACGAGTTGGATACGCATGAGCGATGTGCTGAGCCGAGAACTGCGCGATGGCGTTGCCTGGCTGCGCATGAACCGACCGGAGAAGCGCAACGCCTTTAATCAGGAGTTGGCGCTCGCGGTCACGGAGCAGATAGACGAGCTCGCCGCCGATGACGGAGTGCGTGTTGTTGTGCTGACAGGGGCTGGCAGCTCGTTCTGCGCAGGCGCGGATATGACCGAAGCGTTGGATACGTTGGAGTCCGGCGGCCGCGGCAACGGCATGGCGCAGGCGGTGGTGCGCGTGATGGGCTTTCCGAAGCCCGTCGTCGCCTGCATTAACGGCCCGGCGTTCGGCGGCGGCGCTGCGCTGGCGCTGGCCTGCGATATCCGTATCGCCTCGGAGCGGGCCGCGTTCCGCTTTCCCGGCGCCAACTACGGCCTCGTCGTTAGCGGCAGCCAGCTGCCGCGCATCGTCGGCGCGGCGATGGCGAAGGAGCTGATCTTCACCGCCCGTATCGTTGAGGCGGAGGAGGCGGAGCGCATCGGCCTCGTCAATCGCGTCGTTCCGCACGATCGGCTCGACGAAACGGTTTGGGATCTCGCGCGGCAGATCGCCCAGCAGTCTCCGAACGCCGTCCGCTGGTCGAAGGCGGTGATCGACGCGGCGACGGCGAGCGACAAAGCGCTCGCGCTGGAAGCCGAAGCGAACCGCGCGCTTCGCGGCTCGCCGGACCACGTCGCGCGCTTCCGCGCCGCAACCGAGCGTGTGGCCCCCGCCGAAGGAGGCACGCGTAGACAATAGAGGAGGTAGGCCATGGTGACGGTACCGGACGAAGTGAAGGAGCGAGTTCTCTCCTACATCAAGCACCAGGCGGCGAAGAGCGCACCGGCGCTGCGCGACGTGGTGCAGCACGGGCACGACCAGGTGACGGGCCTGCTCGCCGGCATGTCGGACGAACAGGCCGGCTTTAAGCCCAGCGCCGAGGAGTGGTCCGTGTTCCAGGTGTTGCAGCACGCAGCGGAAGCCGGCCGTCGCACCGCGCGCGGCTGCATCGCCCTCGCCGCAGGCGGGGAGCTGAACAAGATCGAGCGGGTTGGCCAGATTAGGAACGAGCCGTTCACATCGCTCGGCCAGGCGCGGGCGGCGTTGGACGCCGGCCACCAGGAGCTGCTCGATTTCGTCGATAGCCTTTCGTCGGAGACGAACGTCGAGGCGACGCTCGATCACCCCTTCTTTGGGCCGCTCAACTGCCGCGAGTGGGCTGCGTTCCAGCGCATCCACGACGGCGACCACGCCGGCCAGATCGAGCAGATCACCTCGGCCGTCGGCTACCCGGCCTGATCCACGAACGTCATGCTGAGCGAAGCGAAGCATCTAGCGGCTTGAGAAGAGACTCTTCGTTTGCGTTGCCTGTGATAGGCAGGACTCAGGATGCACAAGAGGAGATCCCAATGACGACGACCGCCTATCCGCCGCTCGATATCACCGCTCACTGGGGCCGGCTGAACGACACGCTAATTCAGCTCCTCGACTACGTGCCGGACGAGCAGCTGGATTGGAGCCCGCGCGAAGATCTCTGGAACTTCCGAGGCATTTTGCTGCACACGATCATGACGCGCGACGGTTGGCTCGGTTCCGGCGTGAAGGATGGCGGGCCGACCCTCGACGCTCCCGGCGCCATGGGTTCGTTCCTGCGCCGGGTCCAATCGAAAGAGGAGATTAAGGGAGAGCTTCGGCGGAGTTGGGAGCGGATTCAACGCTTCCTGTCTGATGCCCCAAACCTATCCGCAGAATATCATCCACTGGACCTCGATATGGTCACTGGCCACTGGATCGCGTTTCATCTGCTGGAGCACGACATCCATCATCGCGCGGACATCTTCCACTACCTGGCGCTATTGGAGATTGAACATCCGGAGGTCGGTACGCCGTAAGGCACTCACTCCCTTCCGCCGCCTGGACATCCCGCACCCGGTCAACGCCTTCTACGAAGCGCGGGTGTAGGGGGCGAGACCCAGTCCAGGACAGCTAGGACATCTTCCATCTCCTTACGCTCTTCGAGAGCGGCGCCCGGCTATTGGGACTCTGAGGAGGCGGCCTTTAGCTGAACCCCTTTTGGTTGCGCAACCATTGTTGTCCGAGTTGAGGTGTGGGCGCGGTTGGGCCAAGTTCGCTCAGAAACCGGCTCGCTATCGATTCGACAACATAGTTGCGCAATGCTCGATATCGCAGATTCATGTTTCGTGCAGTTCTAACATTAAAGTAGCGAGAGTTGGAGAGCACTACGCAACGCTTCGTCCTGGTCAGAGCAACGTAGAACAAGCGCCGTTGCTCTTCCAACGCTTCGTTTGCTTCTACATCAGACTGACCGTCTTCTACAAAAGGAATAAGGCCTTCCTCACAGCCAGAAATGATCACGAGGTCCGCACCGAGGCCCTTCGACTTGTGAAGGCTCATTATCCTCGCGGAGTCACTTTCGAGAGGGGCTTCTGGCTGAGCTATGGCCTCGCGCAGCTGGTCACGCAAGGCAGCCGGATTAGGCATCTCGCCTTCTTCAGGTAGGAGCGCGAGCGCGATCTTACGAAGTTCGTCGAGAGGGTCATCTTCGCCTGCGTCGTCATCGTGTTCCGGCAGCCATGCTTTGATAAGCTCCTCGCCTTGGAGGCTCTCAAGCTTCTGCAATTCCTCGCGCAATGCCCCGAAACGAGCACTCAGTTGCTCAACATTAGCGGGCGGCTCCAATTGACCAGCAGAAACTTGCTCCATAATTTCCCAAGGGGAACTGCCGGAAGTAGCACTCTGACTTCGTATCCACCTATATGCAGCCGGACGCGCTGTAGGCCGAGCAAGCCAGTTCCTTAACGCCACTCTGTCATTCCTGTCTGCCAGAATCGTCAAGAGCGTGAACTTGTCCTGAGCGGCCTTTGCGTCGAGGGCCTCCTCCGAGAAATGACTTTGGGCGGCTACTCCTACTTCCCTGAGACAGTCACGGATCTTGTAGCCGATGACACGCCGCGGACTCAGGACGAGTACGCGCCCTGCGGATAGATCATTCTCATTGAGATACCATCGAATGAAGTCAGCAAGGCCCTCTGTTTCTTCCGTGAGGTTCTTCCACTGGACGATATGCGCTTCACCTTGCGGGCAAGTGTCGGTCGGGCGCATCATCCGATCAGGTAAGGGCCGCGTATTCTGCTTTATCAGACTATTGGCCATCTCGATCACTATTCTTGGGCACCTTCCGCAATCTTCCAAAGTGTCGGAGTACGTCCCGTCATGATGCTCTGCGAAGTTGACGAGCCCTTCAGGGTGAGCGTACTTGAACTCATAAATGGATTGATCGTCGTCTCCCACGACGAAAAGAGTGGCGTCTTCAGCTAGTATTTCAGTCAACGCTTGCTCTGCGTTATTCAAGTCCTGGTACTCGTCCACGTATACATGCCGGTAGAATTTACGAAGGTTTGCAGCCGGGTTATTCCTAAGGAACGACAAGGCTATCGGGACGAGTTCAGTAATTAGCATTGCTCTATGGAAACGCAGCCAACGGTCCAAGTCTTCAGCGAATGCGCTGTCCACTGGGTCTGTCGGCGATCCACCCGCTTCTTGGGCAAGGCGTGCCCATGCAGCTCCAAGTGCCTCTAACCGTTTTAGCTTATCTCTCCGGCCACCGAATCGTCCGTCCGTCAGGTCGTCTAACAGAGTGTCCGTCTCGTACTGAATCAGTGGTCTAGTTACCCGGCCTGTGATCTCGAGAACCCGTTGCATTCGCAGCATCCGAAAGCAGAGCGAGTGGAGGGTCCGAGCGTCGACAGTTGGTGCGCTGACATGCTCTAGATCCTGCAATTGGCGCAGCAAGTCCGTCGCTGCTGTGCGCGTAAAGGTAACGACAAGAATCCTCTGCGCTTCTTGTTCCTCCTCTAGCAGCCTGGCGACATTCCTAATGAGCGCTGTCGTCTTGCCAGTTCCAGGGCCGGCAAGAATGCAGATGAGAGGTTCCTGCGACCCAGCAATCTCGCGGAGCCGAGGGGGTAGGTTTCTGTCCCATTGTGGTGTAACTGCCACGAGCGCAGTGCCTCCTCACGTATGCTAGCAGAACCCCACCTTCCCCCAACCGCCTCACCTCGCTATGCTGTCCGGCGATACAGGCCCGAGATGTAGCGAATAGAGGCGGGACAAATGACTGACAACATCCTCGACTACTGTGGCGGCGTCTTCGGCGCGTCCCGCCACGGCGGGCAGAAGCCGTTCGGCCTGCCGGGCGATACGCCCCACTACGCCCGCGACCGGCTGGTCGATGTCCAGCACATCAAGCTCGATATCGACGTCGATATCGAGAACAAGCGCATCGAAGGCGTCGCGCGCACGATGTTCCGCCCGATTAACGACGGCCTCAGCCACGTCGAGTTCGACGCCGTCGAGATGGAGATCGAGAGCGTTCGCATTCAGGGCCGGCGCACGGCCGCGCGCTATAGCTACGACGGCGCCAAGCTGCGCATCGAGCTGGGCCGCGGACGCAAGACGGGCGAGCGTATCACAACCGTCGTCCGCTACTCGGCCAGCCCGCGCCGCGGCCTCTACTTCGTCGCGCCTGACGAAGGCTATCCCGATAAGCCGCTCCAGGTCTGGAGTCAGGGGCAGGATGAGGACTCCCGCCACTGGTTCCCGTGCGTCGACTTCCCGAACGAGATGGCGACGAGCGAACTGGCTGTCACCGTCCCCAAGCCGATGATCGCCGTCTGCAATGGCCGACTGCTGCGCGTCACGGAGCGCGGCCGCAAGCGCACCTATCGCTGGCGGCAGGATCAGCCGCACGTCGCCTACCTCGTTAGCCTGGCCGCCGGCGACTTCGCCGAGATCTCGGAGCGCGTCGATGGCCTGCCCGTGCAGTACTACGTGCCAAGAGGCCGCGAGGCGGACGGCAAGCGAGCGCTGGCGCGGACGCCGCGCATGCTGCGCTTCTTCTCGGAGCGCATCGGCATCAAGTATCCCTACGCCAAGTACGCGCAGGTCATCGTGTCCGACTTCATCTTTGGCGGCATGGAGAACGTCAGCGCCACCACCCTCACCGAAAACATCCTCCACGACCGCCGCGCCCACCCTGACATCTTCGACGCCGGCGACGGCCTCGTCGCGCACGAGCTGGCCCACCAGTGGTTCGGCGACCTGCTCACCTGCCGTGATTGGGCCCACGGCTGGCTAAACGAGGGCTTCGCTACCTACTTCGATGCGCTCTTCACCGAGCACCAGCGCGGCGTCGATGAGTTCCGGCTGCAGATGCGCCGCAATGGCCAGGTCTACATGGGCGAGGACGCCCGCCGCTACCGCCGGCCAATCGTCAGCAACACCTACACGGAGCCGATCGATCTCTTCGACCGCCAGTTCTACGAGAAGGGATCGTGGGCGCTGCACATGCTGCGATACCAGCTGGGCGACGATCTCTTCTGGAAGGCGATCCGCCACTACGCCGCCAAGCATCGGGGCGGCAACGTGACGACGCCCGACCTCCAGCGCGCGATCGAAGAGTCGACCGGCCGCAACCTGGACGAGTTCTTCGACCAGTGGCTCTACGGCGCCGGCCATCCGCAGTTGACCGTCGCTTTCGAGTACGATAGCTCGGCCAAGCAGGGCAAGCTGACGGTAACGCAAACGCAGTCCGCCGACCATGGCAGCCGCGAGGTCTTTCGCACGCCCGTCGACGTGTCATTCGCCATTGGGCGCGGTGAACAATCCTTCCGCATCCAGCTTACGGAGCGCGAGCAGTCGTTCTACTTCCCCCTGCCTTCCAGGCCAAAGATGGTGCGCTTCGATCCGGGCGGCTGGCTGCTGAAGGCGCTCGAGTTCCAGCGCGACCCGGAGATGCTCACGTATCAGCTCAAGAACGACGATGACGTCCTCGGCCGCATCGACGCGGCGGCCAACCTGGCGAAGCTGGCGACCGCCGAAGCTGTCGCCGCGCTCAAAGCCGCCGTCCAGAACGACGCGTTCTGGGGCGTCCAGGCGGAGGCGGCGCGCGCGCTGGGCACGATCAACACGCCGGAGGCGCAGGAAGCGCTGATCGACTGCCTCGACGCCGGCCACGCCCGCGCGCGGCGCGCCGTCGTCGCCGCCCTCGGCTCGTTTCGCGACGAGCCGCCGGATCATCGCGGCGCCAAGGCGGCTGCTGCCCTCCAGCGACTGCTGGACGACGGCGACGCATCGTACTACGTCGAAGCGGAGGCGGCAGCGGCGCTGGGCAAGACGCGCTCCGACCGCGCCTTCGCGACACTGGAGCGTACGCTGGAGAAGGAATCGCACAACAACGTCATTCGCGTTCGCGCGTTCGAGGGCTTCAGCGAGTTGCGCGACGAGCGGGCGCTGCCGATCGCTATGGAGTGGACGGCCTATGGCAAGCCGTACCAGGCGCGAGACGCCGCTGCCACCTGCCTGAGCAAGCTCGCCCGCTTCATCGACCGGAAGGAACCGGCGCGAGACCGGCTGATCGAGCTGCTGGACGACCCCTGGCTGCGGACGCGCCTGACCGCCGTCGCCGGGCTGGTGCACTTGGGCGAATCGGAGGCGATACCGGCGTTGGAGCAGCGGGCGGCGCGCGAGCTGGACGGCCGCGTGATCCGGAGCTGCCGTGAGGCGGCGGCGCGGCTGCGCGAAGGCGTCGATAAGGGCGAAGAGGTGAAGAAGCTGCGCGAAGAGTTGGATAAGCTGCGGGAAGACCAGCGCACGCTCACCGACCGGCTGGCAAAGATGGAGGCGAAGCCCAAGCGCAAGAAGAGCTAGCGCACCCTGCCTACTTTTTGCGGGAGGCTTCCCACTCTTCGTGCGGCGGCACCTCTTCGCCGACGATGTAGAGAAAGATGTAGCAGCCCGACTCGCCCACGAACTTGAACTGCTTGCGCAGGTCTGCCACCGTCGCCTCGAAGCCGCCGTGGGAGCGCAGGTACTTCCGAAAGCCGCCGTGCTCGGCTTCGAGCGCAAGCATCTTATTCGCGTTCTCGATAATCGCCTCGATCTTGCGCCGGTTGCGGATCACGCGCGTGTCCTGCGTGAGCGCGTCGATCTCGCGTTCGCCCAGCCTGGCGACGGCCTCGGCGTCGAAGTCGCGGAAGGCGTCGCGGATGCCATCCCACTTCTTGTTCACCACCTGCCAGGACATGCCGGACTGAAAGACCGCTTTGCTCATTACCTCCAGGTAGTCGCCCAGCCGCTTGGGCTTGACCTGGGGTGGGGCGCCGTACTCTGGCATCGTTATCCGCTCCTGGCTGCTCATCGGGGAAGTACACCCATCCTATGCGCGACTGTCACTGCTGTCAATCGCCACGCGAGGCCGCTACTCATGCAGCCGCGGGTTTCCATCTAGCAGGTATGATCGCGTCTAAAGCAGAAGACCCCCCAATACAGGGGGTCTTCGGGCCTATTGTCGGTTCTGTGTTCGAGCCGGACTAGGAGCGGCGGGCCGGCAGGCGCACTGCGCCGAATGCCAGAGCCACAGCGCCTGCAGCAGCCAGCACGCCAACCAGCGAGGTCAGCCCGATACGGTCGCCGTAACCAGGGCCGGCGCCCAAGGGCCCAAAGTCGTCGATGATGATAGGCGGCGGCTCACTGCGCCCACAGGTGATGCTGCCGTTCGAGATCGTTGCGTCGACTTCCTGCGGGTCGCCGATCGTCGCGTCCGCGAAGTCGATCACCGTCAGCGTCAGAGCGCTAGAGCCTTCGGCGTCTCCGCACGCGAAGACGATGTCCGCCAGCACTGTGTCACCTTCGAGGCCGGCGGCGCTGCCTCCGGCGAGCCGGATCGTGTCGGCGCTGTACTCGACGTTGCAGACTCCGCCCTGCTGCGGCGTGCACTCCGCGACCGATACGACACTCGGATCGTATGCGATGTCGATCGTCCATGCGCCCAGCCCGGGATCGGTGATCGCCTGCGCCTCAAGCTCGACAGTGACCTCTTCGCCCACGGTAGCTGTCCCATTGCCGATGCTCAGCGCGTGTGACTCGGCCGCTAC
>JADFKB010000078.1 GCA_022565155.1 Chloroflexota bacterium | reverse complement strand
TGCCACCGGGCGTGGGTACCTCCAATGCAGCGGTGGCACTCCCTCCTAGATGACCCCCGCATTAGCCAGCACGTCGACGCTGATCCAGGCAGGCATCGACAAGTTGCGTTTAGTATAATTCGGTACGCTTAGCTTGGAGGCGGAATGTCGTCATCGTATTCACCAGGTGCTCTTGTCCGCACGCGAGGACGCGACTGGGTGGTCCTACCCTCCGAGCAGGACGGTGTCCTTCGATTGCGGCCGATTGATGGCCTTGAGGAGCACGCTATTGGCGTTGCCGAAATCATCGAGCCCGATGCGGTCAAGCCAGCGGACTACCCACCGCCAGACCCAGCGAAGTCTGGGGACTTCGGAGGGGCGCTGCTGCTTCGTGATGCCGCGCGCCTGAGCTTGAAGAGCGGCGCCGGCCCGTTTCGCTCGGTGGGCCAGCTGTGCGTCGAGCCTCGTCCGTACCAGTTCGTCCCTTTGATCATGGCATTGCGTCAAGATCCGGTCCGCCTGCTCATCGCGGATGATGTCGGAGTCGGCAAGACCATCGAGGCAGCCATGATCGCCCGAGAACTGCTGGACAGAGGGCTTGCCCGGAGGATTGCAGTGATCTGCCCACCGCATCTCTGCGAACAGTGGGAACGTGAGCTGAGTGAGAAATTCGGCTTGGAAACGGCTGTGATTCAGTCGTCACGAATGGCGCGATTAGAGCGCAACCTGCCAAGGGCTGACGTCGGCGTCTTTCAGTACTACCGTCACCTTGTAGTCAGCATCGACTTCATCAAGTCTGACCGATACCGGCGACCTTTCATCGACAATGCACCGGATCTGATCATCGTAGACGAGGCTCACGGCGCATCTCGCCCGCGGCGCGACACTGGTAGCGCGCAACATCAGCGTTACGCCTTCCTCAAGGAGCTCATGAAGAAACCAAGTCAGCAGCTCATCCTCGTCACCGCAACGCCACACAGCGGTATCGATGAGAGTTTCAGGTCATTGCTCGGGCTGCTGGACCCATCTCTCGACGTACCTGAGGGCACGGAGCTTTCGCGCAGGAAGCTCTTACCTTACATCGTGCAGCGCAGGCGAACCGACCTGGAAGAGTGGATGGGAGAGGACACCCCCTTCCCGCGACGCGAAGCGAGCGAGCGTTCGTACAAACTTTCGTCCGAGTATCAGAAGCTCTTTGAGGATGTCCTAGCCTACTGCCGAGAGTCAGTGGCAGGAGACGACGGAGCAGCCCAACGCCAGCGCGTCCGCTACTGGGCGGCTATCGCGATCCTCAGGTGTCTACTGTCTAGCCCGGCCGCTGCCGAGGCGATGCTTGAGAAACGGCGAGAGCGCAAGGAGACCGCAGCCGGTGCCGAGCCGAGCGACGTAGATCCAGAGTCCTACGCGGATGCGATCCTCGACTCTGCCGAAGATGACCAACCGTCCGACTACGTGCCCTCAGCAGCCCTCGACGACCCTAGCGCGCAGTTCACGCCAGCCGAGCTTCGGCGCCTGGACGAATTCCTTAAACGCGCACGGGCGCTGGGCGATCCCAGCAAGGACGCGAAAGTTGCCGAGGCAACCGATGTTGTCAGCGAATTGCTCAGCGAAGGACATAGTCCGATTGTGTACTGCAGGTTCATCGCCACCGCCGAGTACGTGGCCCAGCAGCTCCAGTCCGCTCTGGGAAAGAAGCATCCTGGCCTCAAGGTGACCTCGGTAACTGGCGGCGACGGCAATAGCGTACAGCGCACCGAGAAAGTCGATGACCTTTCAGACGAGCCAGTTCGCGTTCTCGTCGCCACGGAGTGTTTGAGCGAAGGGATCAACCTCCAGAACCATTTCAACGCTGTCGTCCACTACGACCTGCCCTGGAATCCAAATCGTCTAGAACAACGAGAAGGGCGAGTTGATCGCTACGGTCAAAACGGTCGACCTGGAGAGACTCCACCGCCGGTCGTCAAGACCGTCCTCCTGTACGGCTCGGATAATCCTATCGACCTGGTCGTCCTTGACGTCCTCATCCGCAAGGCGCAAACGATCCGCCACAAGCTAGGCATCGCCGTCCCCGTTCCCGTGGAGTCCGAGGCCGTAGTCCAAGCCGTGGTCGACAGCGTCCTCTTAAGGCGCCGGGAACAGGGCGAGCAATTGACACTCGACATCACCGACCCTCAGGTCAGGCGATTCCATGAAGAATGGGACAAGGCCGCCGATCGCGAAGGGGAAGCTCGGGCCTATTTCGCACAGGAGGGCATCAAGCCCGACGAAGTAGCGCGCGAGCTACGGGAGATGGAGCCAGCCCTCGGCACGGCGGGCGACGTACAGCGATTCGTTGGTAACGCGCTTCAGCGTTTCAACGGCAGCCTACGCTCGTCGAAGAAAGACGGCGTCCACGAGTTTCATCCGGGAGAGCTGCAGGCGCAGCTAGCCCTAAGAGATCCGACCGCCCAGTTCCCGATGCGCGTCGCCTTCCACGGCGTGCCCCCAGACGGCGTCGAGCTACTTGGACGCAACCACCCCATGGTTGCCACGCTGACCGATGCGGTGTTGGGACGCGCTCTTGCTGGTGACGACCCATCGATCACCCGGAGTAGTGCGGTATACACCAACCAAGTTTCGGTTCGCACGACTGTGCTAGTCCTTCGCCTTCGCTACTTGCTCGAGGAAGCCACCCAACAGTTCGCCGAGGAAATTGTCGTGGCGGCGTTTACGCGAACCGCTGGCGGCATCGAATGGCTTGAACCTTTCCAGGACCAGGCATTGACCCTTCTAAGTGAGGCGACGCCTGCGGCCAACATGGCGCCCGAGGAACGCCAGCGCCAGATAGAATGGGCGCTTGGCATGCTCCAGGACGATTGGTATGGGCCGGTTGTCGACGACCGCAAGCGGGCCCTTGAGGAATCCCACGAGCGGCTTCGGGCGGTCGTCAAGGGCAAGAAGCTGAGTGTGACTCCCCATACGCCGCCTGACGTCCTCGGCTGCTACGTTCTTGTACCGACAGGAAGTGGCGACTAATGGCGTACACGACCGTCACCGTAGAAGGCGGGCTCTTCCCTTCTGATTTGCTCGACCGCATCGCGAGCGGCGACGCATTGAGCTTACTAACCTTGCGGTCGACGCCCTCCGCCGGCATCGCGTGCTTCAGAACGAGGAACGCCTGCGCCTGGGTGATGCGTGGGCGAACAAGGATCTCGCCTTCGCGAACGAAGTCGGCGACTTCGTTTCGGAGACCCACTTCCGCCGACAATCATTCGCTCCCGTTCTGAAGCGCGCCGGGCTGCCGCCTATGCGGTTCCACGATCTGCGACACACCGCCGCGACGCTACTGCTTGCCCGCGGGGTGCACCCGAAGATCGTGTCGGAGATGCTCGGCCACTCCTCAATCGCCATCACATTGGATCTCTACTCGCATGTCACGCCGACGATGCAGCGCGAAACAGCGGCCGTCATGGACTCTGTTCTCAGCGGCTAACGCTCCCAGCACTCTCGGGGCTTGACTCGACGGCTTGTTTTGATCGAAGCTTGCGGCATGAACGGTGACAGCGCACCGCTATATGCTTGGAAACAGACGATGGTGGCGGCTCGGAGCCTGGGGTTCCAAGCTGGCGAGGCGATCGTCGCGGCAGTAGCCGGCCTAATCGCGTTTGGCGCAACGTTCGGGCGCCTGGACGCGGTGAACGCCTACTCACTCGTCGCAGCTGCGGGTCTTGGTGCTCCAGCAATTGGGCTAGCATTGCTGTTCGTCATCCAATGGTTGCGAGCTCCATACGTCCAAAGAGACGAAGCCAGAAGGTCAGGTCAAGTGGAATCTGGTGATGAGCTGCACCGCACAATCGAGCAATTAGGCCAATTCCACTATGACTACGTTGACGAGGACGTACACTCCACTCTCTCGGCGAATCAGTTACTGCTGAAGTATGCAGACAAGCTTGCGGTCGGGGAATTCGGTCTCGTCATCTTCTCGGAAGAGTTCAGCCGCGATTCTGTTAACTCCTTTATAGGTGAGCTTCAGCTATACGGGGTGTTCAGTTGCCGCAAACAGATGTACCGCCTCAAGGACGGGCACGACCTCACGGAAGCGGTTTGCAAACTCACACCGTTCGGTATTCGGGTGATCAAAGCGCTGAGAGACATGGAAGCGCCTTCTTAAGGTGGGCTAGCGCCTCCGCGTGGCTGTCAACGTGGCTGTCAAACGAAACGGCGCGCCTCTTCGAGAAACTCGTAAGCGCGCAGGTTCATATCTAATTTGGTGCCGGGGGTGGGGATCGAACCCACAAATCCCTTTCGGGACGGCGGATTTTAAGTCCGCTGCGTCTGCCAATTTCGCCACCCCGGCGTCAGGTTGATTCTACAGGATCGTATCGTAAGGAAGAGGTTCGGAGCCGCCAACGGCGGGCCGCGCTCTTCATAGATTATCCAGGTATGGTCATGCGGAGGACTCAAGCACCGAAATCTGTACTTCGGACTCGATAGAGCTCTCCTGAGAAGCCTGATGAACTCTCGGATGTAGATTCTCTGGTGACTTCTAGCTCTCCTGCCACCAAGAGGTCGTCTGCTGGGTTCCATTGAACGTATTGAAGAAAGGGATGCAGGAGTCTCCGTTGTCCAAGAATGGCGTTCTTCGATTCCATCAGAGCCCTCATGATGTGAGCCGGATCAGCATTGAGATTCGTGGCTAGCCGACCGGCGACCTCGTCAAGTTCCGAACCGTCATGTGAGTGCAATCCAGCGATAATGCCATCAAAAAGCGTCTTCACCAGGACCGCCAAGTTCACCCGCGCTGCAGCAGACGGGAATACTCTGACCGTGAGCCCGAAGTAGTCAAGCGGTTCGCTGACCTCAGAAGTAGTCACTGACAGGGCGTCCTTCATGCCTAGCCACACGGTGCTGGCTGATGGTGTTGGCCGGAGCGTTACAGACGGAACCGACCAGGAGGCGAGGGTTTCGCCACGGGCCCAGTGTGCGTACGTCCCGCGTGGCAGGCAAGGACCGTACCAGTGGTAGTGCAGGGTGGAGTCCTTCGGCAAGGAAGAATGCGGTGGCGGAGCAATGAAGGAGCGCTCGAAACGCAGCCCTTTCGAAGTCAGACCCGCGAAACAGCCGGTGCCGACGTTATAGAAGAGGATGTTCTCAACATCAGCGAAGGAACGTTCCTCAGAGCGGTAAACAGCGTGGAGAATTTCGCCAGCCTGCAGCGGCAGCTTGCCTATTGCCTCCCGCAGCTCGCCACGCGCCGTCTTCATCCAACCATCTGGCTCAAACGGAATACGCTTGATCGACCAGAACTCAACACTTCTATGACCCTCCTGGGCGCTTATGATCCGGTACCTGTTCGAGCCGCCCATATCAGCCTCACCCTCTAAATCGCCCCTTCAACTCGCAAAGTCACGCTGTTCCTGCCGAACTCTAGGCTTTTAGTTACGTGCTGCCTGCCCTCCGCAGGCGAGCTATCCGGAAGCGCTGATCAGCCGCTCTAGCTGCTTAGCCAGCACGATGTTGTCTGAGTTGAGCGGCTGGTTCGGATCAGTCGACTCGTCGTACAGTTCGATCGTGAGGAGGCTGACGCCGCCTTCAAACCTGGCGAGTTGTATCGTCTCATCCTCGTACACGTCGCCTTCCTGGCGGCCGCTGAACAGCGGCTTGTCGTCAGCATCGGTGGACTCCATCCCGATGAGCAGGCCCTCTTCGCTGAAGCCTTGAAACGCGGGCGGCGACTCGTACATCGCCGCCGTCGCGCGGATAATCATCGCCAGCGCCTCCGATTCGCTCTCGACGGTGAAGACGGCGAACCTGCTGAGATTGCGGTGGAGTAGCTCCATAACGTCTATCCCTCCGATCTCTTGCGGCAGAGCAGCTCGCCGCGCGGTATCGGCACCAGCAGACACTCCAACTGCGGATGCGATTCGGCGGCCTGCCGAAACGCGGCCAAGTCCTCGGCGTGCGAGAGCAGGTTATCGGCGACGAGCAGGCCGCCGGGTCGCAACAGGTCGACGAGCGGGTTCAGGGCTTCCAGGTACAGCCCCTTCTCGAAATCAAGAAATATCATGTCGAACGGCCCGTCCAGGCTGGGCAGCGCCTGCAGCGCGTCGCCCTCCCGAATCGTCACGAGATCATCGAACCCAGCCTCGGCCAGGTTGCGGCCTGCCCGCTCGATCTTCGCCGGGTCGATCTCCAGCGTCGTGACGCAGCCGCCGGTCTCGCGGGCGGCCGACGCCAGCGCGATCGTCGAGTAGCCGCCGGAGGAGCCGACTTCGAGGATGCGCCGCGCGCCGGCGATCTTCACCAGCAGGTGCAGGAATTGCCAGACCTCCGGCGACACAGACCGGAGCCTCAGCGCCTGCGGCGTGCCATCCTCGCGGTCGCGCCGGTCCTCCTCCTCCAAACGCCTGAGGACTGTCGACGTCTGCTCATTCACGGCAGTGCGACTCCCGCGCTACAAGACGGCGGACTCAGAACCGGCATTCGGCTCTGAGCCCGCCTGACTGTTCGCGTGGAGGCGACGACCGGACTCGAACCGGTGATGGGGGTTTTGCAGACCCCTGCCTTAACCACTTGGCTACGTCGCCTCGAAAACGATAACGCCAAGGGCGATGGCGTGAGGCCACCGTCCTCGTGGGCTCCTCTGGTGCCGAGGAAGGGATTCGAACCCTTACGCCCGAAGGCACGGCCCCCTCAAGACCGCGTGTCTGCCAGTTTCACCACCTCGGCTGAACGCTCGTTGGCAGGAGTGGAGGGACTCGAACCCCCGACCTACGGTTTTGGAGACCGTTGCTCTAGCCAACTGAGCTACACTCCTATGCTACCGGAGTATAGCAACGGCCTTCGCAGCGGATCAACTGAACGGCTGCTTGACGGGATGGGAGATAAGCCGATGCTAACCGGCCCTCTTGTGCAAGATGAATTGCCTGAACACTGTCTGAAAGCAACACCGGAAGCACCTACAACAATGTAGATCCCTGAACGACGGCCACGCTGGGCTAATCCTCTCCCTACTTCTAGAATCTAAACATTTGATGATCGTCAGAGAAGGTATATAATCGCTTAGCGAAAGCGGGTACCGAGACAATAGAGCTTCATGGAACTGGAACTAGAGGACGATCAGGAGCCCGGTGCGGCGCAGTCCTGCGTGCTATCGGACCGACGGCGGAACCTGCGTAATTCAGGGCTGAAAGGTTGATCAGGAGTCCAAGGAAAAAGCTCAGAAATGCCGGCCAGACGCAGAAGCGCTGGTGGAGATTCCTGAGGAGTTCCCACCCCTCATCGTTAATGGAGTCAGATCTGGCGACTAGCCTATGATGGATGAGTTTGACACGCTCTGACACGCCCCAACGAGCGAAATAGCCAGAGTAGAACGGTGTGCTAAACTCCGTCCATCCCGGCAGAAGGTGCACTTCGCCCTCTACCGCACTGAGTCAAGGAGGACACATTGACCGCCCAGCCTGAGAGTTATCCCGCACGCCTCGAGGTCGACTACCCAGAACAGCTCAACCGACTCACAACGCTACTACGAATCATCTGGATCATTCCCATCCTGGTTATCCTGGTTCTGTTGACTGGGGGCGAGGAAGGAGTAGCGGCCGGTCTAACGATCGCCACGGCGCTGATGATCGTAGTCCGGCAGCGGTATCCGCGCTGGTGGTTCGACTTCGCTCGCGAGCTGACTCGCTTCGAGGGACGGCTGACCGCGTACTTGGCTTTTCTTACGGACCAATATCCATCTACCGTCGACGAGCAGTCAGTTCACATCGAGATCGATTACCCGGATGTCGAGCAGGACCTGAACCGCTGGCTTCCGCTGGTGAAGTGGCTGCTCGCGATCCCTCACTACATCGTACTCATCGTCCTCGCGCTGTTCGCGGTGATCGCCGTGATCGTCGCGTGGTTTGCCATCCTGATCACCGGGCGCTATCCGCGGGGTCTCTTCGACTTCGTGGTCGGGGTTTTGAGGTGGGCGCTTCGGGTACAGGCGTACGCGTTCCTACTCGTGACCGATCGCTACCCGCCGTTTAGTCTGCGCTAGTCTCTCTCGAACCAACTTACCGAAGACTCCAGTCTCCACGTTGGGTTTGCTACACTCCGTCCACCACAGCAGGAGGTGCCGAGCATCGTCGATAAGCTGATGACTCTGCCCGACGATTCAGTCGTATTGCCGGGCCACATGCAGGAGACGCGCATCGGCGAGGAGCGCCAGACCAACCCCTTCGTGCTAGAGGAGCTGCAGCGCCGCAAGGCGGAGTAAAGCGGGGGCGGTAGGCCATCCTGCCTGTTCAAAGTTTACGGCGGCAGGGAGCTAATCAGCCCAGCGCTGAATTGCAGGATGAGCGCAGCGTCCACCGGATTCGCTACTCCGTCGCCGTTCGCGTCACCCTGGCTTGGGCATGGCAGCTCAGAGATAAGGCCGGCCGCGAGTTGCAGGATCAAGGCAGCGTCAACCGGATTGATCACTCCATCACAGCTCGCATCCCCGGCTAGTAGTGAAGGCGTGGGCGTTCGAGTATCGGTAGGTAAGGGAGTTCCTAGGGGCGTGATTGTGACGGTCGGCGTTAACGTCCGGGTCGGCGAATCGCTACCTGTCACCGTCGGCGTTATCGTCTCGGTCGCCGACACGATTGGCGTCGCTGTCGGCGTCGACGCGGGGCTAGCCGTGGCCACCGCCGTGGCTGCCAACGTTGCCGAGGGGCTAGCCGCCGGGCTTTGCGGCGTCTGGGCCGTCGGCTCCGGCGTCGCAGTATCTACGGCTGGCCCTGTGCAGACTACGACGGCTCCCGTCAGCTTGGGATCGACGATGGTTTGCGCTCCTCCACTGTCGAGCTCGATGAAGAAGCTGCCAGTCAGGTCAACACCAGCCCCTGCCACCAGGGTTAACTGAGCATCCCCGTTGCCAATACAGACGAACTCAAGTAGCAGGAGGGAGCCACCATAGTCAGAGGATACCAGCGGAAAGGCCACGCATGCCAGCAGTACGGATGCGTCACTCGGACGGTTGTCCGTGCGCGCCGGGAAGGCGCAGTCGGGCCACACCACCTCGTCTGTCACTGCGGCGGACGGCCGGTAATCCAAGACGGCATCGTCCCAGCGCAGCTTAGCCTGGTAGGCCACGAATCCCGCCGCTGGCGCGTCGCTCGTCACGATCGCTACCGTGAATGGCTGCTCCCCGCCAACCTGGCATTCCGTCTCCAACTGCGGGCTGTTGCCGTCACAGTCGACCGACAGTCCTACCTGCCCCGCGCCAAGAGACATATTGGCGAGGAGCGCCGTTGCGAGAGCAGCCACTCCCGCTGATAAGGCCAGCAGCTTGGGGATCGTCCACAGCGAACGCAGGGACTTAGTTCGTCTCATGGGGCTCCCTGTTCCCAGGCGTGGCGCCGGAGAAGGGACACGTTAACGGCAGTCGTGGCCGAACTGCGTAATCACACCTACGATGTCGGTCAGCAGGTCGATAACCCCGTCCGGCGCGGTCATGTTCCAGAAGTTAGGTCCTGTTGACGGCCCGCGGTCAAACTGCACATCGTACGGCGGACCTCCCCCTGGCGAGTAGTGCTGGATAACGCCCAGAATATCAAATAAGAGGTCGATGATGCCGTCCGGCCCTCCCGCCATACCAGCCACGTCGTAGAAGTCCCAGGGGTTCTTCGGGTCTCGCAGACCACCTCGTGTCGGGTCTGAACCGAGTTCCCGAGCGCCTACACACCCGTCGCCGTCGATGTCGACGGCAAGTCTATCGACGCAGTTCACGGTCAGTGCTGCGGCGACCTTGTCTGCAAGCGTATCTCCGTCGGCATCCAGCGCTGTCGTCGTTATTGCGACGGGGTCGTTGTTCTGGTCTACAACTACTGTGCCTACCGTGCCCTCGACTCTCATCGATAGCGTGAAGACGCCTCCAGCACTAGGGCAATTCAGATCCACTTCCACGAGCGGTCCTTCATATGTCACGACGGGCTGTGGGGGCTGGCTGCCAGTAAGCGCCGCCGCAAGGAACGCATTCGTCCCAACGCCTTGGGTTGGGGCCTCGATTGGGAACACCCCAGGGGCCGCATGACGGACGGCTTTGGACACTAAGCCAGGATGTACGCCGTCGATTTGGTAGGCGATATAGCCGCCGGCCGGAGCAGACGTGATACTCGCGACGGCGGTGAATGGTGTTCCCGGGTCTACGAAACAGCTGGAAAGCGATAGACAGTTCAAGGATGCGGCAGCGGCGAGGCTCAACGACATCTCAACAGGACCGGATTGCGGCGTGTCCGCCCGCACATCCGTACTCAGAGGGCCTCCAGGAAAGAGGCTGAAGCTCACGAGCAGTAGGACGATCGTTAACGCAACTAGCTTGCCGGTCTCCGTCATGCTACCCATACTTTCGGTAAACGTCCTTCCAAAATGAGCGTTACGGAGAGCCCTGGGGTGCTACATCCCAAGGCTCTCCACAGTAACTCTGACTGCTGCCCCTGTTCTGACTACTCTTAAATTGGGCAGGATTTACCGAACTGCGCGACCACGGCGACCAAGTCAAAGATATTGATTACGCCGTCGCCGTTCGTGTCGTTTACCTGGTTAAACGTTGGCGGCCCCGGGTCAGCCGGCTGGCCAAACCTGAGCAGATAGTTCAGGAAGTCCTGCACGTCGATCATTCTATTCTTATTGGTATCCCAGAAGTCGTATGTGTGTGGATTCGTTCCGTTCGCCACCTCTTGCGTGGTGGTGCACTTATCACCGTCCTCGTCCTCGTCACCACCGATACACCGGACGCTAATCGGGTCACTCGCTATCGCTACGTTGACCGGGTTTTCGTTCTCGTCGCGGAGCTCTGTGGACCCGCCCAGAACGATTTCGCCCTTCCCAATACCATCGCACGAAAACACGAGCTCGAAGACCTTGTCTTCAACTATGCTTTCATCACTCTGGCTCGCGTTGAACGCGTCACAGGAGACGGTATGAGGATTAGTTAGCGTGCTAATAGTCGGCGTAGAACATCCGGCGACTACTACGTTGGAAGATTGCAGAGTCAGCAGAGTGTCGTCGAACACCACCTGCGCGAAGACGGCGGTGTAGCCCCCTCCATCGGGCGGATCAACGTCCTTATCCACGAGATTCCGGATCACATCAACATTAACATTGACCGTGATCTTTTGGCCGACCGCCACGTGGAACTGACCAGTGTCCGGGTCCGGGAAGTGCTTTGGCGCATCCCCCTTCACGTTCAGGGACATCGCCGCAGCCTTACAGTCCACGTTGATCGTGCCAGTTCCAAGGGGGACTGTGGCGGTCTTAGAAGCGGGAGGCGACCCTGGATTCGGTTCTGCCAGGACAAACGTCTCCGGCGCTCCCTTCAGCGTGATGGTATGCGTCTTGTTCGGCTCGTTGCAGCTGAAGGTCAGATCAACCAGATTTCCGATGAACGTGCTCTCCTGATTCAGGTCACCTTCGCCGTCGACTCCGACTGTGGAACCGAGAAGCACCGTTCCTGCCCCGAGCGAAAAGGCTGTCGTCGCGGGATCAGCCTCTGGCCAGGTGAAGACAGGATCGCCAACGAGCTTCAACGCTGTCGGGAAGTTGACCCTGGCCTGCCATCCCGTGTAGCCGCCGACGTTATCACCGTCGCGGTCCAACTTGGAAATCTGGTCCATGTGAACTGAGACCGTGAAGGTGTCCTTCACGAGGATATCAACCGGTTCGTCGGGTTTGGCGACGAGCGACATCGTCGCCGAGTCAGTTGGCGTTCCCGCCTGAGCTTTGTGTACGTCTTGAATGACCAGCAGCGCTATCGCCAGTGCGACAACTGCCAGCGCCACAATCGCCGCGTTCCTCCACCAGCGGCCGTCCGATCTGGCAATATAGATCATATCGATTCTCCTCAGAACTTGAGGCGTCGCCCTGCGCGCCATGCGACCTTGGGGATTCAAAGGGTGTGCTTTCGTCTAAGGGTCAAGGGTCGGCCCGCCCATAGCTCTTCACAACACCCTTGAGTGCCACCAGGTCCACCAGTCGCGTTTAGTATATACCCGCCCTGGGAATTGTCAAGCGCCGTCGACGAAGGGGCCGAGCTTCCGGGCGGAGTTGCCGCCCGGCGGCTCGACCGCGATCACGTCCGCGCCGAGGTCGGCCAGGATCTGGCCGCAGAGCAGGCCGCGTTCGTTCGTGAGGTCGAGGACGCGATACGGGCTAAGCATGAGCAACCTCCGTTGCGCGTGGGCTCCTGCGAGGATGCGGCGGGCAGGTTTTGTTCC
>JADFKB010000077.1 GCA_022565155.1 Chloroflexota bacterium | reverse complement strand
CGCCGCAGAAGCGGAACCGGCGACCGAAGAAGCGCCCGCCGCAGAAGCGGAACCGGCGACCGAAGAAGCGCCCGCCGCAGAAGCCGAACCGGCTACCGAAGAAGCGCCCGCCGCAGAAGCAGAACCGGCTACCGAAGAAGCGCCCGCCGCAGAAGCGGAACCGGCTACCGAAGAAGAGCCCGCCGCAGAAGCGGAACCAACTGAGGATAAGGCGGAAACGGAGAGCGAGGAGGCAACGGAGGCGGGGGTGGACACATCGGCTTCAGCCGGAGAGGCAGAGGAGGGAAAACCCTCATCCTGAAATAGAGCGCCCCGACAACCTAGACTTCGCTGAAGACCGTGTGGTAGGGTGAATGTAGAGGTTGATATGGCTGATCGCTTTGACAAATTCACGGAACGCGCTCGCAGAGTCCTCACGCTAGCCCAAGAAGAGGCTCAGCGCTTCAATCACAACTACATCGGCACAGAGCATCTGCTGCTCGGCCTCGTCCGCGAGGGCGACGGCGTCGCAGCCAAAGTGCTCTCCAACCTGGGCGTCGAGCTGTCCAAAGTGCGCTCCGCCGTCGAGTTCATCATCGGCCGGGGCGACCGGGCTACGGTGGGCGAGATCGGCCTCACGCCGCGCGCCAAGAAAGTGATCGAGCTAGCGGTCGACGAGGCGCGACGGCTCAGCCACCACTACATCGGCACGGAGCACCTGCTGCTCGGCCTGGTGCGCGAGGGCGAAGGCATCGCCGCCAGCGTGCTGGAGAGCCTGGGCGTAAACCTGGAGCGCGTGCGCGCCGAGACGACGCGTATCCTCTCCCAGAGCGTACCGCAGAGCTCCGGCTCCGGGGCGCGTTCCTCCACACGCACGCCTACTGTCGACCAGTTGGGCATGGACCTGACCAGCGCCGCCCGCCAAGGGAAGCTGGACCCGATTGTCGGCCGCAACACAGAGATCGAGCGGATGATCCAGATCCTCTCCCGCCGGACGAAGAACAACCCGATCCTGATCGGCGAGCCGGGCGTCGGCAAGACGGCCATCGTCGAAGGGCTGGCCCACCGCATCGTCGCCGGCGATGTGCCGGAGACGCTGCAGGGCAAGCGCCTGGTGACGCTCGATATCGGCGGCCTCGTCGCGGGCACGAAGTACCGGGGCGAGTTCGAAGAGCGGCTGAAGAAGGTGATCGAGGAGCTGAAGAATGCAGGCAACTGCGTCCTCTTCATCGATGAGATGCACATGCTCGTCGGCGCCGGCGCGGCCGAGGGCGCGGTCGACGCCGCGAACATCCTCAAGCCATCGCTCGCGCGCGGTGAGTTGCAGTGCATCGGCGCGACGACGCTCGACGAGTTCCGCAAGTACATCGAAAAGGACGCGGCGCTGGAGCGGCGCTTGCAGCCGGTGCTGGTCGAAGAGCCCAGCGTGGAGGATTCAATCGAAATCCTGCACGGCATCAAGGAGCGTTACGAAGAGCACCACAAGCTGACGATCAGCGACGAGGCGCTCAAGGCCGCCGTCGACCTGGCCGCGCGCTACATCGGCGACCGCTTCCTGCCCGACAAGGCGATCGACCTGATGGACGAGGCGTCCTCTCGCGTGCGCATCAAGCGCTCCTCCACGCCGCCGTCGCTCAAGGAGGCGCTGCGCGGACTGGAGAGCCTGCGCAAGGAGAAGGACAGCGCCATCAGCTCCCAGCAGTACGAGTTCGCCGCCGAGCTTCGCGATCGCGAAGTGAAGCTGCAAGAGAAGCTGGAGCATCTGGAAGAAGAGCTGGGCTCCGACGGCGAGAGCGAGGCGCCGGTCGTCGGCGCGGAGGACATCGCCGATGTGGTGAGCATGTGGACGGGCATCCCCGTCACGCGCATTGCCAGCGAGGAGCAGGAGCGCCTCCTGCACATGGAGGACGCGCTGCACAACAGCGTCATGGGCCAGGACGAGGCGATCACCGCCATCTCCAAGGCCGTGCGGCGCTCCCGGGCCGGCCTCAAGGATCCGAAGCGGCCGATCGGTGTCTTCATGTTCATGGGGCCGACGGGCGTCGGCAAGACGTACCTGCCGAAAATGCTGGCCGAGTTCATGTTCGGCAGCCAGGATTCGCTGATCCGGCTGGACATGTCCGAGTTCATGGAGAAGCACAACGTCTCGCGCCTCGTCGGCGCGCCACCCGGCTACATCGGCTACGACGACGGCGGCCAGTTGACCGACACTGTGCGCCGCAAGTCGTACTGCCTGATCCTCCTGGACGAGATCGAGAAGGCGCACCCGGACGTCTTCAACATCCTGCTCCAGATCTTCGACGACGGCCACCTGACCGACGCGAAGGGCCGTAAGGTCGACTTCCGGAACACGATCATCGTCATGACCAGCAACATCGGCTCGGACCTGATCCGCAAGGAGTCGGCGCTGGGCTTCAGCGTCGATACGGAGCAGGCAAAGACGGCCGAGTCGCAGTACAAGCGCATGAAGGAGAAGGTGCTGGAAGAGCTGAAGCGCGCCTTCCGCCCTGAGTTCCTCAACCGCGTCGATGCTACAGTGGTGTTCCACGCGCTGTCCAAGGAGCACATCCGGACCATCGTCGACCTACAGTTGAAGGACGTCGAGGAGCAGTTGCTGCTCAAGGGCGTCACCATGGAGGTGACCACCGAGGCGAAGGACTGGCTGGGCGAGAAGGGGTATGACCAAGTCTTCGGCGCCCGGCCGCTACGCCGCGTGATCCAGGATGAGATCGAAGACCGCCTATCGGATGCGCTGCTGGAGAGCCGTTTCGAGGAGGGCGATTCCGTCCTGATCGACGTTGAGGGCGGCGAGGTGATTCTGACCAAGGCAGAGAAGCCTGCGGCCGAGGAGCCGGCGCTGGCGTAACGTATAGCGGAATTACGCAATCAGAGGCAGGCCATCTGGCCTGCCTCTTCGCATACGCGGCGGCAAAGAGGCCAGACCCGGACTGCCTGCGCCAGTACGGCTACGCCGAGCGCTATGCGTCCGCTATGCTGGAGACAGGTGGGGCGGGCCCCGCCAGCGGCGGACAAACGTCGCGAGAGGCGCAAGCCCCGCTAGAGGCGGGCAAGCTCGGTGAGGACGGGCAGGAGGCGCGGAACGCCGGGTGCAGATCGACACCGCGAACGCCCAGGCAGGTAACGCCAGCACAGCCGCCGCAACGGACGCCGGCCCTATGAGTGCCTTCCGCAGCCGCACGGTCTGGCTCGCTATCATCCTTGCATCTGCGTTCGCTTTACGGCTCGGCTGGGTCATCTTCACCGACTGGCAGCCGCTACCGGACGACGACGCGTTTCGCTACGATTTCGCCGCGCGCGCGCTCGTCAACGGCGAAGGCTACATCCACCTGAACGGCGCGGCGACGGCGTTCTGGCCGCCCGGCTATCCCCTGCTGCTGGCGATGGTGTACTGGCTGTTCGGCCAGGAGATCATCGTCGCGCAGCTACTCAACGTCGCGCTGAGCACGGCGACAGTGGCCCTGATCTACCTGATCGGCCGGCGCACGTTAGGAACCGCGCCGGCGATCGTCGGGGCGGCGATCGTCGCCGGCTTTCCCAGCCTGATCTTCTTCACCGGCGTCACGCTCTCGGAGGTAGCGTTTACGTTCCTCGCACTGCTGGGCATCTACCTGCTGGTGCTCGAGGCCCAGAGCGGAGGACGAGACACGCTTCTGCTGGTGACAGCGGGCCTCGTACTCGGGCTGGCGACGCTTACGAGAGGCCAGGCGCTGCTGCTGCCGATCGTCGTCATCCCGTTCTGGCTCCTCACGGGCATCGACCGCCGGGGCGTCGCGCTGCGGCTGGCCGCGGTCGGCCTAGGCATCGGCCTGATCGTCGCCCCATGGACTGTCCGCAACGCAATCGAGATGGATGCGCCCGTCTTCATCTCGACGAACGCGGGCGTCGACTTCTGGATCGGCCACCATGAGGGCGCGGCCGGCAACTTCGGGGCCACGGGCGGAGACGAGCTGGTCTTCAGCCATCCCGAGCTAAACACCACGGAGCGCGAGGTACGGATCAATACGGAGGGCTTCCGCGAGGGGCTGGAGTTCGCCGTCACGCATCCCGCCCAAGAGCTGGCGCTGCCGTTCCAGAAGCTCTTCTGGCTCTACTACAACGATGAGGAAGGGCTGAGGTGGAACGACGGCCACGGCGCCCAGACGTTCATGTCGAGCGATCTGCGCGAAGCGCTGCTCGCGCTCTCGAACGTCTACTACTTCGCCATGCTGGGCTTCGTCGCGCTGGGAGCGCGGCTCTGGCTATCGAAACGAGAGCCCGGGCGCGTGCTGCTGATCTCGCTCGTCGCCTACTGGACGCTGGTTCACATGGCCTTCTTCGCCGACCCGAGGTTTCACGCGCCGATCATGCCGGTGGCCGCGCTGCTGGCGGCGCCGGCGTTGGTGGCGCTATGGTCGCGGCGAGTGCCATGGATGCGCGGCCAGGAGGCGCTCGATGGATGAACCAAACGTGATCCTGGGCATTGTCGGGCCGGACGGCCTGCGGCCGCAGCCAGGACCACGATGCAACGATCGTGATCCTCGTACGTTGAGGCTGAACAGAGGCTCTGCTATCATCGCCCTAACGTGCAAAGGACCCACGCGCTAAAGGAGAGTGACCGCCGATGAATCGCGCCGTCCTCGTCATTCTGGGCATCATGGCGGCCCTGGTCGTCGCCGTCGGCGTCCTCGTCATCATCGTCGTCTCCTCCGGCGACGACGGCGAAACACAGAGCGGCAGCCCAAACGACAACGGTGGAGATTCCAGCAGGACACAACTGCGGCTGCGCGGCCCGGAACCGATCACGCTCGATCCACACATCATCCAGGACGCCTCCTCCGCCCTCTACGTCGTCGAGATCTTCGGCGGCCTGCTGACGCTGGACACCAACCTGGAGATTCAGCCGGACCTGGCGGTGGAGATACCGACGATCGAGAACGGCGGCAAGGTGGTAAACCCGGACGGCACCGTCACCTACACGTTCACGCTGCGCGAGGACGCCCTCTTCCACGATCGAAAGCCTGTCTTGGCCAGCACCGTTAAATTCTCGTTCGAGCGGGCGGCCGACCCGAATACGCGATCGCTTGTAGCCGAGTTCTTCCTGGGCGACATCATTGGCGTAACGGAGAAGCTGCGCGGCGAAGCGACGGAGGTCAGCGGCATCCGCGTCGTCGACGACAAAACGATCGAAATCACGATCGACCGCGACTTGCCGTCGTTTCTCTTCAAGCTGACGTACCCGACGGCGTTCGTCGTCGACCCTTCGCAAGTGGACAGCGACGACAACTGGACGCGGCAGCCGAACGGCACCGGCCCTTACAAGTTGAAGAACTGGCGCTTCGGCGAACGGATCGAGCTGGAAGCGAACGCGCGCTACCACCTGGGCGCGCCGATCATCGAGACGGTGCGCTACGAGCTGCTCGGCAGCTCGATCACGCTCTACGAGGCGGGTGAGCTGGACGTCGCCGGCATCGCGTTGGACGATCTGGAGCGTATCCAAGACCCTGCCGACCCGCTGAACGCAGAGTACCGGAGCGGCAGCCGCCTGTCCATGGACTACCTCGGTTTCAACACCAACACCGAGCCGTTCGACGATCCACTCGTTCGCCGGGCGTTCGCGATGGCGATCGATAAGGAGCAGATCGCGCGCGCCGTCTTCCAGGATGCGATCCCGGTGGCGAACAGCATCGTCATGCCGGGACTCGCGGCCTACAGCGAGCAGGTGCAGGCGCCGCTATTCGACCCTGAGCAGGCGCGGCAGTTGCTGGCGGACTCTTCGTACGGCGGGCCAGAGGGCCTGCCCGAGATCACGCTGGCTGAAAGCGGCACCGGCGCGACGGCAGGGGCGGGCACCAGCGCAATCTTGGAGATGTGGCGTCAGAACCTAGACGTGGAGGTGGAGATCCAGCAGGCGGAATCGGCGACGTTCTTCCAGGACGTAGACCAGGGCCGCTACCAGATGTTCACGCTCGGCTGGATCATGGACTACCCGGACGAGGAGGACATTCTCAACATCCACTTCGATAGCGAGAGTCCGAATAACAATACCTTCTACAGCAACCCGGAAGTCGACGCGCTGCTGCGCGAAGCTCTGACTGAACCCGACTCCGCCCGGCGCATCGAGCTGTACCAGCAGGCCGAGCAGTTGATCCTGGACGATGTGCCCTGGTTCCCGCTCTTCTTCGACCGCTTCCACGCCCTCGTCA
This sequence comes from Chloroflexota bacterium, assembly GCA_022565155.1. Lineage (GTDB taxonomy): Bacteria > Chloroflexota > Dehalococcoidia > DSTF01 > RBG-16-68-14 > JADFKB01. The sequence continues at coordinate 6,124 of JADFKB010000077.1, read as the reverse complement.
AGCCGTACGTCAATAACTACCTGATCCCGCCGGCCATCGTGCCGCGCCTGCGCTTCATCAGCTTCAGCTCCGAGTAGCGCACGGCCTCGCTCCGCTATGGAAGGGCTACTCGCCTACACCGTCCGCCGCCTCCTCTGGGCGCCGGTCATCCTCTTCATCGTCTCCTTCTTCGCCTTCAGCATCACCCGCCTCGGCCCTGTCGATACCGTCGATGTGCTCGCCGGGCCGCGCGCAGACGAAGAGGCGAAGGAGCGGGTGCGACAGGAGCTGAACCTCGATAAGCCGATCTACCAGCAGTACGGCATCTACATGACGAACCTGATCAGGCATCACGACTTTGGCGAAAGCCAGACGATCTATCGCGGCACGGATGTCTGGGACATCATCTGGCCTCGCATACTGGTCTCTATGCAGCCCGGGATCGTCGCGCTGGTGATCGCGTTCTCTCTGGGCACCGCTGTCGGCGTCTTCGCGGCGCTGCGGCAAGGAACGTGGATGGATCCGGTTGCGATCAGCAGCTTCCTCTTTTTTCAATCGATCCCGGTGCTGGTCAGCCTGCCGTTCCTCGTCCTGATCTTCGTCGTCAAGCTGGGGTGGCTGCCGGCGATCGGCTGGGGCGGGCCGGAGATCGATGTCGGGCCGCAGGAGGTGTCGCTGGGCATCTTCAGCAGACACATCATCCTACCCGCGCTCGTGCTGTCGCTGCCGGGCGTGGCCGGTGTAGCGCGACTCGTCCGCGCGACGACGCTGGCAGTGCTGGGCGAGGACTACGTGCGCACAGCACGCGCGAAGGGGTTGCCGGAGCTGGAGGTCGTCGGCCGGCACGTGTTGCGCAACGCGCTGCTACCGCTGGTGACCGTGATCGGCCTATCGCTCACAACGCTCCTGGAAGGCGCGTTCTTCGTCGAGCTGATCTTGGGCATCCCGGGCATCGGCCAGCTCGGCTTCCAGGCCGCCCAGAGCCGCGACTACGACGTCATCCTCGCGCTGGTGCTGATCGTGGCAACGGCGTTCATCATCGCCAACATCATCACCGATGTCGCCTACACGTTCATCGATCCACGCATTCGATTCGGCGCGCAGCAAGGCCAGTAATGACGAACGCGCAGGCGACCGCCGATCTGCCGTCCGAGGACACCTCCACGATGCGCCCGGCCGCGGGCCCGTGGCAGATAGCGATGCGCCGCCTGCTGCGGAAGCGGCTGGCGGTGGCGGCGCTAGTGCTGATCGCCTTCTTCTACTTCGTTGGCCTGTTCGCGCCGCTGCTGGCGCCGAGCGATTTCCGTGACCAGAACCTGGAGGAGACGCTGAGCGGCCCGTCGTGGGACCACCCCTTCGGCACAGACCGCCTCGGCCGCGACCAGCTCAGCCGCGTCATCTGGTCGGCGCGCACCACGACCATCGTCACCATCGCCACCGTCCTCACAGGCAGCCTCATCCTATCGGTCGGGCTCGGGATGCTCTCGGGCTACCTCGGGGGCAAGGTGGACACCGTGATCATGCGGGCAGGGGAAGCGTTCGGCTCGCTGCCCGCCCTACCGATGCTGATCCTGATCAACGCGACGATGCGCGACAGAGTGAAGGGCTGGGTCGACAATTTAGAAGGCTGGCTCTCCACCGATCAGCCGCTCTTCTACGTCATCTTCGGCGTACTGGCACTCATCGGTGTCGCCGCGCTCGCGGCCTGGCTGCTGGCGGGCAGTGGCGGGCGCAGCGGCGCCTGGCTGGCGCTGGCCGTGACGTCGGCCGGCGCGATCCTCGCCCTCTGGGGTGTGCAGGCGGTCTTTGCGATGCCAGGCGCGTCTGACTACTTCCTGATCTTCGGCGCACTCTCCCTGTTCTTCTGGGTAGGCGGCGCCCGAGTGATCCGCTCGCAGGTGCTGGCGCTGCGTGAGACGGAGTACGTGCTGGCCGCGCGGTCGATGGGAGCAGGCACGTGGCGCATAATAGTGTCGCACCTGCTGCCCAACGTCAGCCCGATCATCATCGTCGGCGTCTCGGCGTCGCTGGGCGCCATCGCCGGCTCGGAGATCGCCTTGACGTTCTTGGGCGTGGGCGTCCACGACCCGACGCCCAGCTTCGGCGCGCTGATCTTCGACGCCAGCAGCCAGCCCGTGATCCGGAACCACCCGCACTTGCTCATCGCGCCGGCTATCGTTGTCGGGCTGCTCATCTTCGGTTTCAACCTGCTGGGCGACGCGCTGAACGACGTGCTCACGCCAAAGGCGCGCTAGCGCGCCGAACGTGCGCTAGTGGCCAGCGCTTTGGGTCTATCGGTCTATGTTAAGGGCATAAGGAACGGCCAGCAGAGGAGCCTACCCGTAAATCCTAGCTACTTGACCGGAGAGCAATCGCAATCGACCTGCGCTCTCCGCGAGCACCTGCTTCCCAAGCGTCTAGCGCTAATCGCTGTGCTTCACGAATGAGAAGCGGACCAAGACTGGCCGAGTTATGTGCTGTGCGCTGGAGCTATTCCAGACTCAGTGAGCAGACGTACAACCAAGCAGAGGGTCGCGAGTTCGACTCTCGTCTCCCGCTCCAACCCAACATGCAATGGGAGAGGCCGCCGCCATGGCGGCCTCTCCCCTACCAGAATCCGTGACCGTCTGCTTTCTGAGCAGAGAGCCCGCTACTGATTCTGAAGACTACGAAAGTTGCTCCTTTTCGGGAACTTCCTACAATTGACTACCCCGAAGCGATAAGCACCCCGAGGTTCATGACGACGCGTTCGGAGATGAGTTTGTCAGTCTTGTCGAAGTTATAAAAGGCGATGAACGGCAGTTCGACGTTGCGGCCCGTGGCTTCAAAGCCTAGGAATTCACCGACATGTTTGCCACACAGGCGTCCTTCGACGATGATTTCGTCGTCTGTGAAATGCACACTGTCGATACAGTTGTCAAGGTCTTCTAAAGCGCCGTCCGTGCCGGAAAAACCCATAAGGCCGTGCGCATCACGAATGCTTTGCGGGTCCGTGAACGGGATTCGGTTGTAATGCATCTCAGCGTCGGGTGAGAAGGTCGCCATAATAGCGTTCATGTCGTGGCTGTTCTCAACGTCATAGTGGGCTTTAAGCAGGCGACTGCGTCGGGCCTTCTCGCTATCTGTAATGGGCATGGGTCATCCTCCTGGTTGTCGATCTCAGCCGTTCTAAGAGCCGGACTCCGTTTGGGGACGGTAACGGTTGTTGACTGCCCAGTCAAGAACTACCCTACTGCCGGGCGCTCGGTAACGGTTCGAATCGCATGGGCCTAGGCAAGTTCTGGGCAGTTACGCTTACCACGGCTGTGGTCGAAGGTCAAGCTTAATGTTTGGGCGGACGGGGCGAAGTGGGAAGCGTAAAAGAGGAAGCCCACCGGGTTATTGTGCCGGGGGGCCTCCTCCGTACTCGTCCCGCCAAAGCCGCGCTAGGGCGACGGTTCCTCGACCGGCACCGGCACCGGCACGGGCACCAAGTCCGGCGTGGGCTCTTGCTCCGCCAGCACTGGCTCGAGTTCGGATCTCTCTTCCGCGTCCATTGGCACCGGCTCGGGGACGGGCTCCTTATCCATTGGCACAGGCTCCCGCGCCGGCATGAACCTAGCAACGATCAGCACCCCCATGAGCGAGAACCCGGCGCCGATCAGCACCGCCAGACCCAGCGCATCCGTGAATGCCGACCTCGCAGCGATGGTTAGGGCGAGCGCATCCGCTTGCGGCAGCGACGCCGCCAGCTGAACTGCCGCCCCGATTGAATCTCGTGCTACCTCTCTCTGGTCGGCGGGCAGCGATGCCGCAGCGTCCCCGAGCCTGGCGGCGTAAATCGCATACATCACGGATCCGACCACGGCGATACTGAACGCGCCCGCCAGCATCTGGGTCATGTCGTTCATCGCTGACCCAACTCCCGCCTTCGCTGCCCCAACCGCGCCCATGACCGCTTCGGCTGCCGGAGCGAAAACCAAACCTATGCCCAGCGCGATCACGGCCACAATAGGCCCGATCACCAGGTAGGAAGTGTTCGTCTCCCAGAGGAGTATGAGCGGCATCGTAGCAGTCATGATAACGAGTCCAGCTGCCACGATTCTGGTGGTGCCGAAGCGGCGCACCAACTCCTCACTGGCTATGGCGCCCAACATGAAGCCTCCCGCTATCGGCAGGAATCGAACTCCCGCAGCCAGCGGACTGTGTCCCTGAACGAACTGGAGGTACTGCGTGAAGCCGAACATGAAGCCGACGACCGAGAAGAACGCCAGACTTACAGCGGCTGCTCCGGTCGAAAACCGCGGCAGCCGGAACAGCGCAAAGTCCACCAACGGGTACGCGGCTTGCCTCTCTCGCAGGACGAAGCCCAAGCTCAAGACGACCGCCGTGGCCACCGTAACCGCGAGCCGCGGGGACGTGGCCCCCCACTCGGGACCCTCGATGACGGCGAAGATCAGGGCAGAGACCGCTCCCATCGAGAGAAGTGCTCCTGGAATGTCGAGTGGCCTGCTCTCGGGGTCTCGGCTATCCGGCACGAGGAATAGGCTTGCTGCAATCGCGATCCCGGCAATTGGCACGTTCACCAGGAACACCGACCCCCAGTAGAAGTACTCGAGCAGCGCCCCTCCGAGGATCGGACCAAGCGCGACGCCGATCCCTGCCATCATCGCCCATATCGCGATCGCTTTCGGTCTCTCCTTCTCTTCGAACACGTTCACGATGACGGCGAGGGTCGCCGGCATCATCATCGCTCCGCCCATGCCCATCATTGCCCGGGCCCCGATCAGCTGCGCCGGAGATTGCGCCAGCGCCGCGCCAAGCGAAGACAGGGCGAACACCGCGAGCCCATAACGCAGCATTCGGGCCCGTCCGAACCGGTCACCGACAGCACCCATCGTCAAGAGCAAGCCACCGAAGACCAGTATGTAGGAGTTGACCATCCACTGCAGCGACGAGGCCGACGCTCCCAGGTCTCGTTGCAGCGACGGGATAGCCACGTTGAGAATCGTTTCGTCGATGGTTGCTAACAGGACAGTGACCGAAACTACTACGAGCGTCCACCAGCGCTTCCGGTGCATGCGCGACTGTGCCTTTTCCTTGGTGGTGATGTCGTCCATGATTGCCTCCTTGCTGATAATCTTCTTCTCTCAGCCTAACGCTCCGTGCTTCCTATTCTTCTGCGTTATATACCCCTTCCATTCCCGGCAGGCTGGTTAACGCTCTTCCAGGTCGGGTTTGACAAGATTGACGGCGAGCAGCGGCAGACCCAGGTCGCGCACGTTGACCTGAGGGTTGATTTCGACCTTGGGCTCGTTCCATCCACTGGCTAATTCGTTTGCAGCGGCCTCGGCGATGTTTCTCGAACCCCAGAGCTCGTATCGCAGGTACCACACCAGCATCAGTCCCGTCGTGACCAGGTAGAAGCTGTGCAGCACCCAGATCGGGCCGAGGGGCAGGCTGTACACGTACATCGAATGAATCACGTTGCCGACATTGCTGAGTGCTATATTGGGAAGGCTGTATGACTTGAGGTCCTTAGTCCGGAATGCCTTCATCAGCATCGGCAGAGCGCTAGCCGCGAAAATGGCGGTCGACACGGCCCCGGCAACTACAGGCATCAGGTCATTCATGGCGTGCTCCTCTGGGCACTGGCATGACAACCACAGTGCTTCATGACTAGAGCCGGACCGTAACCGTTCTCCTGGAGCACAGCTCTGAACCCGGAAGCCAGTAGGCCCTGTGACTCCAGGAGCGCGAGCCTGGCCCTGAGTTCACGCTTTATGTGCTCGACTTCTGACATCGGCGTCGCTTCTGGCCTGGTCAGTGGACTGGAGTCTGCTACTTGTGTGTTCATGGTTCCATCATTTGGTCTGTATGGGATCTCCAAATCGAACTTCCCACTACGTACTGCCGTGCGGCTCGACACATAGCTTCACTGACAGCAAAGGCAGGCCAAGGTCACGGATTCGAATGATCACGCCATGCAGCGCCGCCTGGTCAACGACCGGTCCGACCAGCAGGGTCGTGCCATCTTCTTGAAGGTGTATGGCCAAGCCCCCAAGCCAGTCCGACCAGCGGTCGTCGAGGTGCCCTCTCACTCGAATCTCGTAAATGTCCACTGCCATACCCCAACTCCTCCATCGGTTATTGTCACAGGGACAAT
>JADFKB010000076.1 GCA_022565155.1 Chloroflexota bacterium | reverse complement strand
CCGAGGCGCGCGCCTACTACGAGAAGGTGACTCAAGGTCGGCTTGTTATCCACTACGACCACAGGGGAACCGGCAATTCGGAGCACGATATCTCCGAGCAGTCCATCGAAACACTCGTGGCTGACATGGAGGCGGTGGCCAACGACGTAGGGCTCGAAGAGTTTGCACTCCTCGGTAGTTACATCTGCGCGCCATATGCCATAGCATACGCCGCTCGCCATTCGGAGCGGATCTCGAAGCTTATCGTACTGCACGCGTCTGCACGCGGCGCTGACTTCTTCAACTTGGACCGCCTCCGAAAAGCACGCGAGAGTGCAGACGAAGATCCCGAATTTTACCTGCAGATACTCGCCCATAATGTCTATGGGGGTTTCGGAGGCAAGCAAGCTGAGTCGTGGGTATCGGAAGTGCGCAAAGAAGCTAACCCTCATGTGTTCCAGATGACCCTGGACACGATTATTGAAACGGACGTCATGGAACTCCTACCCCAGGTTGAAGCGCCGACGCTCGTACTCCACCGACGTGAAGTGCAGTACCCAAGTCTTGACGCGGCGCGTACACTGGCCAGTGGCATCCCCAGCGCCCAGCTCGTCGTTCTTGAGGGCGATTCATTGGTGCATTACAGCGGTGATTCCGATTCGTTCGTCAGCGCCATCAACGAATTCCTGGGCGAGGGCGAGGAGACGCCAGCGGCAGAGCCGAAGGCCGAGCCTCCAACGCAGCCCCCACCCACAGCGGCAGTTCGCCGTACGGGAGCAGAGCTCATGGAGCAAGAGCTCGGCTTCTGCACTACCTCCGACGGCGTCAGCATCGCCTACGCCACCGTGGGAGAGGGGCCGCCGCTCGTCTACGCGACCGGCTGGCCTGGACACCTCTCGTCCGAGTGGGAGACCCCCCATTCCCGAGCGCTGATCGAAGATCTGGCTCAGGGCGTCACGTTGATTCGCTACGACATGCGGGGTAGCGGCCTCTCGGACCGCGAGCCGGGCGAGTTGTCATTCGAGTACTGGCTGACGGACCTTGAGGCGGTGGTTGACCACCTGCAGCTTGAGAGCTTCGCGTTGCTCAGCCTCGGCTTTCTCGCGGGTCCGATATGCGTCGCCTATTCAGCAGCGCATCCGGAACGCGTATCGCACTTGATCATGTCGGAGGGCTACATGCGTGGAGAGGAGCTGATGACGCCCGAACGAGGGAAGGCCATAGTCGACTTCATCTCGCTCTACGGCTTCCCGGTCTCGTTTGAGGGTGGAGACCAGAGCATCGAGAGGTTACAGACTATTCAAGATGTGTCGAAAATTCAGAACCAGGCGGCGTCGCTAGAGGTGCAAGGTGAAGTGGCAAGAAACATGCTTTCCGTCGACGTGAGCAGCTTGGTCGACAAGATCTCGATGCCCACGCTGATCATGCATGGATCCTCCGACGAAAGCATCGTGCCCTTCCGCTTGGGGCGCAACCTAGCCGCAGCCATTCCGCAAGCGAAGTTCGTGGCCTTCGACGAGCCAGTCTCCGAACCCAGTCGCCAACAAGAACGGATCACTACCGAGATCAGGCGCTTCCTCGGTGTCGAAGTCGAGCCCAAGCCGAAGCCTACACCCCCGTCGGCAGCCGAACAGGGAGGGGCCGTGGCTGCGGACAAAACGCGAGTCATCGCTGGAGAGGGGCGCACGTTCGCCTCGGGCCGCTACGTCGTCGTAAGTCTCCTAGGACAGGGCGCCCAGAAGAGCGTCTACCTCGTCGACGACACCGTGCTCGGCCGCCAGTGCGCGCTCTCGATGCTCAACGCCGCTCTTCTCGATCCCAGCGACGTCGATCGGATCAAACGAGAGGCCCAGACGATGGCCCAGCTCGGCACGCAGCCCAACATCGTCACCGTCCACGACTACGGGGAAGAGGACGGCGCGCCGTTCATCGTCTGTGAATACGTCCCAGGCGGTGAGCTGCGAGACGAACTGGCCACGGCCGATGGCCCGCTGCCTCTGGAGCGGGCGCTGACGGTCGCGATCGACATCTGCCGCGCCCTCTCCTTCGCGCATCGCCGCGACATCGTTCATCGCGACCTCAAACCAGAGAACGTCTGGCTGACGGAGGAACGGAGCGCCAAGCTCGGCGACTTCGGCATCGCGCTTTCCATCGGCCGCACGCGGTTGACCATGCCTGGCGGCGTGACGGGAACGGCCACGTACATGGCGCCGGAGCAGGCCTCCGGAGGCGATGTCGACGCCAGAAGCGACCTGTACGCCTTCGGGGTGCTGCTGTATGAGCTGGTGACGGGCCGTCCTCCGTTCGTGGGCGATGACCCCAACGCCGTCATCTATCAGCACATCAACGCCGAACCTGAGTCTCCGGTGGAGCACAATCCGGCTGTCCCGCCTGGCCTTGAGCGACTGATCCTGAGGCTGCTCGCCAAACCCAAGACGGAACGGCCAGCCTCCGCCGAAGAGGTCTTGGCCGAGCTAGAACGCGCTGCTCTAGAGCTCGCCGGCGGCAGCGTCCCAGCGGCTGTTGGCGGCGCGGGCCGAAAGATCGCCGTCGGAGACAACAACCTGACGGAACCGCAAGTCCGCTTCTGTACGAGCGGCGACGGAACCAGCATCGCTTACGCCACCCTGGGCGAAGGGCCGCCGCTGGTTCACCTCCCGGGGTGGAGCTCAAATGTGGAGTGGGACTGGGAGCGGCCCGAAGGCCGCACCTACATGGAAGGTCTCGCGGAAGGCCGCACGCTCGTCTGGCCGATGCGAAGGGGTGTCGGCGCGTCACAGCGGGACGTAGAGGACGTTTCGCTGGAAGCGCAGCTCGCCGATCTGGCCGCCGTGATAGATAGCCTGAAGCTGGAACGCTTCGACCTGATAGGGCGAGAGGACGGAGGGGCGCTCTGCATTGCGTACGCCGCCGATCACCCCGAGCAGGTAGGACGGCTCGTGCTCTGGGCGCCGTTCGTACACGGTGCAGACATAGTCGGGCCGGACGGGGGTCGCAGCCTGGTTGAACTGACTCGGTCAAACTGGCCGCTAGCTCGCCGAGCTCTTGCGGATATCGTATTCCCTAACGGGCCGATCGAATGGCAAAAGTGGCTGTCGAGCTACTTCCGTGAAGCTGTGTCGAATGACGTTGCGGCGAAGCACATGGAGTTCACCATGAGCCTGGACGTGAGAGCGTTCGCCAGCCGGGTACGGGCGCCGACGCTGGTTTTGCACCGCCGCCTCCAGCGCAGCGTGCCTATCGCGGCGGGTCGAGCTGCCGCCGCACTGATCCCGGATGCTCGCTTTGTCACGCTGGAGGGCGATGCTGGCCTCATCTACTTCGATCCCGAACAGGTGCTGAAGACGATTATCGAGTTCCTGGACGAGGGGCGGACCCAATGAATCTCTGGGAGCTTAGGTGGCGCGAGGACGGGTAGTGGAGCCACCCGGCGACGCGTACGCGTGATCGGCCGGCGCATCGCAGTCTATGGCCCGTCCGGCTCCGGCAAGAGCACCTTTGCCCGAAACCTCGGTGAGCTTCTCGACCTGCCGGTCGTAGAGCTCGACGCGCTCTTTCACAGACCCAACTGGCAGCCGACGCCGGTCGACGAGTTCAAGGCGACGGTGCTCGATTTCCTCGGCAGGTATCGCAACGGCTGGGTCTGCGATGGCAACTACCACACTATCAGGCAGCATGTTCTACCAAGGGCTGATGATGTCGTCTGGCTGCGGCTGCCGTTTGCCACCGTCTTTCCGCGGCTGTTCTACAGAACGGTGACACGCGCCTGGAGCCAGGAGCCGCTCTGGGGCACGAACTACGAATCGTGGCGATTATCGTTCCTCAGCCGCGACTCGATCCTGCTCTGGGGCATTAGCCATTGGCGCGCGCACCACCGCGGCGTCGAGCGCGACCTGCGGCGTATCCCCCACAACGCGGACGTACACACGCTGCGCTCTCCATTAGAAGTTGACCGGTTCCTCGGCTCGTTGAGGAGCGGCGCGGGGCACACTTCGGCTGCGGCATCTTCGTGACGGACGAAGTAGACGTGGCGGACATTGTGATCATTGGCGCGGGCGTCGTCGGCCTCGCCGTCGGGGCCGAGCTGTCGCAGCGCCGCAGCGTCGTCGTCCTGGAACGCCACGAGGGCTATGGCCGCGAGACCAGCTCCCACAACAGCGGCGTCGTCCACGCCGGCATCTACTACCCGCCGGATTGGCTGAAAACGACCCTCTGCATCGAAGGCAACCGGCTGCTCTATGAATATGCGAAGCGGCACAGCGTCCGCGCCAAACGAATGGGCAAGCTGATCATCGCAATCGATGAATCCGAAGTGCTGGCGCTCGAACTGCTGCTCGCGGCGGCGCGCGAAAACGGCGTGCCAGAGCTAGAGCTGCTCGCCCAGCGCCAGGTGGCATCGCTAGAGCCCGATGTCCGCGCCGTCGCAGCAATCTTCTCCGGTACGTCAGGTGTCATCGATCAGATGGAGCTGATGCGCTCGCTGGCAACGGCTGCCCAGGCGAGCGGTGCGCTGATTGCTTACAAGCACACGGTCGAGCAGATCGAACGCGACGGCGATCGCTTCCTGCTCGGCGTCAGCGATCCGGAGGGCGGCACGACGCGGCTCGCCACATCCGTGCTCGTCAACAGCGCAGGCCTCGGCGCCGGCGCCATCGCCGCAATGCTCGGCTACGGCCTGGACGGCGACGACTCCACGCCCCGGCTACGCCAAGTAATAAATAAGGGCCGCTACTACGACATCGTCGGCTCTCAGCAGGCGGCGCGAATCCGCCACCTCGTCTATCCGCTGCCCAACCCGGATCGCAGCGGTCTGGGTGTCCACGTCACGCTCGACATCGATGGCGGCGCGCACATCGGCCCCGATACCGAGTGGCTCGACGGCGCAGCGATGCTCGACTACCGCGCGGACGACAGCCGCCGGCAGCAGTTCCTCGAATCGGCGCAAAGGTATCTGCCCTGGCTCACCAGCGACGATATCGCGCCGGGGCAAGTCGGCTACCGGGGAAAGCTATCGGGGCCGGGAGAGCCGCCGGCCGACTTCCTCGTCTGGCACGACCGCGGCTACGTGCATCTGGGCGGCATCGAGTCGCCGGGTATGACCGCTGCTCTCGCTATCGCGCGGCTCGTGCAGTCGCAGATCGAGGGCTAGGCCGGCGTAGTTTGGCCAGCGTTGCTAGGCTGGCGTAAACGAGACGGGCAGCGCCGCCAGACCGCGCAGCACAATGTTCTCTTTGTATTCGGGCGCCTCTGTCTCCAGCGCCAGGTTATCGAACCGGCGCACGAGCGTGCTCAGCGCGATCTGCCCTTCGACGCGCGCGAGCGGCGCCCCCAGACAGAAGTGGATGCCGAAGCTAAAGGCGATATGCTGGTTGCCTTCGCGCGTGATGTCGAAGCGGTCGGGATCGGGGAATTGCGCCGCGTCCCGGTTCGCCGCCGCGAGCAGGATCACCGACTGCTGGCCCTTCTGCAGCGTCGCGCCGCCGACCTCCATCTCCTCCAGCGCGATGCGGCCTGTGAACTGCACCGGCGGGTCATAGCGCAGTACCTCCTCGACTGCGCTCTGGGCGAGCGACGGGTCGTCCCGCAGCTTGGCGAGCTGATCGGGGTGGCGCAGCAGCGCCAGCGTGCCGTTGCCGATCAGGTTCACCGTCGTCTCGTGACCGGCAATCAGCAACAGGATGCACGTCGACAGCAGCTCCTGCTCGCTCAGCTTGTTCCCTTCGTCTTCGGCGGCGATCAGCGCGCTGATCAGGTCGTCCTGCGGGTTCTTCCGCCGCTCAGCGATCAAGCCGCGGAAGTAGTTCCGGAACGATTCGATCACGTTCCGACGCTGCTCCTGCTCCTCCGGCGACAGCGCTTCTTCTGGGTCGAGGCTGCGGGCCGCCTGCCGCGACCACTCTCTGAACGTGACGTGGTCTTCCACCGGCACGCCCAGCATTTCGCAGATCACTGCCACGGGCAGCGGATAGGCGAGGTCTTCGATTATCTCCAGCGACCCCTGCTCCGCCGCCGCGTCCAGCAGCTGATCGACACGGGTCTGGATACGCGGCCGCAGCCGCTCCACCACGCGCGGCGTGAACGCCTTGTTTACCAGCCCGCGCAGTCTGGTGTGGTCCGGCGGATCGAGAAACAGGAACGATGGCTCCTCCATGATCAGCATCTCGGAATCGACGGTCCCTTGCTCGATCGCCTCCTTGTATGCGGTCGAGTTTCTGCCATCGCTGCTCGAGCGCGGATCGCGTAGCAACGCCAGGCAGTCGTCGTAACGGCTGAACACCAGCGCCCCGAACTCGGCTTGGTGCACAGGGTCTTCGGCGCGCAGGCGAGCGTACGTCGGGTAGGGATCGATGCGGAAGGCAGGATCGAGCGGGTTAAACACCAGCGGTTCATTCATGAAACACACTCCTGCGTTCGAGAAGACATCGCAGCGGCGGCGGCTAACCGCCCGTGGCGCGGTCGCGGAACATGGCGGCCGCAATCCTGCGGGTGATAAAGCGCGGCGCGAACTTGCTGCTCACCGCCGTCGCCATGTTCACCGCGCCCGGAACCGTGATCGCCCTGCCACTGCGCATCGCCGAGATTGCAGACGAGACGACGCTCTCGGTGCTCATCCATGCCATCGCGGGTATTCCGCCCGGGTCGAGGCCGGCCACCTCCTGGAACTCCGTCTTTACCGGCCCAGGGCAGAGGCAGGTGACGGTAACTCCGTGTTGCTTCAACTCCTCGTGCAGCGCCTCCGAGAAATGAAGCACGAACGCCTTCGTCGCCGCGTAGGTCGCGTTGTAGGGGATCGCCTGGAACGCCGCCGCCGACGCGACGTTGATGATCGCGCCGCGTTTTCGCTCCACCATTGGTACCGCCGCGGCGTGGCTGAGCCGCATCAGCGCGCGCACGTTTAGATCGAGCTGGGCCAGCTCCCTGTCGAGCGGCAGCTTGGCGAACTCTCCGAAGGTGCCGTAGCCTGCGTTGTTCACCAGGAGGTCGATGCTACCGGACCGCAGCATCGTTTCGAGCTCGCCGACGCCTTCGTCCGTCACCAGATCGACGGCGACGACCTCGACAGTGGCATCAGACAGCTCGCCTGCCAGCTCATCCATCCGCTCCTTGCGCCGCGCGGCGAGCACGAGATCGTACCCGCGCTTGGCGAGTTGCCGCGCAAACTCGACGCCGATCCCTGCAGACGCGCCGGTGATCAACGCCCGCGGGCGTGCCTTATCGTTCGTCGTTGGTTTCGTCATGGCATTCCTCCTGAATCGCCGTTATCGAAGACCGATGCAGTGTAGCTCGTCGAAACAAGGCGCGGCCAGGGGGTGCTGGCAAGAGGACATGCTGTGGGAGCTTAAGACAGGTGGTCCGCCGCCCAGGCGTAGCGCTCTGGACTCACCTGCAACAGGTACGCGGCGTCTAAGTACCAGTAGCCGCACGTCCAGGCGAAGTCTTCCAGGCCGCTGACCGCACTGTGCGTCCAGGGCCAGGGCAACCCGGCTACTGCTGCCGTGAAGCTCTGCGCTTCCGACGTTTCGTACCAGGACTCGAGGTCGTAGTTGGACGGCGGCAGCGCGCCGCCCCCGCTGATCGACCAGTGCTGGTGCGCGTGGCACAGCTCGTGTTGCACCTTGTACTCGCCCTCGCCGGGCTGCATGACAACTTCGTGTGTGGGCGCCCAGTAGAAGTTGTACGAATAGCAGGTACCATCGGAAGCGCAACCGCCCCAGACGATGGAGGTTCCTGCGGGGACGGCCCGCTCCGAGCCGCCGCGCACCGGCGCCGGCTCGGCTACGGCCTGCGGTGGCTGCGTTACGGGCAGCACTTCCGAGATCAGCGGTTCGGGCTCAGGAGTAGCGGCTGGCCGCAGAGTCGCGGTCGCCGTGGCGACCGGCGCTTTGGCCACAGGCACATCGGCAGCGTTGGCAGCTTCGGCCGTCGACGTTGGCTGTGTCATCTCGACCGGGGCCGGTGTCTCGATCGCACCGGGCACTGGCTCGGTCGCGCGCAACGTTGTGCAGACGATCATCAGTGCGCTGAGTGTGAGGAGGAAGATTGCTGCCTTGATTGCGTGCTCCTCTCCTTAGGAGGCCAGGAGCGAGAACCATCCGGGATCGCCTACTGCTGGCCGCTGTGCGCGCCGCCGTTGCAGGCATCCAAGACGTCAAGGCATCGCGAGTATCTCTTGCTTTCTTCTAACGACGCGCCTGCCGCAGGCATTACGGCTACGAGGCAGCCGCTACTGGCAGTTCGGTTGTTCAGGCAGATCACCTCGACTACAATGGGATAGCCCCGCCCATGCGCGGTGCCTTCGGGTAGCGCCGAGTAGGAGTGCGAATCTAGCCGTGAGTGAACGAATCCTCCGCCTAGCGATCCCGGCAGGCAGCCTCCAGGAAGCGACGCTGGACCTGCTGCGAAACGCCGGCTATCGCGTGACGCTGGGCGGCCGCTCGTACAACCCCGATCTGGGCGACCCCGAGATCGCCAGCACGCTCATCCGGGCGCAGGAGATCCCTCGCTACGTCCACAACGGCCTGATGGACGCCGGCCTGACGGGCCACGACTGGATCCTCGAAAACCAGGCGTCTGTTGTCGAAGTGGCAGAGTTGCTCTACTCGAAGGTTAGCCGCAAGCCCGCCAAGTGGGTGCTGGCCGTTCCCGAACGGTCGGAGATCCAAACGGTCGGCGACCTGGAAGGGAAGCGCATCGCCACGGAGCTAGTTGCCATAACGAAGGACTATCTGGAAGAGCGCGGCGTGCAGGCGTCCGTGGAGTTCTCTTGGGGAGCTACGGAAGCAAAGCCGCCGGAGCTGGCCGACGCGATCGTCGAGGTAACGGAAACCGGTACCTCGCTCCGGGCGAACGGTCTGCGCATCATCGACACAGTACTTGAGAGCACTCCGCGCTTCATCGCCAACGAAACCGCCTGGGCCGATCCCTGGAAGCGGCGTAAGGTGGAAGACCTGGTGCTCATGCTCAAGGGTGCGATGGCGGCGGAAGGCAAGGTTGGGCTGATGCTCAACGTCCGCAAAGACGAGCTTGACCAGGTCGTCGCCGTGCTGCCTGCCCTCAAGCAGCCGACGATCTCCGCTCTGGCCGACTCCGAGTGGGTGGCGGTCAACACCATTGTAGATGAGGCCGTTGTGCGGGAGATCATCCCCAAGCTGAAGGAGGCGGGCGCCCAGGGCATCGTTGAGTACCCGCTGAACAAGATCATCGAGTAGCGCCGTGCCACCGCTCGCCATGCACATGACCGTGGCACGGGAGCTGGCGTCCCAGCTTGGCCACGATACCGCGACCAGCGAGCCCGGCGCGTACTACCTCGGCGCTACCACGCCGGATATCCGCGTCCTGACGAAGTGGGACAGGGCACGAACGCACTTCTTCGACCTGAACGAATACGGCCACCAGAGCGGCGTCGAAGGTCTCTTCCGTGAGCACCCAGAGCTCGCATCGGCGGAACGGCTCAGCCCGAAATCGGCGGCCTTCCTCTGCGGCTATATCTCGCATCTGGAGATGGACGAGGTCTGGATCAACGACATCTACCGCCCCTGCTTCGGCGAACGCTCACCGCTCAAGGGCAATGTGCTGGCGAACCTGCTCGACCGCGTCCTCCAGTACGAGCTGGACCGGCGAGAACGGGAGGACCCAGACGTCGTGAACGAGATCAAGCGCGATCTACTTGCAACGACCGTTCAGGAGGCGATCGGTTTCCTCGATCTGGAGACGCTACTCCGCTGGCGTGACGTCTCCGTGGATGTTATCGATCGACCTACTACTTGGGACCGCTTCGCCGGCCGCCACCTGCGCGCCTACGGCGTCGAGTCGGAGGAAGATCTGGCGCACTTCGTCAAGAACGTCCCGGATCTGCTCGACCAGTCGATCCGCGAAGTGACGCCGGAGCGCATCGAAGCGTTCCAGCAGCGCTCGCGCCAACGCGCGCTGGAAGCGATGCGAGCGTTCCTCTCATGAAGATAATTATCGGCGCGGAGGAAGGCCGGCGTACATTGCTGCGCCGCCAGCCGTTGGGCGAAACCGAGTTGCCGGACGCCGTCTGGCAGCGCACGCGAGAGGCCGTCGGCGACGTATCGACGGTCGAAGAAGCGGTGCGCAAGATACTGCAAGACGTACGGCAGGACGGCGACGCGGCCGTCCTGCGCTACTGCCAGGCGTTCGATGGCGCGGCCTACTCCACGCTTCGAGTAGGTGATGACGAGGTGCGCGCCGCCTACGATCAGGTCGATCCGGAAGTTGTCGCAGCCCTCCGCTTCGCCGCCGATCGCATCCGCGCCTTCCACGAAGAGCAGCGCCAGCACGTACTCCAGAGCTTCTCGCGCGACGGCATCGGCGTCCAGGTGACGGCGCTGGGCCGCGTCGGCATCAACGCGCCGGGCACGGCTGTCGTCTATCCGTCGTCCGTCCTGATGACCGCGATCCCGGCCAAGGTCGCCGGCGTCGAAGACGTGCTGATCGCCTCGCCCGCCGGCGAAGACGGCCGCGTGCCGGCGATCAAGCTCGTCGCCGCGGACATCGCCGGCGTCGATAGCGTCTACCGCATGAGCGGCGCGCAGGCGATCGCCGCCTTCGCCTACGGCACGGCCAGCGTCCCGAAAGTCGACAAGGTCTGTGGCCCCGGCAACATCTTCGTCACGCTGGCGAAGCGAGCCGTCTTCGGCGAGGTCGGTATCGACGCCCTCTACGGCCCCAGCGAGACGATCGTCATCGCCGACGAGACGGCCAACCCCGTGCTCTGCGCCGCCGACCTGCTTGCCCAGGCCGAGCACGACGAGCTGGCGACGCCGATTCTGATCACCACCTCCCGCAAACTGGCGGAGCAGGTAGGAGACGAGGTCGAGCGCCAGCTACAGCTCTTGGAGCGAGAGCAGATCGCCCGCGCGGCCTTCGAAGCGCGAGGCGGGGCCGTCGTGGTCGAAAGCATCGAAGAGGCGCTCGCCCTCGGCGACGAATTCGCGCCGGAGCACCTCTGCCTGCTAATGAAAGACGCGTCGGAATGGGCGAAACGGGTGCGCAACGCCGGCGGCGTCTTCGCCGGTGAGATGTCGCCGGAATCGCTCGGCGACTACACGGCCGGCCCCAGCCACGCCATGCCGACGATGGGCACGGCGCGTTTCTCCTCGCCGTTGGGCGTGCAGGACTTCCTCAAGGGCACCAGCATCGTCGCCGTCGGCGAGGACGCGCTGCGCGAGATCGGCCCGGCGGCGGCGCGCATCGCCCGCGCCGAAGGCTTCACCGCCCACGCCCGCAGCATCGAACTGCGGCTGGGTGACGAGAGCTAGCGCGGCGCGGCCGAACGTTCCCGCCAACTCGTTTCGCTATACTACACCATGCAACCGAAAACAGAATCCCGTATCCTCAGCCTCGTCCAGCCACACCTGCTGGAGCTGCTCGGCTACGCGCCGATCGAGCCCGCAGAGTTGCTGGCGGAACGGCTCGGCATCGCGCCGGAACGGATCGTCAAGCTCGATGGCAACGAGAACCCGTACGGCCCTTCACCTGGCACTGTCACCGCGCTGGCCGAGTGCAAAGACTACAACCGCTACCCGGATCCCCAGCAACGCAGCTTGCGCGCGGCGCTGAGCGACTACACCGGCGTCGCAGGCGAGCACATCGTCGCCGGAGCCGGCAGCGACGAGCTGATCGACCTGCTACTGCGCGCCGTAGTAGGCAAAGGCGACGGCGTGATCGAATGCCCGCCGACCTTCGGCATGTACGGCTTCTCGACCCGCGTCGCCGGGGGCCGCTCCGTCGTCGTGCCGCGGCGCGACGACTTCTCGCTGGACATGCCTGGCATTCGAGCGGTGGCGGGCGAAGCGAAGATCATCTTCCTCGCTTCGCCTAACAATCCGACGGGCAATCCGCTCAGCGGCGACGAGCTAGAGCAGCTTTTGGATACAGACCTGCTCGTCGTCATCGACGAGGCGTATATCGAGTTCGCGGGCGCGGGTGAGGATGAGGATTTCGTATCGCTCGTGCCGGAGCGCGAGAATCTCGTCGTGCTGCGTACCTTCAGCAAATGGGCCGGACTGGCCGGCCTGCGCGCGGGCTATGGTATCATGCCCGCGGCGCTGGCCGATGTGCTCATGCACATGAAGCCGCCGTATTCGCCCAGCATCGCCGCCGAAGTAGCGATGCTAGCGTCGCTGGAGGATCGAGAGCTGCTGATGGAGCGCGTGGGACAAATCGTCAGCGAACGGAAGCGCATGGCGGACGCGTTGACCGCGCTCGAGATGCTGGACATCTATCCGTCCCAGGCCAACTTCTTGCTCGCCCGATTACACGACGGCGATGCCCGTGCCGTCCACGACGCGCTGGCAGAGCAGGGC
>JADFKB010000075.1 GCA_022565155.1 Chloroflexota bacterium | reverse complement strand
CGTTTCGCGTGGCGCGCGCGGCTGGCATCGCCAATATCATTACGCTCGACATGGGCGGCACCTCGACCGACGTCTGCCTCTGCGACGGCGCGGTGCCGTTAACGGCGGAATCTACGATCGACGGTATGCCGCTGCGCATCCCGACGGTCGACATCCACACCGTCGGCGCGGGCGGCGGGTCGATTGCCCGCGTCGATGCCGGCGGCGCGTTGCGCGTCGGGCCGGAGAGCGCCGGCGCCGACCCCGGCCCGGCTTGCTACGGCAACGGCGACCAGCCTACCGTCACCGACGCCCACCTGCTGCTCGGCCGCCTTCGGCCTGACCGCTTTCTCGGCGGCAGAATGCAACTCTCCGTGCCGGCGGCGCGACGTGCGCTGCGGTCTGTAGTCCGCGCCTTCGGCGGCGATCTCGAGCAGGCGGCGGCGAGCGTGCTGCGCGTGGCGAACGTCAGCATGGAGCGGGCGCTGCGCGTGATCTCGGTCGAGCGCGGCCACGATCCGCGACGCTTCACGCTGGTCGCCTTTGGCGGCGCCGGCCCGCTCCATGCCTGCGAGCTAGCCGAATCGCTGGGCGTGCCGCGTGTGTTGGTACCGCTGTTCCCCGGCGTCCTCTCCGCCTTCGGCATGGCTGCTTCGCCGGTCACGACCGACCACGTCCAGGCGCTTCTCGCACCGGCGAGCGACAACCCCGCCTTCACCCGCAAGCTCGAGCGCGCGTTCCGGCGGCTGGAGGCCCAGGCGAGGCGAGAGCTGAAGTCGCAGCTTGGCGCATCGTCTGGGCGACCTAAGATGCGTCGTTCGCTCGACCTGCGTTACGCCGGTCAGTCGTACGAGCTGACCGTGCCGATCGCCGCAACGGCGGATGGCGCTACAGCGGCTCGATTCCTGCCCGCGTTCCATCGTGCCCACCGGCGTCGCTATGGCCATTCCGACCCCGGGCGCGCGGTCGAAGTTGTCGCCGTGCGCCTGCGCGCTGAGCTGCCGGGCGCAGCCGTACGGCTGCCGCCGCTCCCAAAGGGAAGCGGCGACGCGCAGGCCGCCCGCCTGGAGCGGCAGCCGGTCTGGTTCGATGGCAAGCCGAGAGCGACCTGGCTATATGACCGAGATCTGTTACGCGCGGGCGACCGCCTGCGCGGCCCGGCGCTCGTGTTGCAGCTCGATGCGACGACCGTCGTCTCCCCCGGCTGGCGCGGCCGCGTCGATGACGTCGGCAACATGCTGCTGGAGGCGGAGCGATGACCCCTCGCACTAATCCCGATCCCACGGCCCTCGCTGTCTTCCACGCGCTCTTCGCCTCCGTCGCGGAGGAGATGGGCGTGACGCTCGGCCGCAGCGCCCACTCGCCGAACATCACAGAACGCCGCGACTTCTCCTGCGCCGTCTTCGACGCGGATGCCAAGCTCGTCGCCCAGGCGGCGCACATCCCGGTTCACCTGGGCGCGATGCCGGTCTCCATCCAGGCCGCGCTGCCGCTGGCGCCGTTCGCGCCGGGCGACGTCGTGATCCTGAACGACCCCTATCTCGGCGGCACCCACCTGCCGGACATTACGCTCATCTCGCCCGTCTTCGAACCGGACGGCCGCCACGCGCTGGTCGGCTACTTGGTCAGCCGCGCCCATCACGCCGACGTCGGTGGCATGACGCCGGGCTCGATGCCGCTCGCGACGGAGCTGTACCAGGAAGGCGTGATCATACCGCCGCTGCGGCTGCTGCGGCGCGGCCGGCGCAACGAGGAGGCGCTGTCGCTGCTGCTGCGCAACGTCCGCACGCCCGGCGAGCGGCGCGGCGACCTCGACGCCCAGCTCGCCGCCCATCGCACCGGCGAGGCGCGGCTGCTGGAGCTGGTCGCGCGCTACGGCCGCCGGCAGGTCGCGCGCAGGATGCGGGAGCTGCAGGACTACGCGGAGCGGCTCACACGCGCCGCCATCAGCGACATCCCAAACGGCGTTTACGAGTTCGAGGACGCGCTGGACGACGACGGCGCAAGCGACGAGCGGGTAACGATCCAGCTCCGCCTCACGGTTCGGCGCGATCGTCTCCACTTCGACTTCACCGGAAGCGCGGCGGAGCGCCCGACGTCGGTCAACGCGGTTGCCGCCGTCACACGCTCGGCGGTCTACTACGTCGTGCGCTGCTTGCTCGCGGAAGACGCGCCGACGAACGACGGCTGCCTGCGCCCGATCACGCTCACGATGCCGAAGGGCAGCGTCGTCAACGCTCGCCCACCGCGCGCCGTGTCGGCAGGCAACGTCGAGACTTCGCAGCGCATCGTCGATGTGGTTTTAGGCGCGCTGGCGAAGGCCCTGCCCGATCGAATCCCCGCAGCCAGCGCCGGCACGATGAACAACGTGACTATTGGCGGCTTTGACTCGGAGCGCGGCCGCCCCTTCGCCTACTACGAGACGCTGGCCGGCGGCGCGGGCGCGGGGCCGACTGGCGACGGGCTCTCGGCCGTCCACACCCACATGACGAACACGATGAACACGCCGGTGGAAGTGCTGGAGCTTACCTACCCGTTCCGCGTGCGCGAGTACGCCGTCCGCCGCCGCTCGGGTGGAACCGGCAGTCATACGGGCGGTGACGGCCTGGTGCGTGAGTACGAGTTCCTCTCGCCGGCGCAGGTGACGATCGTCGGCGAGCGACGGCGGCGCGGGCCGTGGGGGCTGCGCGGAGGGGAGAGCGGCGCTACCGCCCGCGATACGCTGATCTTGCCGAACGGCCGTCGTCGCCGCCTGCCGTCGAAAGGCCAGTTCACGGTCGAGGCCGGCGCTCGCCTGCGCATCGAGACGCCGGGCGGCGGCGGCTGGAGCCGCAAGCGGCGCACGAAGCGTCGATAAGCCACTTGGAGGTCGCCGAAAGGGCTTCCCCAATTGCTGCCTCAGATACGGCTGTGGTATCATTTTTGCAAGTTTGGGGATTCGTCTAATGGTAGGACAGCGGATTCTGGATCCGTAAGTGGGGGTTCGAGTCCTCCATCCCCAGCCAACAGAGGATCGAGCGGCCTGATTCGGACCGCAACATGGGGCGCATTCGTCTAGTGGCCCAGGACACCGCCCTCTCAAGGCGGAGATCGCGGGTTCGAATCCCGCATGCGCTACCAACCGCCACTACTGCAGGCCTCCCGGCAAGGGAGGTCTGTTTGCCAATCGACAGTACTGGGGATTGCGGGCGCGCACCACATGCTTGATTCCGGGGAATATCGAACCGCACTGTTAGATTTTCTGCTTCACATTGACAGCATTGGTGAAGAAAAGTCGATCGTGGCGGAATATCTCAGATTTCCGGCGCACGACCGCTCCACGCTGTCTGGATCGCGTCTTGGCCAGGACGTGTGGGATCATCCGACGGCTAGGCATCTCATCGACGTATTGCTCGAGGATGACGAACTCAACAGGTGGTTTGGTCCCGGGCTTGGAACACCACCAGAATTACGACTCACTGAATTGCGCTCTCAGATAGCCTCTCTGGTAGCGGCATGGGATGAGAGCAATCTGACAGCCAACCAGGTAGTCGATTCCTGGGCGACGCTCTTTCTTGAGGCCGTGAAGAACCCGGAACCTGCATGTAGTAGGGTCCGCGTGCTCTATGGAGTCGAGGTAGAGAAGCGTATCGAGTTGCCAACGGGCATTGCTGTGGAGCCTGCCTCTTCTGAAAGCCTTGAGCGATTCCTGACTCATGCGGGCGGCACCAAGAGGGAAACGCTCAGGATTCCGCAACGCCCAGCGGTCTTCGTACTCACCTTCACCCAAGCTAGGCGCGAGGAATTTGGGTCATTCGCGGCTACGACGGCGAACGGTTGGGCGGACGTGTTGGCGGAAAACGCTCGGTGGGATATTTGGATGGCGACAGGGGTACTTCAGAGACTAGGAGATGCCTACGTATCGGAACCTTCCCGATTTCCGGTCATTTCGCCAGAGCGACTTCTAGCCTCTCAAAGAGAAACCCATGCGCATGCCATGGACAGCGATGTTGCACAACTTGACGCCGAGATTTTCGTTGATATTGCAACGCGCATGGCCGCGTTGCGCGGCGAGGACGACGAGTTTCCCGCGGAACCGGTGGTACCGCTCTGGGTGGCGAATACGTTTATCCATCCGGCCATTGATACCCCGGATGAGTTGATGACCGTACTCCTGGGGTACGCAGGTTGCGAGGGCCTTCTTCTTCGGCGCGAAGACGACGATTCTCGTTTTGGGCCTAGATTGGCGATGCTTATAGGAGCTGACGTTGAAGAAGTCCGGCGGCTCCGCCGTGTTGCGGCTAGGTGGACAGAGCTACGAGGTTTCGCTGCGCATGGTCAGCGGCCTCCTTTGGAGGCAGTAGCTGCATATCTTGAACAGCCGGTGTCGAACGCGGACTTGGGCGGGTCACTCTTGGGCGCGGACCGACTGAGGCAAGCGGCTGGTTCCCGCGCAAGTCATCTGCTTCGGCGGGTGTTCTTGGCGTTCCTCTTCTGCAGCGTGATCGTAGATGACACCGGACTGAGGATCGGCCTCAGCCGGGATGAGCTTCTCGATATCATCGAACGTGCGCTTTCTGGAGAACAGGCAGCACAAGCGGAAATCAAGGGCAGAGTTCCTAGCTTTGTGCGCGAGGCGGCCTTCTAATTGCCCCTCCCCCTGCCCCTCCGCTACACTCCGAACGCTCATGCCGGAATCTACCGCACGCCCGCCAACCGACCTCGCTTCGCTCCTGCGGCCGGGCTCGATCGCCGTCGTCGGCGCCTCCGCCAACCCCGATAGCCCCGGCCACGACTATCGGCGTGGCTGCGACCTTCGTGATCCAGAACACGTCGTCGGCGCAGACGATATGATTAGATAGGTAGCCGAGGCAGACGGCAAATGTATCTCAAGTGTAGCAGGGCCACGGGCCCGATATTGGAGCGTACTAGTGCCGACACGGGAACAGCGAGAGAAGCAAGAAGCTAAGCGCCAACGGCGTTTTGAGCGCCGAGCGGAACGCGACCGCCAAAGCACACGCGACCGCCGCCGTCGACGGCTACGGATAGCTGTCATCGGGCTGGCTGGGTTAGCCGTCGTCGCCGCTCTGGTCTGGTTCGTCTACCTTCAGCCGCGCCCGGGCGAGAGCGTCTCAACGTCTGGCGCCGGAGACCATTCGGGACCGCCGGAAGGTGGCTATTCCACATCACCGCCGACATCGGGACCGCATTCGCCGCAGGTGCCGTCCTGGGGCGAGCAAAACGGTCTGTCAGAGCAGTTGCAGGTGCACGCGCTGGAACACGGTGGAGTTCTAGTGCAATACAACTGCTCCCCGGGATGCCCGCAGCTTGTCATAAAACTCGAAAATATTACGAGAGAGTACGATCGTGGCGTCATCCTTGCCCCGTACTCCAGGATGGACGCCCTGATTGCTCTCACATCCTGGGGACGGATCGACCTGTTAGACGAGTTCGACCTAGAGCGCATCGAGGAATTCGTCAGCAAGAACCGCGGGAATGCCCCGGAAGGCCTTCGATGAAGCTCAATTGCCCTCTTCGCTCGTCTTAGAGATATCTGCGCTTAAGGTTACCTTAGGGTGTGTGTCATGCACGGAGAAAAGAGAGCCCAACGAGGCGATCCCGCAGCCTCAGTTTGTCTTTACTCCGTTGCCGGCAAATTGCCGGCCAACGCGTCGGCGAGCGGTGCCACCACGGGCCACGGGACGAGCGGGGACGAAGCGGCGCGGGTTCGAATCCCGCACGCGCTACCAACCGCCACTACTGCAGGCCTCCCGAATCGGGGGGCCTGCCTCTTTCTCGCTCTCGTGCCATTGCTCCGATCCCGATTGCTCCGCTACACTCCGAACGCTCATGCCGGAATCTGCCGCGCCCCCGACAACCGACCTCGCTTCGCTCCTGCGGCCGGGCTCGATCGCCGTCGTCGGCGCGTCGGCTAACCCCGATAGCCCCGGCCACGACTACCTGCGCTGCCTCGTCGAGTTCGGCTTCGCCGGGCCTGTATACCCCGTGCACCGGCGCGAGCCGGAGATACGGGGGCTGAAAGCGTATCCGGACCTCGCTTCCATTCCGGGCGACGTCGAGTTCGTTATCTCCTGCATCCCCTCCGGCGGCATACTAGAGCTGCTGGACGCCTGCGCGGAGAAGGGCGTTCGCACCGTCCAACTCTTTACCGGCCGCTTCAGCGAAACCGGCCGCGAAGAAGGGGCGGAGCTGGAGCGCGAGGTGCTGCGCCGCGTCCGCGCCGCTGGCATAAGACTGCTGGGCCCGAACTGCATGGGCTTGCACGACCCCGGTTGGGGCATCTCCTTCCGGCCCGACCTGCCGCGTCGCACCGGGCCGGTCGCGTTTCTCTCGCAGAGCGGCAACAACACCACGGAAGTGCTGCTCCACAGCGATGTTCGCGGCATCGGCTATCGCGCTGCTATCAGCTACGGCAACGCGCTCGACATCGACGAGGCCGATCTGCTTGACCTCCTGGGTAACGACTCCGAGACGCGCGTCATCGGCGCCTACATCGAAGGCGTGCGCGACGGCCGCCGCTTCCTCGATGCCCTGCGTGCGGCTGGAAGGGAGAAGCCGGTCGTCGTCTTCAAAGGCGGACGTACCGGCGCCGGCGCCCGCTCCGCCGTCTCCCATACGGCCGCGCTCGCCGGCTCCAGCGAAGTCTGGCGCGGCGCGCTCCGCCAGGCCGGCGCTATCGAGGTGCACTCACAGGACGAGTTGATCGACCTCTTCGTCGCCTTCACGTTCTTCCCACAAGCTCCCGCAGGCCGTCGCGTCGGCGCGGTTGGCGGCGGCGGCGGACGGGCCGTCCAGGCCGCGGACGCCTGCACGGAGGAGGGGCTGGAGGTGCCGCCGCTCAGCGACGACATCCGCAGCCAGATCCGCGAACGCGCGCCCGACCTCTGGGACTGGATCGGCAACCCGGTCGACCAGTCGATTCTCGCCGGCGCGGGGGCCGGGGTCTCCGGAGCGGCTGTGCTGGAGATGATGCTGGACAGCCCGCAGTTCGACCTACTGATCGCTAACGTCGGCGAGGATTGGGTGCTCGGCCGGCCCGATTCCGCCCGGCGGCTCAACCACATCGTCGAGCGTTTCGCGGGGATCGGACGGCGGTCGCAGAAGCCCGTCGCCTACGTGCTCGGCC
Source organism: Chloroflexota bacterium (assembly GCA_022565155.1). GTDB lineage: Bacteria > Chloroflexota > Dehalococcoidia > DSTF01 > RBG-16-68-14 > JADFKB01. Next base: position 5,358 of record JADFKB010000075.1, on the reverse strand, counting down.
CGGCGGACTCGCCGGACGAAGAGCGCTGGCGGGCCGTCGAACAGGCGCGCACGCTCCTCGTCGACGCCGGCCTCGCCGTCTTTCCCACCGTCGAGCGGGCGGCCTGGGCGCTCGGCTGCTACGTGCGGTGGCACGAGGGGCGCGCTTAGGCGCTGCAAAGGCGGCCCTCGCGGGTCAGGCTTCAGCCTGACGGCATTCGGCATCTGCGTATAGGCGTCGTAGGGACAGGGCTCTACCTGCCCGGCACAAGAGCCGCGCGCGAGTTACCAGGCGCAGCCTGTCCGGCACTGAAATAGCCGCGCGGCCTGGGCGCTCGGCTGCTACGTGCGGTGGCACGAGGCGCGGAGGTAAGCTCCCGTCACCTCGCGGGTCAGGCTTCAGCCTGACGCGGAGGTAGGCCTGCTTGACCTAACTCCACACTTCTCCGGACACAGGCGCCTTCTTGCTCGCAGGTAGGGCCCGTGCTAGCATCCATCGCTGAGACGAATCCATGTCGAACGAAGAACGGCTAAACCATCTCGAGCAGCTACGCGAGCAAATTAAGCTGGGCGGCGGCCAGCGGCGCATCGACGTCCAGCACGGGAAGGGCAAGCTCACCGCCCGTGAGCGCATCCGCCTACTGCTGGACGAGGGCAGCTTCGAAGAGTTCGACCAGCTGGTTCTGCTCTCCGGCAGCGAGTACGCCGAGGACAAGGTGCAGAGCGAGTCGGTCGTCACCGGCTGGGGCCGGATCGATGGCCGCCCCGTCTACGTCTTCTCGCAGGACTTCACCGTTGTTGGCGGCTCGCTCTCGACCCCGATGGGAGACAAGATCATCAAGATTATGGACCTGGCCCTGCGGAACGGCGCGCCCGTTATTGGCTTAAATGACGGTGGCGGGGCGCGCATCCAGGAAGGCGTCGATGCGCTCGCCAGCTACGGCGAAATCTTCACTCGCAACGTGCTGGCCTCCGGCGTCGTGCCGCAGATATCGGTAGTGATGGGGCCTGCCGCGGGCGGCGCGGTCTACTCGCCGGCGCTCACCGATTTCATCTTCATGACGCAAGGCACGTCGCAGATGTACCTCACCGGCCCCGACGTGATTAAGGCGGTGACTGGTGAAGATGTCACACACGAAGAGTTGGGCGGCGCCATGGCCCACGCCTCACGCAGCGGCGTCTGCCACTTCGCGATCGAAGGCGAGGAGAACTGTCTGCAGGAGGTGCGCCGCCTGTTCTCGTTCTTGCCGCTCAACAACATGGAAGACCCGCCCTACGTCGAGACGGGAGACGACCCCGAACGCCGCGACGAAGAGTTGCTGCGCATCGTCCCCGAGGACGAGGGCCGCCCGTACGATATGCGCGAGGTGATCTATCGCGTCGTGGACGGCGGCGACTTCATGGAAGTGCATGCGCACTTCGCCCAGAACATGATCGTCGGCTTCGCTCGTATCGCCGGACAGACGATCGGCATCGTCGGCAACCAGCCGCTCTATCTCGCCGGCGTGATCGACATCGACTCGTCGCGCAAAGCTGCGCGCTTCGTCCGCTTCTGCGATGCCTTCAACATTCCCGTTCTCACCTTCGTCGATACCGGCGGCTTCCTGCCCGGCACTTCGCAGGAGTACGGCGGCATCATCAGTCACGGCGCCAAGCTCGTCTACGCGTATGCGGAGGCGACGGTGCCAAAGATAACGATCATCATCCGTAAGGCGTACGGCGGCGCCTACGACGCGATGGGCTCCAAGCATCTGCGCGCCGACCTCAATCTCGCCTGGCCGACCGCCATGATCGCGGTGATGGGCCCGGAACCCGCCGTCAACATCATCTACCGCTCGGAGTTGGCGGCGGCGAGCGATGTGGAGGAGACGCGCGCGCAGCTCGTCGCGGACTACAAGGAGCGCCTCTCCAACCCCTACATCGCCGCCTCCCGCGGCTACATCGACGACGTGATCGACCCTCGCGATACGCGCGTGCGGGTAGCGAATGCGCTCGCGATGCTGCGCACGAAGAACGACCACCTGCCGCCCAAGAAGCACGGTAACCTTCCCCTCTGACGCAAACTCCTTCCAGATTCCTTCAGCTTCGGCGATATATCTTCGTGGTGGCGGCGTTAGTGTGACCACAAGCCAGGTTCCCCGCCAAGGATGGATGCGCTTACGTGGATGTATCGATGGGTGAAGTGCTGTACCTCGTGCTCGTCGTGGCGGTGGGCTGGTGGGCGTACAGCATGCTAAAGGATTACTTCTAGGCCACCGCTCTTAGCGGCGCCTACGGCGTCACGCCGGCTGCTATCAGCCGCGCTGCGGCCGTCTCGCCTGCCGCCGGGTCGTCAAACGCCTCACCGATGATGCGCGCGGTTTCGCCCGGCAGGAGCTGCAGGATCGCAGCCGTGCAGGTTCTACACGAAACCGCGGCGTCGCCCAGCGATCTCGTCACGATTCGCCCACTGCCGATGCGCTTCAGCAGTACGAACAGACCGGCGCTCTGGCGCAGGCCCAGGTCGCTATCGACGGCGCGTTCGTACGCTCTCCAGATGCCCGGCAGCTTCGTGATGCTTGCCGGTGACGAGAGCTGGCCCACCAGCCCCTCCGCCACCTGCTGCTGCCGGCGAATGCGGTCGAAATCGGTGGAGCCTTCCCGGATCCGGCCGTAGGCGACTGCCTCGTAGCCGTCCAGATGCTGTTTGCCCTCTTCGAAGAACTGCGGGATCACGTTCACATCGTCGTCGGAGTAGTTCGCCTGCCCGAACGCCACTCGCACCTGGACGGTGACGCCGCCGGCGGCGTCGATGATGTCGGCGGCGCCGCGCTGGTCGAAGACTGCGTAGTAGTCGATCTGGATGCCCAGGTTCGCTTCTATCGTCGCCGCCAGGGCGGCGGGCGCCTGGCCCGCGTCGTCCGCCGACCAGTTGTAGACGTAGGCCGTGTTCACCCGGTCAGCGATCGAGCCGCCACCCGGCACCGGCACGCGCATGAGCGCGTCGCGCGGAACGCTGACGATGCCCGCCCTGTTGCCGCCGGCATCGACGCGCAGGAGCAGGATCGTGTCGGTGCGCGAAGGGCCTGCCTGCTGCGGCCGCACGTCCAGGCCGACGATCAGCACCGTGAACGGCCGGTTCGGCAGCCCGAAGATAGTCGCAGACGAAACGCCCGGAATCGGCACGGCGAGCGAGAGCCCGGCGACGGAGATCGGCTGCAGCAGCGTGGCGAGGACGAGGAACAGGTAGACGAACAGCGCAATCGGCGCCGCGTACCACCAACGCCGCAAGCGAAGCCTGCCCGCCGCAGGCGGGGCCTCCAGCGCCGGTGGCGGTTCCATCGCCGGTGGCGCTTTCAGGCGCGGCGGGCCGTTCTCGATTCGAGATGGTGGTGGGCGCTCGTCGTCGGCTGGCGGGGGAGGCATCGTGTCACTAAAGGGTAGCGGTGGCCTCCGGCCACGGGCAAGAAGGATGCGGGGAAGCAGCTATCCGTGGATGAACTGCGGGGCGGCCTGGCGCAGCGCCTGCTCCAGCTCCGGGTAGCTGTTGCGAGCCGTCGGCAGGCCGATCTTCGTCTCGTCCCCGTCCGCGGTCCTGGCGACCAGCGTTCGATTCATCCTGCCGGAGAGTTCGAGTCCGCTCAGCTGCTCGAATCGGAACGAGCGCTCTTTCGCGCCGTCGAAGAGGAGGATGCGCTGGCCGGTGACGACAAGACGCCACGCTTGCAGCGGGTCTTTCTTGTCCAGCCACCAGCGCAGCAGCGGCATCAGTATGCCGAGCGAACTGCGGATGATCGAGCCGGTGTGGGCGCGGCCGGTGTAGAGCGCCGTCTCGCCGTCTTCCAGGCGCTTCGCTATTTCGGGGTCTGTCTGCTCATCGCTCGTCATCGCGGCCTCCGACCTGCGAGTTTGCGCCCCGCGTTAGGAATCAGTTCCATCCCCTCGCCTGCTATTCAAGCAGCGTGCTGCCAGAAAGGTCAATCGCCTTGACAATTCTCTTAGCCCGTTTATACTGGGGGGCGACTGGTGGTGGGAGCAATCCTCCACAAACGACACCCCGTTAGTAACTAACCCCGGCTGAGACGCTACGTCTCAAGTAGGAGGCCGTTCAGTGACTGATGACACCACGGCGACGCCTCGTTCGAGGGCTTTGACGCTGCTGACCATTGCGGTCATAGGCGTTGCGACCGTCGCACTGTTCTGGCTGGCGCCGAGTCCGGTGTCGGCGTCGAATACGGGCCCCTGCGATCCCGCGCGACCGCATGCCTCTGGGGCGTTCGACGACACGATCGAGTCAGGCAGTCTGACGCGAGAGTACGTGCTGCACATCCCGACGTCGTATGACGGTTCTGCTGCGGTGCCGTTGATCTTCAACCTCCACGCCTTCGCCTCGAACCCACCGTTGCAGGACGCCTGGAGCGAGCTGCCCGTGAAGGGCGAGGAGGAGGAGTTCATCGTTGTGACCCCGAAGGGCACGCCGGTCACGGGCGGGGTGGCTCTCCATTGGAACGCGGGCCTGCTACCCGCTCCAGAGCCCGACGATGTTGCGTTCCTGAGCGAACTTCTGACGGAGCTGGAATCGCAGCTCTGCGTCGACGCCGCACGTGTCTACTCGACGGGGCTATCGAACGGGGCATTCATGTCCTCCCAGCTCGCCTGCAGTATTCCAAACCGGATCGCGGCCATCGCGCCGGTTGCCGGCGCACGTTTCTTCGATGATTGTTCGTCCGTGCCGGTGCCGGTGATCGCCTTCCACGGGACGGCTGACCCGCTGGTTTCGTTCGGACCGATTGAGGGCACGGTCATCCCGGCTTGGGCAACGCACAACGGCTGCGCTGCGCCCACCGAGCAGAATCCTCTGCCTGGGACAGTCGGCGTACGGCTCGTTCGGTATGCAGGGTGCGACGACGACGCGACAGTAGAGCTGTACGTCGTCTTTGACGCCGAGCCGGGTACGCTAGGGGAGCAGGGCGGTGGCCACACGTGGCCGGGTTCTGGGTTCTTCATTTCACCTGGACTGGAAGCGATCGTGGGTCTCACGACTCAGGAGATTAGCGCCAACGACCTGATGTGGGACTTCTTCGTCGCGAACCCGGCTAGCAAGCCAGCTTCCGTGGGCGGCAGTTCGACGGGCGCGGAGCTTAGGTCCCTGCCGCTGGAATCCATGGAATCGTCCGGCCACGGCGCAGGCGTACTGGCTGCCATCGCGTCGGCCGTTACGGCGTGCCTCTTCGTTCTGGCCGGCGCGACCTGGTGGGCGAGGCGGCAGCGGGCAAGCTAGACTACGCTGGGTTAGTCCGAAGCACACCCATTCGCTTGATGAGGCCTGGCCCTCCGTCAGTCGGTGCCCTGAGACGCTGCTGATGAAGGGTAGCAGCCAATAGTCTAGGTGGCGGAGGGG
>JADFKB010000074.1:11276-12494 GCA_022565155.1 Chloroflexota bacterium | reverse complement strand
GGTTGACCGTTTGGTAGATGTCCTGGGGCTTGTACGCCATCGTACCCATGTGTTCGCCTTCGTGATCAACCAGCGCCTGTAGCTTCTCCACGAGTTCGTCGCGGAAACGCTCGTACTCAGTCGGATCGATCACACCTTGCGGCTCGCGGCCTTTGACATTGATGAAACAGCGGCCGTAATAGCCGCCCTCTCCCCACACTCGGGTCTTGGGCCAGTCCACGCTGTCCAAACTGAACTTGGTGAACTCGCTGACCGGCTGCTTCAAGACCAAATAGCCCTCCCGCATCAGCCACTGATTGAAACAGAAACCGCCGGTCATGCACTTGGCCCCGTGGTCGCTGACCATCAACACGGCCGTCGTGTCCAAATCTAGCAGATCCAGCACCTCGCCGATGAGCTTGTCCGTGTGGATGTAGTAATCCCGAATGGCGTTCTCGAATTCGTTGCCTGGCACGTGGCGGTGGTGTGTCGGATCCATGTACTGCCAGAAGCCGTGGTGGATGCGATCGTGGCCCATTTCCACCATCCAGAACAAATCCCACGGCTTGGTTCGCAGCAGCATCTTGACCACGGCGAAGCGTCGGTTGGTCATCTCATATATCTGATCGCGTAGTGTCCAAATATTCGAACGACGCGTAAGCCTATGCCCAGTATGATGATTCGAGAAGCGGCTCTATCTGACGTATAATCGTCGTCCATGCAGATCTTTCAACCCTGGCAACTTCTCGTCGTAGCCGTGGCTGGCTGGATCAACCGGCAGCAGCAGGACGTACTCGCCTACATCCAGGAAGAGAATCGCATCCTGCGGAACAAGCTCAAGGGTAAACGGATCCGCTTCACTGACGATGAACGGAGGCGCTTGGCGGTCAAGGGGAAGGCCCTTGGGCGAAAGGCGCTCCGGCAGGTGGCATCGATCGTGACGCCCGACACGATCCTGGCGTGGCATAGGAAGCTGATCGCTCAGAAGTGGGACTATAGTGGCAGACGAGGGCCGGGTCGCCCGCGCGTCGCGGCGAAGATCAGGGAACTGACGGTGCGTATGGCAAGAGAGAATCCGGGGTGGGGCCTCACGACGATCATGGGAGCGCTCGCCAATTTGGGCCATGAAGTCGCCCGGGGGACCGTTTCGAACATCCTGAAAGAGCACGGCATCGAACCCGCCCCGGAGCGTAGCAAGCGTATGCCGTGGTCGACCTTTCTCAAGGCACATTGGGACTC
>JADFKB010000074.1:0-11266 GCA_022565155.1 Chloroflexota bacterium | reverse complement strand
CACCGACCTGTTTACGGTAGAGGTGTGGTCGCGTTTTGGCCTGACCCGGTATTACGTGCTCTTCTTCATCAAGCTGTCGACGCGGCGCGTACACGTGGCGGGCATCACGCCGCAGCCTCATGCTGGTTGGATCAAACAGATTGCCCGAAACATCACCGATCCCATGGACGGGTTCTTGCTGGGCATTCGCTACTTGATTATGGATCGCGACGGGATCTTCACCGCGGAGTTCCGCGACTTCCTAAAGCAGGAAGGCGTCAAACCGGTGCGGCTGCCACCGCGTTCGCCGAATCTGAACGCTTACGCTGAGCGGTTTGTGCGCACCGTGAAGGAGGGCTGCCTGAACCGCATGATCTTCTTCGGGGAGAAGTCGTTACGCAATGCGATCAACGAGTTCCTGGCGCACTATCATCACGAGCGAAATCATCAGGGTCTCGGTAATCGCCTGATCGATCCGGGTGAGGAAGTGGGTAGCACCGAAGGGTCGATCGCATGCCGACATCGCCTCGGTGGGCTGCTTCGATACTACCATCGCGAGGCGGCGTAGCTCGCATAGGGCGGGAATTCACCTGCAGTCTCGTGGGAGTTGAGCGCGCACTGAGTGTTGCGTGCTCCGCAGAAACGGGCTCCGCCTTCCAGTTCGGGCGTTCGCAGCCCGCCTTCTGGCACGATCGAGTTTTTGGACAGTACGCGATTGGCTTATCCGCTGAGGCCGCGAGCCTTGTTCGTGGGTAACGATGGGCGCGAGCCGAAACTCCGCGGTGTCCGAATATTTTGGCGTTGGCCGTCGCCGATTCTCCGCATTCTGAACATTTTCTGCTCCCGACAATGCCAAGACGGTGGCCGGCCGCAATGCCCCCCAAGCTCAGTACAAGGATTCTGATGGGCCATATCTGCCTTGGAGCTCGCGAGAGCTGCATCCACAAGGACCCCTGGTTCGTCAAAGACGCCTGCGAGACGATCGAGGGCTAAAATCTCGGCTGACGGGCGAACCTATCCCTCGGAATGATTGCAGCAGAACTACGCTCTCGATATGATGGACACGATCACTTCGATGCACAAACGTGCAGATCTTATTGAGGACTGGCATGGACACTGCGACGCTCGGAAGCGGCGCCGCTCAACGGAGGCCCTGAACATGAGACGTTCGCGTCTGATTTCATCCACCGGATTCTTCGCTATCCTGCCAATCTGCCTGATCTTCGGCTGTCCTCCGCCGCCCATCTTGGACATCTCTGTGGGTGGCTGTCCGACCGTGGTTTCGTCGGCCGCCGGCCTCGGAGGTCGCCCCAGCGCGACGCCGTCCGCACCCGAATCAGTTCGCCCCCCCCAAGAAAGCGCGCAGGGCAGGCTGCCACGAGGGTCAACACGCGACGAAAGGACCGCGAACGTCGCTCCCCCTCGTGCTGCAGAAGTCGACATCTCTGACTATCGTGTGGGTACCAACGTCACGCTCCATTATATGCGGAAGCGGTCCGAGATCTTCAGGCACATGCTGTATGAGTGGCACTTGAACGGCACCCCGCCCATCTTTGCGCGACTGAGAGACCCCTACTACAGGCAGGCGATGAAGGACATTGTTTCGATGGAGCGCGCGCTCGTGAAGGCGGCCGGTGCGCAAGTCGATCTGAGTCTGAAGGCGTTCTTCCAAGTTGAGGAGGCGATGTATCTCCGAAGCGTCGCTGAGCGGACCGCGGCGATCAACAAGTCGATGAAGGACATGCGGAGCGCCTTCACTAACGAGCAGAATTCCTTCGACGACGCCCAATTCGATGCAGCGTTGCAACTCACGTTGAACGCGATGAACCAGATGAACAAGCTGCGTAGAAACGCCGGTGTCGTGCAAGCCGCGTATGAGGAACTCAAGACCGGATTCGAGCAACGATACGGCGCCGCCGCTGCGGAGCAGATGATCGAGGCGTTGAAGCCGTTCGAATGGGCTACCTTGACGAGCGCCATGGACTCGGTACGCGACGATTGGCCGGGCCTGACCTGGCCGAGCACAAGCCAACCGGTTGCGGCCGGGCGGGCTGCTGCAATGTCGCGGGTTGGGCTAGCGCCGTTCTAGTAGGTGCGGGCGCCGCGCTGCTGGGCGAAGCAGTCGGAGCAGTAGACCGGCCTGTCGCCGCGGGGCAGGAACGGCACTTCCGCGTCCTTGCCGCAGTTGCTGCAGACGACGGTGTGCATCTCGCGCGGGCCGTAGCCGCCGCCGCGTTCCGCCTTGCGCGCCTGGCGGCAGGCGGGGCAGCGCTTGGGCTCGGTATAGCCCTTGAGGGAGAAAAACTCCTGGTCATCCGCCGAGAAGGTGAATGACTCGCTGCAGTCTCCGCAGGTGAGTGTCTTGTCTGTGTAGGTCACGAGACGACCCCTTTCCTATTCTGGTGCCCAGGTCGCCTGTGCCGAGTCTCAATGTCGAGAGCAGAGAACCGAGGACGTGGACTATCTCTTATTTACCATAGTACGCCAACTATGGCGTAAGGGGAAGTTTCTGTACTGGTTCAGGTTCCGTCCATGCGGTTGCGCAGCAAGATCACGCGCCAGAGGAAGTTGGCATGGAGCAGGGAGGAGAGCGCGATGAGCGTCCAGAACATGACGTCGACCTGCCAGGTAGCGGCGATGCCGGCCAGCATGAGGTAGAAGATGCGGGCGTCGCGGCCGGAGGTGAGGTAGGCGAAGATAGGCTCGAGCTGGCGTTTGGGGTAGTTCGACTGCATCGTAGAGCGGTACTTTTCGGACGACGCGGCGAGCAGGAACGTGCCGCCGACGGCGAGCAGCGCGGCGGCCCAGGCCCAGTTGTCCCAGGCATCGGCGAGGCCGTAGGCGATGGCGAGGAGAGAGCCGTACTCGATGAGGCGGTCGCTGACCGTGTCGAGGAAGTCGCCGTAAAGGCTCTCGGTCTGCGTGTGGCGGGCGATCTCGCCATCGACGCCACCGAGGACGGACGAGAGCTGGAGCAGCAGGCCGCCCAGCCACCAGATCTGTAACGCGAACGCTGAAGCGGCGCCCGCGCCGATCACGAGCATGAGGAGCGTGGCTGCTGAAGGTGAGACGCCGAGCTGGGCGAGCGGCGCTGAGATGCGTCGCGAGATCGGCCGGTTCAACAGTAGCGAGACTGGGCCGTCGCTGGGCTTTTCGAGCGGGTGGAGCGGCCGGTTCATGGCGTTAGCTGGCCGTCGCCGCGAGCGTCGCCGGTTCGGCTTCAGTGACGCTTAGGGTCTGGCCGTCCGGGAAGTAGAGTCGGAACCATAGCTCCAGGTTGAGCAGCATCCAGAGCTTGACGTCGAATTCGCCGCCGTTGGCGGGGCCGCGGGCGAGCCAGCGTTCGAGCGCTGCGGGGTCGAAGACGCCGCGCGCCCGCGCCTCTTCGGATAGCAGGAGGTTGCGGGCATGAGGGAGGAAGCCGTCGCCGAGCCAACGGCGCATGGGGACTTTGAAACCAACCTTCCGCCGCTTAACGATCTCCGGCGGCAGTGTGCCGGCGAAGGCGCGGCGGAGGATGTACTTTGTCGTGTCGTAGCGCTCGCGTAGCTCGCCGGCGTGGGAGAGGAGCGCGAACGCCTGGTGCAGCGGAGAACGCCAGCGCAGCTTGTAGCGCAGGGGCATCCGCATCACGGCCTCGACGAGCGTGTGGTCGACGAAGGGGACGCGGGCTTCGACGGAGGAGGCCATCGTCATGGAATCGACGCGGGCGAGCAGATTTAGGAGGTGGGTCTGCTCCAGTGCGTGGAGGACACGGTCGTAGTAGGAGAGGCCCTCTGTCTGTTGGAAGATGGCTGCGAACGTTTCGTCGCCGCCGGAACGCACGGCGCGCCGGGCGTCGGGGGTCAGTAGGTCGAGGCGTTCCTGCGGGCCGAACCAGTTGTAGCCGGCGAGGAAGTGGTCGAGTTCGCCGTCGAACACGAGGCGGCCGCCGTAGCGCTGCGCCATGCCGTTGGAGAGGAGGCGGCGCAGGGGCGCAGGCAGGTGGCGGAGGGCGCGCGCCTTGTGCAGGTCGAACGGGATGCGGCAGTAGTCGCTGTAGCCGGCGAAGAGCTCGTCCGCACCTTCGCCGGAGAGGACGACCGTGATCTCCTGCCGGAGCACGCGCGACATCTCGTAGAGCGGCACCTCGTTGGGGACGGCGAGAGGGGCGTCGCGCATGAGGATCAGCTCCGGCAGCAGCTGGAAGTAGCGGCTGTTGTCGAGGCGCAGCTCGGTGTGGTCGGTGGAGTAGCGTTCGGCGACGAGGCGGGCGTAGGAGGTTTCATCGCTCTTATCACCGAAGCCAATAGAATAGGTCTTAACGCCGGGGCCGAGCTTCTTGGCCATGAGGGCGACGACGATGCTGGAATCGAGGCCGCCGGAGAGGTAGGCGCCGAGGGGGACGTCGGAGAGGAGGCGCTTCTCGACGGCCCGTTCGAGTAGTGCTCGCGTCTGCTCGACATAATACTGTTCACCGCGATCTTCGCCCGGCTCCGGCAACGGCAGTTCCCAGTAGCGGCGCGTGCTCACGTCGCCGTCTTCGGCGAGGAGGTAGTGGCCCGCGGGCAGGGACTGTATGCCCTGGAACATCGTGTCGGGCGAGACGGGGTGGCGATATCCCAGGTAGGCGGCGATGGCATCGAGGTTGGGGGAGGTGCGGACGATGCCGCTGGCCAAGATCGCTTTGACCTCGGAAGCGAAGAGGAGCAAGCCGCCAGCGCGCGCGTAGTAGAGCGGCTTGATGCCGAGGCGATCACGGGCCAGGAGGAGCCTACGACGCTCGGCGTCCCAGATGGCGAAGGCGAACATGCCATCGAGCTTCTGGAGGAGCTGCGGGCCTTCTTCGTCGTAGAGATGGACGACGGCTTCAGTATCGGTCTGAGAGCGGAAGGTATGGCCGCGCCGGACGAGCGCGCGGCGCAGCTCCTGATGGTTGTAGACCTCGCCGTTGTAGGTGATCCAGGCGCTGCCGCTTTCGTTGGACAGTGGCTGGCGGCCGTTGCGCGAGAGGTCGATGATCGAGAGGCGTTGGTGGGCTAACGAACAGTGGTTGTCGCGCCAGGCGCCGCTGTCGTCGGGGCCGCGGTGCTGGAGCGTAGCGATCATGCGCTCGACGGCGCCGTCCGGGATGGGCGAGCCGTCTACGCTGACGATGCCTGCGATGCCGCACATGGGGTATATCGTAGCAGGTCGGGTGTTACGACGAGCCGTCTATGCCTGGAGCTGCTGCATGTGCTTGGCGGCAAAGTCCTCGATCAGCTGGTTGGCGTTCGCCATGTGGCGGGGATGGACGCCGAGGATGGCGTGAAAGACGCCGCGCTCCTTCAGCTTCGACAGTGATTCCGCTGTCTGCTCCAGGCCGTCCGGCGTAAGAACGCCGGCGGCTTCGATCGAGATGGTGAGGGCGTCGGGATCGCGGCCGGCGGCGACGGCGGCCTCTTTGGCGATGGCGAAGTCGTCGTCGAGCGTGGCCATGGAGAGAGGCGTGGCGAGCCAGCCGTCGGCGTACTTGCCGATGCGGCGAAGCTGGCCCTTGCTGCCGCCGCCGAGCCAGATGGGGATGCCGCCTTCTTGCACAGGCTTGGGGTTGCAGGTCCAATCGACGGCTTGATAGAACTCGCCCTGGAAGTTGACGAATTCGTCGGTCCAGAGCGCCTTGACGAGCTGGAGGCATTCGTCCATGCGCTTGCCGCGCGTCTCGAAGGGGACGGAGAGCACCTCGAACTCCTGCTTCCACCAGCCGACGCCGGCGCCGAAGACGAATCGGCCGCCGGAGAGAAAGTCGATAGTCGCCATGATCTTGGCGTGGAGGACGGGCTGGCGCATGGGCAGGACGAGGACGGAGGTGCCGAGGCGGGCGCGCTCCGTGATGCCGGCGAGGAAGGTGAGGAGGGTCAGCGGCTCGAGAAAGTCCATCGTGGGCGGAAAGCCGAGCTTGCCGTCGGGGGAGTAGGGATACTTCGACTGCTGCTCCTTCTGGAGAACGACGTGGTCGAAGACCCAGAGGCCGTCGTAGCCGGCGGCGTCCGCCGTCTTTGCGAACGATGCGATGTTGTCGGTATTCGCGGGCGGGCCGACCTGGGGGACGTGGATGCCGATCTCCATGTACGTTCACCTTTCCGGTGCGGGACGGGAAGCGCTGCGAGTGTAGCAGCGGGAGCGAAGGGCTGGCAAGAGATCTGTCTGCGGACGCTAGCGGCGACGGAGCGCCTAGCGCTAGCGAGTGAGGGTCGCTAGACTTATGTATCGCCGCCCGTCTCTAGATTCGTATATCCATGACAGAAGAACAGCTAGATCTGCGCGCTGGCGCTGGCCTGATCGCGCGTGAGATTCGGCGGCAGGCGCGGCCGCTGAGTCTGGCGTTGCTCTGCGCCCTGATCTGGACGATCGCGCGGCTGGCGATCCCAGTGCTGACGGGCGAGGCGATCGACCGCGCAATCGACGTGCCGGGCGGGCCGAAGCTCGACCTGCTGCTGGCGTTGGCGCTGGCGGTGGCGGCGATGGCGGCGGTGCAGGGCGGCGCGGCGGCGTTCCGGCGCTACTTCGCGATGAGCACGAGCTATCGCGTCGAGACCGACCTGCGCGGCGAGCTGTATAATCGCGTCAACCGACTCTCGTTCGACTACTACGACCGGACGGCGACGGGGCAGTTGATGTCGCGGGGCAGCACGGATCTGCACGAGATCCAGCTTCTGGTGGTGCTGATTCCGATCAATACAGCCTTCCTGATGATGGCGGTGGGGGCGTTCTTCCTGCTGCTGCGCGTCCACGTCGCGCTGGCGGTGCTGGCGATCGGAATCTATCCGCTGGTGACGGCGCTGACGTTTCGCTTCTACAACAAGCTCTTTCCGGCGACGGCGCGCGTGCAGCAGGGGCTGGGCGACCTGACGAGCGTGGTGGAGGAGAACATCGCGGGGGCGCGGCTGGTGCGCTCATTCGGGCGGGAGCAGCACGAGATCGAGCGGCTGGGAAGGGTGGCGGACCAGATCTACGACGACAACATGGAGGTGGCGCGGCTGCGGACGGCCTACACGCCCCTCTTCTTCCTGCTGCCGGCGCTCGGGCAACTGGTGATCCTGGCCTACGGCGGCTGGCTGGTGCTTGAAGAACAGATCAGCGTCGGCGAGTTCGTCGCGTTCTTCCAGCTCCTGAACATGCTGGTCTGGCCCGTGCAGGGGCTGGGCGAGATGGTGGCAAGCGCACAGCGATCGGTGACATCGGCGGCGCGGCTGTGGAACGTGCTGCGGGAGGAGCCGACGATCCGGCAGGCCTCGCACGCGCGTTCGCTGCCGGAAGGCAACGGAGAGGTGCGCTTCGAGGACGTCTGGTTCTCCTACGAGCCGGACCGGCCGGTGCTGCGCGACCTCTCGATGCGGGTGCCGGCGGGTACTGCCGTCGCGCTCGTCGGGCCGACGGGCTGCGGCAAATCGACGGTGGCGCAGCTCGTGCCGCGCTTTTACGACGTCGATGCCGGCTCGATCCAGATCGACGGCGTCGATATCCGCGAGCTGAAGCTGCAGGAGCTGCGCAGGAGCATCGGGTTGGTGTTCGAGGACACGTTCTTGTTCTCCGACACGATCGGCAACAACATCGCCTACGGCAGGCTGAATGCTTCGGACGAAGAGATCAGGGAGGCGGCGCGGCTGGCGCAGGCAACGGAGTTCATCGAGCGGCTGCCGGAAGGCTACGACACCGTCGTTGGGGAGCAGGGCTACTCTCTCTCCGGCGGCCAGCGGCAGCGCCTCGCGATCGCGAGGGCGGTGCTGACGCAGCCGCGCGTGTTGATCCTGGACGATGCGACATCGAGCGTTGACGCGCGGATGGAGGAGGAGATCCGCGGGGCGCTGCGGCAGGTGATGAAGGGGCGGACGACGATCATCATCTCGCACCGGCTGGCGACGATTGCGCTGGCGGACCAGGTGGTGCTGCTGGACGAAGGGCGGGTGCTGGACATGGGCACCCATACGGAGCTGATGCTGAGCAACGAGCGGTATCGCGAGGTGCTGGGACAGTTAGCGGTGACGCCGCGATGAACGAAGAGACGCGCACCAGGCGCGAGATAGAGGCGGCGGCACCGAGCCTTTCGGGGATGTGGAAGATGCTCTCGCCGCGCTGGCGGGTGATCGCCGTCGCGTCGCTGGCGATCTGCCTGTTCGCGGCCTCGAACCTGGCTCGGCCGATCGTGATCCAGCAGGCGATCGACGACGGGCTGATCGGGGGCGACGGCAGCGCGATCGTGGTGGCGTCGATCCTGTTCCTGGCGCTTGCGTTCGCGGGGTACGTCTTCCAGGCGTTGAGCACCTACACCGTGACGTGGGTGGGGCAGCAGTTCCTGCGAGACCTGCGGATGCGGCTGTTCACGCACTACCAACGGCTTTCGATGTCGTTCTTCGACCGTGAGAGCTCGGGCAAGCTGGTGGCGCGGATGACGGCGGACATGAATGCGCTGACGGATGTGCTGAACAACGGTTTCCTGATGGTGGTGCAGGCGCTCTTCCTGCTGCTGGGGACGGTGGTGATCCTGTTTGTGCTGAGCTGGCAGTTAGCGCTGATCAGCCTGATCGTGCTGCCGCCGCTGGTGGTTGCGACGGCGATCTTCCGCGTCTACTCCGCGCAGGCGTACGAGGCGGTGCGCGATCGGATCTCGGACGTGTTGGTGCACATGCAGGAGACGTTCGCGGGGATGCGCGTGGTGCAGGCGTACGCGCGCGAGGGGCACAACGTGGAGCGGTTCGGGGCGGTGAACGAGCTGAACTACGAGGCGAATTTACGGACCGTGCGCATTTCCTCGATGTACATTCCATTCATCGAGTGGTTGGGGGGCGTCGGCGTGGGGCTGATCCTCTACTTCGGCGGCCGCGGCGTGTTCGGGGCGGAGGTGAGCGTGGGGACGGTGGCGGCGTTCATCTTCTACCTGAACTTTATCTTCCAGCCGATCCAGCAGCTCTCGCAGGTCTACGACATGCTGCAGAGCGGGACGGCGGCGCTGAACAAGATCTTCGGGCTGCTGGCGATCGAACCGGAGCTGAAGGAGCCACGCGCGGCGCCGCCGCTGGCGCGGCCGGTGCGGGGCGAGCTGAAGTTCGACGGCGTGTCGTTCGCGTACACGCCGGAGACGGTGGTGCTGCACAGCGTCGGCGTCACGATCGAGCCGGGGCAGCGGGTGGCGCTCGTCGGGCCGACGGGGGCGGGCAAGTCGACGATGGCGAAGCTGATGATGCGCTTCTACGATCCGACGGAGGGGAGCGTGTCGCTGGACGGCCGCGATCTGCGGGGGGTGGCGACGGCGGAGCTGAGGCGGACGGTGATCATGGTGCCGCAAGAGGGCTTCCTCTTCAGCGGGACGATCGCCGAGAACATTCTGTTCGGCAGGCCGGACGCGACGACGGAGGAGCTGATCGCGGCCTGCCAGGCGCTGGGCGTCCACGACCTGATCGAATCGCTGCCGTCAGGCTACGACACGATGGTGAGCTATCGCGGGTCGCGGCTTTCGGCGGGTGAGAAGCAGCTCGTTTCGGTCGCGCGGGCGTTTCTCGCCGATCCGCCGGTGCTGATTCTGGACGAGGCGACATCGAGCCTGGACCCGGGCACGGAGTCGCTGGTGGAGGCGGCGATCCGGCGGGTGCTGGCGGGCAGGACGAGCGTGGTGATCGCGCACCGGCTGAGCACGGCGGAGCAGGCGGAGCGGGTGCTGGTGGTGGACGATGGCCGGATCATCGAGGACGGCACGCACGAGGAGCTGGTGACGCGGGACGGCTACTACGCCGCGCTGCATCGCAAGTGGATGGAGCGCAGCCAGCCGTTCGAGGTGGCGTCTGAAGCGCCGGATTAGCCTACATCCTTAGCGGCGGGTAGTAGTTCTCCGCGCCGATCTTTCTGACGTCGGTTAGCCAATCGCCTTCGTATTCGCTCGTCGGGCCTTGCGCCGGGTCGGCCAAGGCCAGGATCGAGGCGTTTGATCCGCCTCGATGACACCAAGCGGGTCTCTTGACTCCTCAAAACCCAGGGCATACGATGGCAGAAGCTTACTTAGCGGCGGCGCGGGAGGCGGTTATGTTATGAGCGCGCAGGGCACCTTCATCCTGGCCGATATCAGCGGCTACACACGCTTCGTTGCTAGCGTGGCCATCGAGCACTCAAACGAGATTATCAGCCATCTCTTAAACGCCATGTTGAAGGCGAATTCCGACCACTGGAAGGTAGCCAACATCGAGGGAGACTGCATCTTCTTCTATCGCGACGGCTACGAGGATCCACCTGCCCTGCTGCGGGAGACCCGGAAACTATACGAGACGTTCTGCGATGAGATCATCGACATCTCAGCGCGGGCGGCCTGCCCCTGCGGCGCCTGTTCCAGGGTGAACCAGTTGGGCCTAAAGTTCATCGTCCATGCGGGCGAGTTCGAGGTGCAGGAGATCGGCGATCGCCAAGAAGTCATCGGCGCGGATATAGTGGCAGCCCATTGTCTACTCAAGAACACCGTCCCCCTCGCTCAGTATGTGCTCCTAACACGGGCCTACGCGGATGATGTGTCTGCGTTAGAGCTACCTGCGGCCGACGGAACTGATGAGTACGACGTAATTGGCCGCATGGAATACACCTATCTGGATCTGGAGCCGGTGCGACAGGCCGTCGAAGCTCGCAACTCCTTCTTCCTCAGCGCCGACGACGCGCTAGCAGCCGCTACCATCGACATAGATGCGCCGCCAGAACTGGTTTGGGAGGCCATGGTCAGCCGTGAAAAGCAGTTGGAGTATTTCGGCGTGAAGGAGATAGAGGTGATACCCAGTCCTCACGGCGAGGTGGGGCAGATCCATCGCTGCACTCTGGAGAACGGCTCAGTCGCTGTTTGGGTTGTGACGGCCATCGATGAGGCTGCCCGCCGGATGACCTTCAAGGAGTTCTTATAGCGCGGCAGGTAACTGGCTTGATAGACGATGCCATCGACCTTCCCACCCGCGTTGACGAACCGTTCCATATCGCTCTTCTCATTGTGGAGGAGGCGGAAGAAGCAGCGTTTCTTACGTCGACTGGGAGCCGAACGCGATACGATTTGGGTAATCTGTGGCACGGTCAATGGAGTGCTGCGGATGGCATGGGCGAGTTCGTCGTGGACAGCGGGGCGCTCGTAGGGCTGTTTGGCGAGAAGCGTCAGGATCAGATTCTCGAATTCTGAGGAGAGCAGGCGATTGTGACGGGTCGGCGGCTTCGGAGGATTGTTGACGACCTGCGCATACAGCTCCAGCGGCGTGCGTCCCTCCAAGGGGTGCTTCCCTTTAGTGACGAGGTGGTAGATTAGAACACC
>JADFKB010000073.1 GCA_022565155.1 Chloroflexota bacterium | reverse complement strand
GCGCTGCCGTTGCTGGCCGCTGCTGTCGAACGGGTCGCGGTCACACTTACTCGCAAGCTGGCCCGCGATGGCGAGGGCGCGACGAAGTTGATCGAGGTGCGCGTTACGGGCGGGGCGACGCTCGCAGCGGCCCGTCGCGCGGCTAAGTCCGTCGCCGGCTCGATGCTGCTCAAGGCCGCCATGTTTGGCAGCGATCCCAACTGGGGCCGCGTGCTGGACGCAATCGGCTACAGCGGCATTCAGGCGGAGGAGACACGCATCTCGCTCTCGATCCAGGGGGTGGAGACCTATCGGGGCGCACCTGTCCCATTCGATGAGGCTGTCTTGCGAAACGCGCTCGCTGAGGAGGAGGTACGGATCGAGATCGACCTTGGCGAGGGCGAAGAGACCGCGATGGCGTGGGGCTGCGACCTCACGCCTGAGTACGTCCGCATCAACAGCGCATACACCACGTAATGGCCGTGCCAATCACCGTCATCAAGATCGGCGGCAGCACGCTGGGCAACCACGATACGTCGCTGGACGATATCGCCGCCCTCCACGCTGCCGGCCACCGCTTCGTCCTCGTCCACGGCGGCGGCGCGACGATTAGCGAGTGGCTGGAGCGCCACGGCATCGAGTCGCGATTCGTACGCGGCCTGCGCGTAACGGACGCCGCGACGTTGGACGTCGTCGTCGCCGTCCTCGCCGGTTTGGTGAACAAGCGGCTGGTGGCGGAGCTGTTATCGAGAGGTGCGCGCGCCGTCGGGCTCTCCGGCGCTGATGCCGCTGTGCTGCGGGCGCGCCGCTACGACCCGGAGCTAGGGTTCGTCGGCGAGGTCACCGCAGTGGACGGCGGCGGCATCCGCGCCGTCGTCGAAAGCGGCGCTATCGCGGTGCTGGCGCCGATTGCAGTGGAAGTGGCCGGCGAACGCCTGCAGCCGCAGCTACTGAACGTCAACGCCGATACCGCCGCCGGGCAGATCGCGGCTGCGCTCCGAGCCGATCGGCTGGTCTTCCTGACGGACGTGCCGGGCGTCATGGACGCCAGCGGCGCTGTCCGCGCCACGCTGACGGCGGCGGAAGCGCGCGAGCTGATCGACGGCCAGGTCGCGAAGGGCGGCATGATCCCGAAGCTGGAAGCCGCACTGGTCGCCGATGCCGCCGGCGTCGCGACGCTGATCGCGGACGGCCGGAAGGCCGGCACGCTCCGGATGCTGCTTGCTGCCGATGCCGGGCCAGGCCTTGGCACGCGCGTCGGCTAGGAAGCCGTTCGCGGCGCAAGGTTTTGACAGATGTGGTATTATCAATGCGTTAATGCGTAATTGAGCGCTTGCTAGAATAAGGCGCGAGCGCATCGTGCGAACGGACAACGAAATAACTGCGAGGAGGCCCGTAGATGGTGAAGTCTGACACGCTGGAGATGCTCCGCAAGGAGCCGGGTGCCGAGGACATGGATTTTTCGTGGCTCGATGATCCGGCGGCGGAGCGCGGCATGCGCGTCGTTCCCAGCAAACGCGGGCTGACGTTAGAAGACATCTCCGTCGGCACGTACGGCGATCCGCCGGAGGAGACGCGCAACCAGAGCGGCCGCATGCGCGGCTCCGCCCCCAGGCCGGATGCGCAGAACATCGGGGCGCACTGGATAATCAAGTCGGAATCGTGGTCAGAGTCCGCGATGATGCTGTACGAGGAGGCGCTCCAGCGTCAGTGGAGCTCCGCCACGGACATTCCGTGGGAGGAGATGCCGGAGCTGGACGAAGACCTGGAGCTGGCGATGTCGCAGCTCTGCACCTTCCTCACACAGGTAGAGTTCATCGCCGGCGACCTGCCGGCCAAGTTTGCGCCGAACATCAGCGCCGAGCACTTTGAAACCGGCCTCTTTCTCGCAACGCAGATCATGGACGAAGCGCGCCACCTGGACGTCTTCAGGAAGCGCGCTCTGGCGAACGGCATCGGCCTGCTGCAGGCAGGCCCGGGCGCCGTCGGCCTCCTCGCCGCGCAGAGCTTCCTCGATATGACGGCCAGCCTGCACCTGGTGGGCGAGGGCTTCGTCCAGTCGATGTTTCGGATGGGAGAGCTGATCGCGCACAGCGAAGTGGACAAGAAGATCTTCCGTCTGGCAGCGCAGGATGAGAGCCGCCACGTCGCCTTCGGCATCATGCACATGAAGCACCTGCTGAAGAACGAGCCGGAGCGCCGTGAGGAGATCCACACCTACCTCGACCGCATGGAAGGCCAGGTTGGCTCCACGCCGAACCAGTCCGGCCTCACCGGCGGCGGCGATACAACCGAAGCGCTGGCGATCCTGTTGGGCGGCGGCAAGAGCGAGAAGCAACTCGACGAAGGCTACACGAAGCTGATGGCCGTGCGCAAGCGCCAGTTCAACGAGTACGTCCACCGCCTGGACGTCGTTGGCCTGAGCGACAGGCGCGAGCGCATGCACCCGCGCATCCGGGCCTTCCTGGAGCCGAAGAAGAACTAGCTGTAGAGAGCTGAAGAGAACATGTGACGGCGACTCAGTCGCCGTCACCGCTATCATGTAGGAGTTACCGATGCCCGATTCGACGACGCAGGCGAGTGACGAGGAGCAGGCCCCCGCCAAGCAGGCGGATACGCCGCCAGAGTTTAAACGGCCGCCGCTGGACATGCGCTGGGCGAACGCGCCCACGGAGCGCCCGCCGCTGCCAAAAGACCTGGGGCCTGAGGGGTTCACGCTCCGGAAGGCGGATGTCGGTTCGTATGGCTGGGCGCCCGACCACTGGCCCTACCAGAACGATACCCCGCGCGGCGCCTGGCCCGCTCCCGAGGACAAGCGCGGCCTGCTGGCTCCCTACACCATCTACGATAAGCACGAGGTGTGGGCCGAGAACGCCGCCGATCTCTACGAGCTGGCCATTCGCGAGCGCTGGGCGCCGGCGACGGAGATCACATGGGGGTCTATAGAACCGCTGGCGGAGCATACCGAAGCGGCCCTGGACCAGATCTACACCAGCATTTCTGAGCAACAGTACAACTCCAATCAGGTGCTCATGGGCTGGCTGGGGAAGATCTCCTACGGCTACCATGAAGTGAAGCTCTACCTCTCGACGCAGGTCTTCGACCAGGCCCGTCACGTGGAGGCGTTTCGCAAGCGGGCGCTCTCCAACGGCGGCGGCCTGGGCGTCCAGATGCCGGGATTCATGCACCGCACTGTCTACGGCGCCTTCAAGTTCACCGAGTTCATCTTCTACACCAACATCCTGCGCGCCTCGTTCTTGCTCGGCATCTGCGAAGCGAGCGACAAGCTCGCCCGCTCGCAGGCCGATCGCGAACTCTTCGAGCACACAGCGAACGACCTGCGCCGCCACTCGGCGTACGGCGTCGACCATCTCAAGTACTACCTGCGCGCTGCTTCCGTCAACCGCAACCGCGTCAACACGTGGGTCGCGCGGGGCGAGGCGATGATGGCGGCGGATCTGCAGCGCGATACGGCGCTGCGTGAGGCGCTCATCCTGGCGCTGGGGGACACGATCGAAGAAGGGAAGGCGGCGCTGAAAGAGCTTCGAGCGGCTCAGCTCCAGAAATACCTGCTGACGCTGGAGGCTGCGAGCATCTACAACCACGGCGAAGCGCTCGTTCCGGCCTTCCAGGAGGCGATCGAGAGCCCGTAGCCGGCACCGGTTCGAATCTATGAAGGCCACCGCTTTAGAGGTGGCCTTCATTTGTGCGCAGCGTTCCAGGTGGTGTACGATCCCTGGTAGTCGGGGATGACGACGCCTGCCGACATCTTGCCTATGACATTCCGATTCCAGCCGCCGGACAGTAATGGTGAAGACCTGGGACCGCCCCCGGGGCCGTTCCAGTTTCGCCAGCGGCCCAGCTTCCGCCTCACGGGCGGCCTCCTGCGCTGGGGCGCCGTGCTGGTGCTCCTCATCGTCCTCTTCATCATCGCCAACATCGCCAAAGGCATCTACGCCGACTGGCTCTGGTTTGACAGCGTCGACTACCTCTCCGTCTTTAGAACGCGGATCGTCACGCGCATCTGGCTCTTCTTCGCCGGCGCGGGAATCTTCCTTGCATTCTTCGGCTCCAGCCTAGTTGTCGCCTTACGGTCGCTCTCGCGCACGGATGACGTCAGCTCCCTGACGGAAATAGACGTGGACCCGGCCGCGCTCCGGCGCGTCGTTCTGATCGCGGCGGTGACGATCACGCTCTTTCTCGCGGTCATCTTCGGGGCCCAGGCCGCTAGCCAGTGGGATACCATCCTCCTCTACATCAACAGCGAGCCGTTCGGGATAGAGGACCCGGCGTTCAACAAGGACATCGGTTTCTACGTCTTTGAGCTTCCCGCGCTGAACTTCATCCTCGGCTGGTCGATGGGGGCGGTCGTGCTGACGACGCTCGCAGTGAGTGGGCTGTACGCGTTTCGCGTGCTGCTGGGCGGGAACGAAACGCCCGCCCGTTTCGCGCGGCCGCATATCTCGCTACTGCTGATCGTGGTGCTGGGCCTCTTTATCTGGCGTTACTGGCTGGGGCGGTTCTCGCTCGTCTACTCAGACCGGGGCGCGGCCTTCGGCGCCAGCTACACGGACATCAATGCTCAGCTACCCGTGATCTACATCCTGATGGCCCTGGCCGGCGTGGTCGCGGTCGCTATTGCTATCAACGCCTTCCGGCGGGGGATGCTCTTTCTGCCCGTCGGCGCCGTCATCCTCTGGGTCGTCGTCGCGATCGGGGGAGGGCAGATCTATCCGTCCACCGTCCAGCGCTTCCAAGTCGAGCCGAACGAACTGGTGAGGGAGCGCGAGTTTATCCAGCGCAACATCGACGCAACGCGATTCGCCTACGGCCTCGACCGCATCGACGTGTTGCCGGAGGAGCTGACGCCGGCGCGCGCCTTCGTTACCGCCGAAGAGATCGCCGCCAACCCGGGAACAGTCGGCAACATCCGTCTCTGGGACCACCGCCCGCTGCTGACCACGCTGAACCAGCGACAGACGTTCCGGCCCCGCTACGACTTCCTCGATGTCGATGTCGACCGCTACGTCATCGACGGCGAGATACGGCAGGTGATGCTGGCCGCTCGGGAGCTGAACCAGGATGGCCTGCCCGAGGACGCGAGAAGCTGGGTGAACAAGCGGTTGCAGTTCACGCACGGATTCGGCTTGGCGATGGTGCCCGTGAACGAAATAGGAGAGGAGGGCCTGCCCAACTACTTCATTGAGGGGCTGCCGCCAACGGGCGTCTTCGATATCGTGCAGCCGCGCATCTACTTCGGCGAGGCTCCGGACGACTACGTCATCGTCAACACGAGCGAGGACGAGTTCGACTACCAGGGAAGCGGCGTCCAGGTGCGCAACCGCTACGATGGCGGTGGCGGCGTCGGTCTCAGCTCGTTCTTGAGGCGGGTGGTCTACGCCTGGGAGTTCGGCGACACGAACATCCTGATCAGCGGCGCGATCAGCGACGAGAGCCGTCTCCTCTACCGCCGCAATATCCAGGAACGCATTGGGACGATCGCGCCGTTCCTGGCGCTCGATTCCGACCCCTACCTCGTCGTCGCCGAGGGAGAGCTCTTCTGGATGCAGGACGCCTACACCCATACCGATGGCTACCCGTACTCCACGCGCACCGAGGGCATCAACTACATCCGCAACAGCGTGAAGGTGGTCGTAAACGCCTTCGACGGGGAGGTCACGTTCTACCAGATGGAACTAGACGAACCCGATCCCATCGTCCGGGCATACAGCAAGATCTACCCGGACCTCTTCACCCCGTTCGATGAGATGCCGGCGACGCTGCAGGAACACATCCGCTATCCGCAGGACCTCTTCCAGATGCAGGCGCAGGTCTATCGCATCTACCACATCACGGATCCGGACACGTTCTTCAACAAGGAGGACATCTGGGATATTCCGACAGAGATCTTCATCGACCGGACGCAGCCGATGGAACCCTACTACGTAATCATGAAGCTACCCGGCGAGGATCGGGAAGAGTTCGTGCTGATCCTCCCCTTCCTGCCGGCGGGCAAACCGAACGCCACCGCCTGGCTCGCCGCCCGCTCGGACGACCCGGAGTACGGCAACCTGCTCAGCTTCCGCTTCCCAACGGACAAGGTGATCTCCGGCCCGCTGCAGGTCGACAACCGCATCGACCAGAACACCGCGATCGCGCAGCAGTTCAGCTTGTGGAACACGTCCGGCTCCCAGGTGATCCGCGGCAACCTGCTCATGATCCCGATCGGAGAGGGCAACCTCTTCGTCGAGCCCATCTACCTCCAAGCGACGGAAGGCCGGTTGCCGGAGCTGAAGCGCGTGGTGGTGGTCAACGGCAGCCAGATCGCGATGGAGGAGACGCTGGAGGAGGCGCTGGCGGTGGTGCTGGGCCGCGCGCAGGCAACCGTGCCGGACATCGGCGATGGGCCCGCACCCTCCCCGACCCCGATCTCGACACCGGCCGAAGGCGAGCCGACACAGCCACCACCGACACCTGCGCCGACCGGTGCGCCAGACGATGTCGATGCGCTGATCCAGGAGGCGAACGATACGTTCGAACGCGCGCAACAGCTCTTGCAGCAAGGCGACTTCGCCGGTTACGGCACGCAGATCGATCTGCTGGAGGATATCTTGCAGCGCCTGGCGGAGCTGACGCAGCTTAGCCCCTAAACGCTACCTTCGTCCCGGCCAGGGCCAGGACTCCTCTGTCGCCGCGAAATCTCCCCGCCGTCCGCGCACGATCGCGTCCGCCATGCGCGTCACTCGGGCCATCTCTCGCACATCGTGCACCCTCACGATGTCGACGCCGTGGGCGACGGCGAGCGCAAGGACAGCCGCCGTGCCCTCCAGCCGCTCTTCCGGAGGCAGGGCCGTGCCGTGCTCATCGGCCAGCACCGCGCCGATAACGTGCTTGCGTGATGGGGCCAGCAGCAGTGGCCGGCCCAGCGAGCGAAACTGCTCCAGGTGGCGCAACACCTCCAGGTCTTCATCGTGGGACTTGCCGAAGGCGATACCGGGGTCCACGATGATCGTCTCCTCGCTCACTCCGAGCTGCCGGGCTCGCTCGATGCGCTCACGGAGCACGTCGAGATGCTGTCCGACCACATCGTTGTAGGCGGGCGGTTCGGGCAGCCGCACCTTGGGCGGGTTCGTCGTGTAGTTGATTACGAATCCAGCGTCATGCTTGGCGGCCGCGCGCGCCGTGCCGCCGCCCATCGTGAAGCCGGCGATGTCGTTGACGATCGACGCCCCAGCCTGGAGGGCAGCCTCCGCCACCTCGCCTTTGAAGCTATCGACCGAGATCGGGATGTCGATCTCTGCTGCCAGCCGCTCGATGAGCGGGACGACGCGCTCGATCTCCTCCTCTGCCGAGACGAGAGGCGTCTCCGTGCGCGCCGACTCACCGCCGACGTCGATGATGTCCGCACCCTCCTCGGCGAAGCGGAGCGCGTGGCGCAGCGCCTCATCGTGATCGCCGAGGAAGCCGCCGCCGGCGAACGAATCGTCGGTGATGTTGACGATCGCCATCACGTAGGTCTTGCCGCCGAGGGGGAGGGAGTACCGGCCGCAGCGCAGGAAGGGCTCGGGCATGGGCTAGGGCGTGGCGGGGGCGGAGCTCGCCAGCGTTTCCCGAAGCTGCCGGGCCTGCCAGAGATGCTCCAGATCGTGCTCGTTCTGCTCTCGCGCTAGCCGTCTGACGCTCACCGGCCCCAGATACGGGTGGATGCCGGTCTTCTCCCACGCGGCGGCGTCCGCGCTCCAGAGCAGGTTGATAGAGGCGTGGCGCAGATAGGTGTAGTGGTCGAGCGCCTCGTACATGTCGATCTGCTGGCCGTCTCGCTCCATGGCGAGCGCGTCGCCGTCGAAGTGGGGGATGCGGGCGGCGTCCCAGGCGAAGATCAGCTCCAGCGAGCGGAGGAAGTGCTGCTCGCGGTCGCGCACGTGCGCGGCGATCTCGGCGAGCGACCATGCGTCGTCCGCGACCCGCCGGCGCTGGTCCTGCACGTCCGCGTCACCGAGCTGCAATTCCAGCTCGTGGGCGGCCTCGCGCAGCGCTTTCAACAACCAGCGCGGCTCGTCGGCATCGGGTGCGAATCCATGCGGCATCGAAGATCAGCGCCATTGTAGCAGATGCCCCCGGCCGCAGCGGGCGCGGGGTATCATGGAGCGTATCAGCGTCCCGGCGCATATTGCCACGCCCCGGCGTACATTGCCACGCCCCGGCGCGCATCGCCGGCTGGAGAATCGAGAGTACGATCGCGAAGGATCACACCGCTAGGGCGCGCGACGCGGCGTTCCGGTCGCTCTGCGACCGCGTGCGCGGCTGCACGGTCTGCGCGTCGATGAACCACGTCCACGTCCTGGGTGAAACGAACGGCCCGCTGGACGCCGGCTTGCTCTTCGTCGCCGAGGCGCCGGGGCGGCTGGGGGCGGCGCGCACCGGCATCCCGATGACCTCCGATGTCACCGGCCGGCGCTTCCACGCCTTTCTCGATGACGCCGGCATCGCCCGCGAGCGCGTCTTCGTCACCAACTCCATCCTCTGCAATCCGTTAACAGCAGACGGCCGCAACCGGCGGCCCGCCGCCCGCGAAGTCGCCGCCTGCCACGAGCACCTGGCCGGCCAGATCGAGCTGGTGCGCGCGCCGATCGTCGTTGCGCTGGGCGGCGTCGCTCTCGATGCGCTGGGCAAGATCGAGCCGCACGAGGCCGTGCTGGCGCGCGACGTGGCCAAGTCGATCGCGTGGAACGGCCGGACGCTGGTGCCGCTCTACCACCCCAGTATCCAGTCGACGCTGACGCGCCGGCACGAACGGCAGCGCGCGGACTGGCGGCGGCTGGGCACGCTGGCGCGGGCGCTGCGCTAGCGGCGCGGTTTGCTCCGCCCCGCAGCACCGCATACGATGAGTTGCAGATGAACCTGGACGCCCTGCCCCACACCGTCTTGCTCATCCTGGCCGAGTTCAGCGCCGGCAGCCTCGCCGCCGTGCTAATCGCGGACGCGCGCGGGATGGTGAAGGCCAGCTTCGTGAAGCTCTCCTTGGGCATCGTCGTCATCGCGGCGGCGCTGGCGCTCCTGAGCGCCTTCAGCGTGAGCAGCGATGATCTGGCGGGGTATCGGCTGGCAGATGGACTGTCGGGCGCTTTACGGGTCTGCTTCGCTGTCTTTCTGGCACTGACGCTGCTTTACACCGTGTTCGTGTGGCGAGAGGAGCGGCAGCGCTCGCTGGCCTTCGGCCTGCTGGCGGCGACGGCGGGTTTCGCCGCTGTCGGGCTTCTTGCCTACCAGGTGAGCCCGCCCGCGTGGAGCTTCGTGGGCGTGTTACTGAGCCTGCTCGTCGGTGCGCTGGCGTTGGGCCTGGTGAGCGAGGCGATGATCCTGGGCCACTGGTACCTAGTATCGCCGAAGCTGCCGGGCCAGCCGCTGCAGGAGCTGACGATGCTGCTGATGGCGGTCCTGGCGCTGCAGGCGCTGCTGCTCATCGTCAACGCCGCTATCCCGGCTCGCGAGACGCCGGAGAGTTCGGCGGT
Source organism: Chloroflexota bacterium (assembly GCA_022565155.1). GTDB lineage: Bacteria > Chloroflexota > Dehalococcoidia > DSTF01 > RBG-16-68-14 > JADFKB01. The sequence goes on along the minus strand of JADFKB010000073.1, from coordinate 3,066 downwards.
TCTGGCCGGCAGCCTTGGCTCCAACCCCGCCTTCTGGCTGCGGGTGGGCGTGGGGCTGCTGTTTCCTCTGGCGCTCTCCTACATGGCCTGGCGCTCCAGCCTGGAGCAGGCGATGATGTCGGCCACCGGGCTGCTATACATCGCCGTCGGCGCGGTCATCGTCGGCGAGGTGCTCGCCCGCGGTCTCCTCTTCGTCACCGGCTCGCCGGTATAATACGGCCGTTCGACACCTGCCTGCCGGCAGGCAGGGGCTGTCCGGCCGCAGGGGAATGTAGGTCGGGGTCTTTAGACCCCGACAAGACAAAGCAGATGCGAGGGTCTGAAGACCCTCGCCTACAAGTTTGGCAGCAACGCCCAGAACCGCGCTCACTCCTCAGGCTGGGCTATCCCCGTTTGAAGCCAGTAGCTGAGGGTTTCAACTCTCTGGGCAATCGCCGAAAGGAGCCGTCATGGACCGAGACGCCGCTTGGGAATTGCTCTGCGAGTACACGAAAGGCGAAGGACTGCGGAAGCACGGCCTGGCCGTGGAGGCGGTGATGCGCCACTTCGCGCGGAAGCACGGCGAAGACGAGGAGACGTGGGGCATCGTTGGTCTGCTGCACGATTTCGACTACGAGGCGCAGCCCGGCACGCACCCGGCCGCGGGCGCGCCGATCCTGCGGGAGCGCGGGTACCATGAGGAGATCGTACGCGCCATACTAGGCCACTCGAACGAGACCGGCGTACCGCGCGATACGCTGATGGCGAAGACGCTCTACGCCGTCGATGAGCTGGCGGGCTTCGTGACTGCCGTCGCTCTGGTGCGGCCGAGCAAGAGCGTGATGGATGTAGAGCCGCGCTCCGTTCGCAAGAAGCTGAAGGATAAGGCCTTCGCCCGCGCCGTCAATCGGGAAGATATCACGCAGGGCGCCGGGGAGCTGGGAGTCGAGCTGGACGGCCACATCGGCGAGGTGATCGCCGCCATGCGCGGCGTGGCGACCGGGCTGGGCTTGGGCGGCGTCTAGGCCCTGGCGGGAATCTCGCAGCGGTTTCTGTTTGGTAGCCGGTAGCTGAAGCCTGCCCGCTAGTTCCGGCCCTGCCGGCCCGGTGGTTGGAGAGAAAACGGAGCGCCCCAATTATGGGGCGCTCCGTTGCGTTTCATCTCTCCGCAGTACGGGCGTTCGATTGAACGCCGCTACGTTATATGCAGCCTGTCAAGCTGTACTGCGAGATCACACCGAGGATGTCGGTGAACAGGTCGATGACGCCGTCTGGCGCTCTACGGCTCCAGCTACCCGCGCCACCAGTAATCGGCGCGCCGCGGTCGTAGATAGCGTCGTACGGGTCCGCTCCATCCAGGGAGTAGTGCGAGATCACGCCGAGGATGTCGCCAAACAGGTCGATGACACCGTCCTGGTTTACGTCGTACCAGTCGTACGGGTTGTACGGGTCACGCAGACCACCGATGGCCGGGTCGTCCCGCAGCTCGGATGCGTTCGGGCAGCCGTCCTGGTCCGTGTCGCGGCTCTGGCCGCCAGGCTGGCGTACGCTGGTAAGCAGCGCATCGTCGAACGCCTCCAGCAGTTCTGCGCCCGTGTCGGCCCCGTAGGAGCCCCAGGCGTGGCTGCCGGTGCAGTCGCTGAGGTCCTGCAGCGCCCAGATGTCCACAGTGCCGATGCCGGTGTTGGGGTTCTGCACAGACTCGATGTAGACGTTTATCAGGGTTCCAGACGCGTCCTCGTCCTCGAAGCAGCCGCGCAGCTTCAGGGTGTTGTCGGCGGTGTCGAGGAAGCCCGTTAGCTCCGTCTGCGAACTGTCCGTGTCGCCGAAGCCTTCCGACGGGCAGCCGTCGTTGGGGATGCCATCGCCGTCATCGTCGAGGGTCGCCGCGTTGCCGAATCGCGAGCAGTCGGTCTCAGGGTCGCCTACTGCCGGAATTGCGGCGTACGGCGGTCCGCCGCCCGAGTAGCCGTCGCCGGTCACGCCCGGGTAGCCCAGGCTGTTGATGACCGAGAAGCTGTCCTGGTAGCAGAAGAGGCGGGCTGTTATGTCGCCGTCCGTCGTGCCGTCGCCCGTCTGCTGAATGTCGGCCAGGCAGCTAAAGTAGGCGCCGCCACCGGCCACGTCGGCGCGTGCAACCCTGGTCAGAAGGCTGTAGGAGCCGCTAAGGTCCGCGATGTTGGAGTCCAGCGGGCTGTACGGGTCGTCGCCGCAGTTCGCGGGCCGGCTCTTTACGTCGAGCTCTTCCAGGTCGCTGCAGCCGTCGCCGTCGAAGTCGGTGGCGCTGCCGGCCGCCGTTCGCCAGGACGTCTCAGAAGCGCTGCCAGGGGTGAACATCCCGAAGTCCAACAGGCCTCCGAGGGCCGTCAAACCGGTGGGGTCAAGGCTGTCACACTGCTTGACACTGGCGCCTGGAAACAGTTCGGCGGTACCAAGTTGGGCAGCCGATGGACTTGGGTCAGGGATAATAAATCTCGCAAGCAGGTTCGGGCCTAGAAGGCCCGCCCCTAGATCCGGGACGCATATGAAACTGACAATACAGGAGGAGGCGCCCGAGCAAAGGGCGTCTCCGCCAGGGAAGTACTCGCCAACGCCAGTGTACGCCGCTCCGGTCGCGTACGGCGGCGGAGGCGGCGGGCCTGATATGCCGTCCGGGCCTTCACCAGGCACAATCACGCCATCGAGGACGTTCGCCGGGTCACCCAGGCCTGGTAAGTCCCCGAAGCAGGACGCGGCCAACCCGATCCTGTTCGTACCGGCGTCGTGATCGGTCCGGATGATGCAGTGGTAGAGGGCATTCGCACCGGGATTAACCTCAAGGTCGTAAATCCCGCTCAGAAAGCCGTCCGTTCCCGGATTGGGCCCCGTGGTCGGCGTGGGGCCAACGGCGGACACGGAATCACTTCCGCCGTTGCTGCCGGCCATCGTCATGACGACGACTAACGCCAGCACGGCCATCATGGCAACCAGGCCGACGCCCATTCGCATTCGAGTTCGCATATGTTGCATTACGTTTTCCTCCTCATTGAACATGCTCTTGTCTGAACCGTGTGCTGACCAATCCTAAACGTACTGCCTATCGCCCCC
>JADFKB010000072.1 GCA_022565155.1 Chloroflexota bacterium | reverse complement strand
ACCGGCTGGCCGGGCATCCGCTCCGCCATCTGCGCCGAGCCGCGCGCGATCTCCAGGTCATGCGGATGGAGCAGGAACTTGGCGTTGGTCGCCTGCTGGACGCCGCGGACGCCGAGGATGTGGTCGATGTGGGCGTGGGAGTTGGCGATCAGCTTGATCTTGACCCCCATGTCCTTGGCGAGGGCGAGAATGTCGTCCGCCTGGTCGCCGGGGTCGATGCAGATGCCCTCGCCCGTCCGGCGCGAGCCGATCACCCAGCAGTTCTCGGCGAACGAGCCGACAACGATGCCGCGCACCATGATCTCGTTGACGTCAGGCTCTGACATACAGGATGCATCGTAGCAGATGCGGCGCTTCCGGTCGGCTACTGTTACACTAGCGCCACATAGAATCGAACAGGCCATGCCTCGCATCTTCACACTCGACGAAGCGAACGCGCTCCTGCCACGCCTGCGTGAGATCATGACCGAGCTGCAGGAGAAGAAGCCCGCGTTCGACAGGCTACAGGCGGAGATGGCGAAGTCGGCCGCCGGCAACGGCCACCTTCAGTCCCCTAAAGTGCAGGAGAAACGCCGACGGGCGGAATCGCTCGCCAAGCGGCTGGAGGAGCTGGTGGCGGAGTTGCGCCGCATGGGCTGCGAGCTGAAGGGGCTAGGCCTGATCGACTTCCCGGCGGAGCGCGAGGGGCGCTCGATCTATCTCTGCTGGCGGCTGGGCGAGGAGACCATAGGCCACTGGCACGAGCAGGACACCGGCTTCGGCGGCCGGCAGGCGCTCTAGCCGCGCCTCCTACCTAGTCGCGCTTATGTACGCATGGCCGCATGCTAGCAGCAGTTCAAAGCACCCGTCAATAGGTGACATAAGCGAGAGTTGCACCCAGCAGCCCGCACGGATAAGCTCTTTCTGTAAGGGAGAAACCTGATACACTAATGCTGGCCATCAGTAGGGGCGTGGCAGCAGGAAGCTAGAGGAGTCGGACATAGCTATGGAACGTACCCTTACCGATTTGAAGATCCGCAGAGATGGTGTCACCAGCTCCGTTGGCGGTGAGACCATCATCAAATGCGAAACGCTGATTACCACGACCAACACCGCGCCGGAGTTCATCGACATCACGGATGCAGTCCAGCGCATCGTCGCGGAATCGGGTGCCCGGTTCGGCCAGGCCACCATCTTCTCCAAGCACACCACTGCCGCGATCAAGATCAACGAACACGAACCGCTGCTGCTCGGCGATATGTGCCGCGTGTTGGAGCAGGCCGCTCCCCATCTGGCAGAGTACGACCACAACGATTTCTCGCGCCGCACGGTCAACATGGAAGAGGGCGAGTGCAAGAACGGCCACGCCCACTGCCAGCACCTCTTCCTCGCCACGAGCGAGACAGTGCCGATCATCGACGGCCGCCTGGCGCTGGGCCAGTGGCAGTGCATCTTCCTGGTGGAGTTGGACCGCGCCCGCGAGCGCAAGGTGCTGGTCAACATCGTCGGCACGACCGCTTAACGCCGGCCAGGGCGACGTACATGAACGGGAGGTCTTCGGCCTCCTGTTTTCTTTCTCCACGTGGCGTTCTCCGCGTGGCCTAGTCCTGGGACGAGGCCGCCTAACGGTTTAGCGGGATCAAGTGCACCGCCGTCGCCTTGAAGGAGGCGGTGATAGGGGAGCCGATCTCCAGACCCAGCTCTTCCATTGAGCGGCGGGTGATGCTCGCCACCAGCGGAAAGCCGCAGTCGGCATGCACGCGCACCTCCGCGCCCAACGTTGTCACCTGCTGGACGACACCCCGCAGATGGTTTCGGGCGCTGCTGGGCACCGCTGCATCGCCGGGCGCGAGCACGATGTCCTCCGGCCGCAGGCAGAGGAGCGCCTCGTTCGCCGTGAAGCCCTCCGCGACCGCCTCCACCCGCGACGAACCGACCTGTAGCACGACGAGGCCGCCGGCCGATTCCAGCACCTTCGCCGGCTCCACGGTCCCCACGCCCACGTAGGCCGCGACCGTCTCGTCGGCGGGTCTGGTGAACACCTCCGCCGTCGGCCCTACCTGGCGTATCTGTCCGCCGGCCAGCACGGCGACGCGATGCGCCAGCCGCGCCGCTTCGTCGCGGTCGTGCGTGACGAAGACGGCGGTGACGCCGGTTTCGGCCAACACGCCGGCCAGTTCGTTGCCCAACGATTCCCGCGTCGGCTGGTCGAGGGCGCTGAACGGCTCGTCCAGCAGCAGCACCTCCGGCTCCAGCACAAATGCCCGGGCGAGCGAGACGCGCTGCGCCTCGCCGCCGGAGAGATGGCGGCCCGATCGCCGCGCCAGGCCGTCGATCTGGAAGCGGGCGAGCCAGCGCCGAACCCGCGCGGCGCGCTCCCCCCGCGGGACGCCGCGCAGCGACAGCCCCAGCTCCACGTTCGCCTCAACGGTGCGGTCGAGCAGCAGCGGCTCCTGGAACACGGCCGCCATCCGCCTGCGCAGCGATAGCTCGCGGCCGCGCACCGGCTCGCCGTCCAGCCGCACGTCGCCCTCGGCCGGCCGCTCCAGCAGCGCCAGCACCTGCAGCAACGTGCTCTTGCCCGCGCCGTTCGGGCCCAGTACCGCCAGCACCTCGCCAGCCGCGACGTCGAACTGCGGCACGCGCAGAATCTCGGCCTCGCCTCGCCGCACAACAACATCTCGTAGCGAGAGTTTCGCGGTCATGACTGCCGCTCCCGCAGCTGGACGCCGGTCAGCACGAGGTTGACGAGAAACACGAGCGTGAGCAGGATGATCGAGAGCGCGATCGCCGGCGCGAACTCGCCGCGGCGGGCGGCAAGCACGACCGCTGTCGTCAGGACGCGCGTTTCGCCGCCGAGGTTCCCGCCCACCATCAGCGAGGCGCCGACCTCCGAGACGGCCGCGCCGAAGCCGGCCATGATCGCCGCCAGCAGCGGCAGGCGCGCCTCCTGCAGCACCAGCCAGAGCATCTGCAATCGAGAGGCGCCCAGGGCGTAGAGCTGCGGGCGCAGGCGCGGCGGCAGCGCGCCAAGCGCGGCGACGGTGAAGCCGGTGACCAGCGGCGCGGCGATCACCGTCTGCGCGATGACCATGGCGGCCGGTGTGTAGATCAGGTTGAGGCTGCCCAGCGGACCGCTGCGCCAGAGCATGATCGCTACGACCAGGCCGACGACGACAGGCGGCAGGCCCATGCCGGTGTTCACCAGCGTCACGGCCAGGTTGCGCCCGGGGAAGCGCCTAAACGCCAGCGCCGCCCCGACGCCGATGCCGATGACCAGCGCCAGGCCCGTCGCCGAGCCGGAGACGAGCAGCGAGCGCAATGTGATCTCCCAGACTTCGCGGTCGCCGGAGCCGAGGATGCGAAACGCCTCTCGCACACCGTCCCAGATCAGCCCCACGCCGCCGCCTCCCTACTCCCGCTCGCCCGCGTCCGGCACGAAGAGCGGCTGGCCGAACTGATCGGCACCGAAGTCCGCGATCAACGCCTGGGCAACGTCCGAGACCATGAACTCGACGAACGCCTGCGCGCCCGCCGCGTTGACGCTGCCGTGGCGCTGCGGGTTGACCTGCATGACGTGGTAGATGTTGAGCAGGCGCGGGTCGCCTTCGTGCAGGACCTCGAGGTCGAGCACGTCCTCCAGCGCCAGATACGTCGCCCGGTCAGAGATCGTGTACGCCTCACGCTGGCTGGCGATCTGCAGCGTCGCGCCCATGCCCTGGCCGGCTTCGCGATACCAAGACTGGCCGCTCGGATCGATGTCCAGCGCCTGCCAGAGCGACAGCTCGAGCTTGTGGGTACCGGAGTCGTCGCCGCGGCTGATGAACTTCGCCGCCGATTCGCCAATTGTCTGCATCGCTGCGATCGCGTCGTTCGCGCTTCGCAGGCCGGCCGGGTCGCTCTCCGGGCCGAGGATGACAAAGTCGTTGTGCATCACCCGCTGGCGGTTAACTCCGTAACCGCTAGCCACGAACTCCTCTTCCGACTCCGGCGCGTGCACCAGCAGCACATCGGCGTCACCGCGGCGGCCCATCTCCAGCGCCCGGCCAGTGCCGACGGCGATCAGCTTCACGTGGTACCCGGTCTCCTCCTCGAAGAGCGGCAGCAGCTCGTCCAGCAGGCCGCTGTCGTCCGTGCTCGTCGTCGTCGCCAGGATCAGGTCGTTATCGCTGCCGCAGGCGAAGCTGAAGAGCAGGAGCGCCAAAAGGAGGATGCCCGCTGCAACCATCATTGGCCGTTTCGGCGCAACGGCGGCGCGATATGCTGGCAGCAACATAACGATCACCAACAAAAAAACCCCTATTCCTTGAACAGCTCGCGGAACTCGCGGCCGAGGTCGCTCTCCATCTTACGCCGGAAGCGCTGGTAGATCGCAACCAGCCGTTCGCCGTCTTTCGTTAGCCGGCTGCCGCCGCCGCCCGCGCCGCCCACCTCGCTCTCGACCAGGGACAGGCCGAGATTGCGCTCGATCTCGCGCACCTTGCCCCAGGCACGCCGGTACGACAGCCCCATCCGCTGGGCGGCTTTCGCCAGGGAGCCGGTTTCGGCCACGCAGCGCAGGAGCCGCACGCGATAGTCGCTCAACACCAGAGAGCCGTCCTTCTCCACCCAGAGCTTGATGCGTGGCTCCAGATGAGAACGCTCGTCGTCGTGCTTGGGTGGCGAATCGTTCTGTACGGCCATGGCCTATGGATTGTGACGAGGCGCGCGCGGGACGTCAAGGCTGCGCTGCCAGCCGAGATGTGATACTGGTATAGGGCACAAGCGGGAGGTTTCATGCCGGGCGCACTACACGACATCAAGGTGCTGGAGATCGCGCAGGTGATGGCGATCCCGCTCTGTGGCGTGCTGCTTTCGGACATGGGCGCCGACGTGGTGAAGCTGGAGCCGCCGTGGGGCGACGCCACCCGCTATATGATACTGCCGGTGGTCCCCGGCGAGAGCAAGTCGTTCGCAACGCTGAACCGAGGCAAACGGTCGGTCGGGCTCGACATCGCCGACGAGCGCAGCCGGCCCGCGCTCGAGGCGCTGGTGCGCTGGGCGGACGTGCTCCTCGTCTCGCTCAAGAGCGAAGACCTGACGGAGTACAAGATCGGCTACGACAAATTACAGCCGCTCAACCCGGGCATGATCTACCTGGAGCACGTGCCGCTGGGGAACAAGGGCCCGATGGCCGGCCAGGGCAGCTACGACCTCGTCGTCGGCGGCCTCTCCGGCCTGACCGCGCTGATCGGCAAGGAGCGCAACGGCACGCCGCTCTACACCCAGCCCGCCGTACTCGATCTCGCCACCGGCATCCTCTCCGCGACCGCGGTCTCCGCCGCCCTCTACGCTCGCAAGGAGAGCGGGGAGGGGCAGCGGATCGAAACGTCGCTGCTGGCGACGGGCATGTTTGCGCAGGTGAACGTCGCTCATTCCTTCCCCGCGGTCGACCCGGAGGTGCAGGAGCAGTTCATCGATGACCTGGCGGAGCTGCGGGCGCGGGGCGCGAGTTACGACGAGATGCAGCCGCTGCGCCAGCGTACCATCCGCCGCACTACGCGAGGCAACATCTACTATCGCTACTACAAGACGAAGGACTCGTTCATTTCTATTGGCTGCCTCAGCCCGTCGCTGCAGCAGCGATTTCGAGATGCGATCGGCGTCAGCGATCCGCGCCAGGACCCCGACTTCGACCTGGGCAGCGAGGAGGGCTACGCGCAGATGGGCCAGCTTACGGTCGAGGCCGAGGCCGCGATGCAGACGCGCACGACGGACGAATGGCTCAAGCGTCTCGCCGAGGTGAAGATCCCCTGCGCGCCGGTGCTCTTTCCAGAAGAGGCGATCCGCCATCCTCAGGTGACGGAGAACGGCTACCTCGTCGAACTGCAACACGAGATCTTAGGCCCGTACACCACCTACGCGCCGCCGATCCGGATGGACGGCACGCCGACGGAAGCGAGCGGCCCCTCGCCACCGCTGGCCAAGCATACCGAAGAGGTGCTGCGAGAGGTGGGCATGGCCGACGATGAGATCGCCGCGCTGATCGAAAACGGCGTCGCCGGCGGGCGGGTGCTCGGAGCGTAGTACGCTCGCTCGAAGCCCGCCCTGCGCGAGCCGGTTCAACACACGATAGCTGTCGAACAAAATAAACCACATGATCAGGAACGGAGCGATGAGCCAACCCACCCAGCGTCATACCAACCGGTTGCTCGGCTATCCCGACGACGCCCGCTTATTGATCATCAACGCCGACGACTTTGGCATGTGCCATGCCGCCAACGCGGCGATAACGCGCTCGCTCACGGCAGGGGTGGTCACGTCCACGACCCTGATGGTTCCCTGTGCCTGGGCCCTCCACGCGATGCAGTGGTTGGCCGCCCATCCCGACATCCCGTTCGGCGTTCACCTGACCGCCGTGGGCGACAGCCTCCACTATCGTTGGAAGCCAATCAGTTGCCGGGACCACGTGTCCTCGCTGGTGGACGAGACGGGCAATTTCTACAACTGGGATCGCATGGCCGAGTTTTTTGCTCGTGCTCGGCTGGACGAGTTGGAAGTGGAATTCCGCGCCCAGATCGACACGGTTCTGGCGGCGGGCCTCATGCCGACCCACCTGGACTGGCATTCCATCCGCATCCACCGCTGGCCTGAGATCTTGGATGTGATGTTCGGTCTGGCGAAGGAATACGGCCTCGCCCTGCGCGTCCGCGAGCGACCTTTAATTGACAAAGTGCAGCGGCAGGGCCTGGCCACCAACGACTACGACTTTCTGGACAGCTACGGCTTCGACACCGCGACCAAACCGGCGCAGTTCGCCCAATTGCTGCGCGGCCTCCCGGCGGGGCTGAGCGAGTGGGCGCTGCATCCCGGCCTCGGCACACCCGAATTACAGACCATCGAGCCGGAAGGCTGGTCCGTGCGCCAGGCCGATTTTGACTTTGCTATCTCTACCGAAGCCCGCGCCATCATTGAGCAGGAGGGCATCATCCTGCTCAGCTACCAACCACTCCAAGCGGTGTGGCAGGGAAAATAATTGCGCGTTGTTGGCTATTTCAGTGTGAAGGATGCGAGACGATGTCTCTGGACGAACTGATTGAGGAGCGCGCGAGCGCGGCGGCGGGCCCGTCCCACGCCAAGACGTTGATCCGATTGTATCAGGTGAACAAAGCAACTGCGCCATCCGCTCGTGTCACCTTCCCACGGTTCCTTCGAATAGGATCGCCGGCACCACGTGATCCCACTTGTCCTCCCTCAATACGATACGATGAACCTCGCCATGGACAGCAGCGCCCAGGACGAGTTCGAATCGGCGACGGAGAACGCCGCGCTCGTCGAGCATCTCCGCCGCCGCATCGACGCCGACGGACCGATCAGCTGGCGATAAGATACGATGCGGCAAGGGCAAGATGATCTCACTTGACCGTGGACAAGTAGGATCAAGCGCATGCAGACGGGTTCTAGGCACCGGAAAGGAGCATGGTCATGCGAAAATTCGGCGGAGTGATGGTCGGGCTTCTTCTTCTCTCGGCAACGATCTTTCTCGCCTGTGGCGACGGTCGTGCGGACTCGACTGTACCTACTGCGGTGGCATGCGACGACGTCACTGCGCTGTTCGCGGTCGAGGAGGTCCTCGACGGAGCCGGAGGATCGTGTCGGGAGTGGGTGGACAGTTCCCTTGGCCGAGCGGTTCGGGGCAGTACAAGTAGCGCCTCGATCTGGAGCAGACGGAGCGAGCACGGCACCGCGTTGGTCGTTGGCGCGGTCCACACATTGGGTCAGGGTTGGTTTGGGCCCGCGGACACCACCGTGGTGGAGTCGATCGTGAATCCCGAGGACCAGACCGGCGTGCCCCGCCTGTTCCTCATTCGGCAGGACGGCTCCGGCCCGGACGCGTTGGCGAGCCCCTGGTTCGGGCTCTACAACCCAACCATCGCGGCGGAACGCAACAACAACCTCATGCAGAACTTGCTGCCGCGTGAGGATTTCTACGTCGCGGTGGCGGATTCCCAGAAGTTGGACGTCAGTGGGTTGCAGCCCCTCGTCGAGCCCATCGTCAAGGCGGAGGTGCCGCTCTACGACCCTGCGGCAACAACTACGACCGTCCCCACTTGGGCAGACGCCGCCGGGGGTGACCTGCTGCTTCTGCTCGGCTACCCGAACGAAACCGGGGTGCTCACCGCGAGTGTGGGCCGCGTCCTGAGCCACGACGAGGCGACGCAAGCCGTTGCGACCCTGGCCGATCTCGGCGACGAGGAAGGCAACATTCCCTACGACGCCGAAGTCGAGATGATCATCCAAGGCGAGAGCCGCGCCGGCATGAGCGGCGGTCCCGCCGTCGACGAAGACGGTCGGCTCGTCGGCATCCTCGTGCGGGCAACGGACGTACACGACGGCGTTCAGTACGTTCGGGTGGTCAGGATGAGCTACATTGTCTCCCGCTTGGCCGCTGTGCTCGAGGGCATCGATTCCCAGACTCGGCAGGCGATCCAGAGGTACCTTGAGCCGGAGTAAAGACCGTTGACATCAGGGTGGTGACCGAAAACACAGGTCCGACACGCGCCACGAAAACGAAGCGCTTAGTCTAGCAATGATCCCCATTTGACCTCCCTCAATACGATACGATGAACCTCGCCATGGACCGCAGCGCCCAGGACGAGTTCGAATCGGCGACGGAGAACGCGGCGCTCGTCGAGCATCTCCGCCGCCGCATCGATGCCGACGGGCCGATCACCTTCCACGACTACATGGAGACCGTCCTGTACCATCCGCAGCTCGGCTACTACGCCAGCCGCCAGCCGATGGGCCGCGAGGGCGACTACCTGACCAGCCCGGAAGTGAATCCGATCTTCGGCGCGCTGGTGGCGAAGCAGCTCAGCCAGCTCTGGGAGCTGATGGGCCGCCCTCAGCGCTTCGATCTCGTCGAGCAGGGCGCAGGCACGGGCCTGCTGGCGCACGACATCCTGCGCTGGTGCCGGAATCGCGCGCCGGAGTTCGCGCAGGCGATTCGCTATCGCATCGTCGAGGTCAGCCCGTCGCTGCGCCGCCGGCAGGAAGAGCGGCTGGCGGAAATGCCCGAGGCGAAGATCGAATGGCTGGAAGAGCTGCCGGACACTATCGAAGGCTGCCTGCTCAGCAACGAGCTGATCGATAGCTTTCCCGTGCACCGCGTCGTCCGCCAGGGCGATGAACTGCTGGAGCTGTACGTGGCGCACACGGAAGCCGGCTTTGCGGAGCAGACCGGCCCGTTATCGACGGAGCGCCTCGCAGAATACTTCCAGACGCTAAATCTGCTGCCGGGCGAGGGCTGCACGGCCGAAGTGAACCTGCAGGCGGTAGATTGGGCGAACGCGGTCGCGCAGTCGCTCCGGCGCGGCTTCGTCCTCACGTTCGATTACGGTTATCCGGCCAAAGAGCTGTACGCTCCCTGGCGCCGCGACGGCACGCTGCTCTGCTTCTATCGCCACAACCCCAGCACCGATCCTTATATCCGCTTTGGCAAGCAGGACATGACGGCCCACATCGATTTCACCAGCCTGATCAGCGCGGGCGAGGCGCATGGGCTGGAAACGGCAGGCTTCACCAGCCAGGCCCGCTTCCTCTCAAACCTCGGCATCGGGGCCGGCGTGGACGCGATCGCGAAGGAATCGCCGTCCGCGCTGGAGGAGTACTTTGCCCGCCGCCGCGCCGTTCAGGAGCTAATCGATCCGGCCGGGCTGGGCCGGATCCGCGTCCTTGCCCAGCGCAAGGGCGTCGCGGCGGCCGAGCTCTGGGGGTTCTCCGCCGAAGGCGAATCCACCGTGGGCGGACAGGAAGACACGGATGCCTGAGCAAGGCGAGCGGGCGCCCGACTTCACGCTGCCCAGCACCGAGGGAGAGCTGCGTTTGCGCGACCTCTTACAGGGCGGTCCTGTATTGCTCGCCTTCTATTTCGAGGACGCTACGCCCACCTGCTCAACAGAGATCGAGTCGCTGAAGGACGCCCACGAGACGCTGCGTGAGCTCGGCGCGAATATCCTCGCTATCAGCGCTGATAGCATCGAGTCGCACCAGAAGTTCGCCGATCGGCTGGGCGGCTTGCCGTTCCCGCTCGCCTCGGACGCTGACCTGCAGGCAGCAGGCGCGTACGACACAATCGCCGAGGACGACCCGCGCCGCTCTCGACGTGCCCTCTTCGTCGTCGGGCAGGACGGCATCATCACGTACGCCGCCAATCCGTTCAGCCCCAACAGCCTCTCGCAGTTGGAAGGCGCGCTGCGAGCGCTGGGGCTGGAGCTGTAGGCTATCCTAGGAGTGAGAAGAGTATTGGGGTCCCCGCCCCGAGCTACACGGGCAGCGAGAGGACGCGGAATGGAAGGCTACTCCGACATCGTCATCGACCACTTCGAGCGGCCGCGGAACAGCGGCACGCTGGAGGATGCGAACGCTGTCGGCTACATGACGAACCCGGTGTGCGGCGATACGCTGCTGCTCATGCTCCGCGTCGACGGCGGGCGCATCGTCGATGTCCGCTGGCAGTCCGACGGCTGCGCGGCATCGATCGCCGCCAGCAGCATGGTCAGCGAGCTGGTGCAGGACAGATCGTTGGCGGAAGCGGAGGCGATCACGCGCGAGGCGGTCGTCGAGGCGCTGGGCGGGCTGCCGGCGAGCAAGCTCCACGCATCGGTGCTGGCGGCGGACGCGCTCCACCACGCCCTGGCGGAGTACCGGGAGGGGCAAGGTTCACGCCATTAGCCTGATGGGTTATCGTCCTTCAAGCCGTCGAGATTAGTCAGAACTTTGAGGCCGATCGCTCGTCCTAGATGAACCTGTTGCGTGTCATGGCTGAGCAACGCCATGCTGTGCTCGAGAGCACTGCTAATGATCCAGACATCTGCATCGCTGGCGTCCGACCCCGCCCTGCCACCGCGCTTCAATTCCTTGCGCCTCAGAACCACACGACCATACCAGACGTTCGTTGGCTCGCCGTGCGGAAGCACAACAATAGCTGCAATCAGATCGTCAACTTGCTGCTGTCGGCTAGCTCCAAATCTGGCAGCTGCAAGTTCCGCAGGTGTCTGAAACGACACTGCAAGGCGCCGTTCGCCGATCAACTCGTTGTATGCTCGGGAGTGTTCACTCGCCTTGGTGAGGTATGATATGACCCCTGTGTCAGCGACAAGATACTCTTCCGCCATCAGGACTTGCTTGCTTAGCCTCGAACACGCATCGCCGCCAACTGCTCTTGGAATTCCGCAACTTCCTGCTCGGTCTCCCAGATCGCTGAAGCAAGAGCGCGATAGTCCGGGCGCTCTTCGGGCAGATTTTGTTCTTTGACAAGCTGATCTATGGACTTGGACGGCTTGTCGCTTCCCGGGCCGGATGTGGGAAGCACTGATAGACCACGAGCTACTCGGCTAGCAATGAAGGTCCCTTCAAGACCCTCCTCTATATCAACCTCAACGACTCGGTCGAGAGCAGTAGAGATTTGAGCGAGTAGTTGTTCGTCAACATCAAGGGTCACATCGCGACCGTCAGGTAATTTAAGTCGTATCCGTGGACGTCCTGGCTCCACGTCAACCATGAAAGCGTGGCCAGATACGCGGCGCCTGCGAGTTGACTGCTGAAGTGGTTGATCAGCCGGCAACTCTCTGGTCCGAAACGCTGCTTTTAACACGGTACCCGAGGGCTCGTGAGGCCGGGGGACTATAGGCCTGAACACGATCTCCGCTCTGGCCCCGATTTCTCCAGCATCCTCGATGACCGCTCTAACCTTCCGGCGGATTTCCAGTCTATCCTCGCGCGTACCTTCACCGGCTTCTATAAGCTGAATTTCTTCCAGAAAGTCAAAGGCGACGTCGTCTGGCGTCGGCTCGTCCGCGACCGCGAGTTGTCCTTGAGTTGCCGTGGGCGGAGGGGCTAGCACAATCGTTGTGCTGCCTGGGCTCACCCTCACAAGTCTTATGGCAGCCAGATTGTCCTCGGCCTGTGTTCGCGGTCCACGCCGTGATTCATCAGTGCCCAGTTTCGTGCGGGCGATATGATAGAAGGTTGACGAAAGCTGCTCCAAGAGGCGGGTCAGTTTGGGTAGCTCAACACCACCGCCGTCTGTCTCTCGCACGGTGAACGTGAACCAAGCGGTGTCTTCTTCATCCGTCATAGGTATCATACTTTAGTTTATCGGATGCCCACCCGTCAACCCCCATCCCTCACCTTCACGTGCGCGTGCGAGTGCGCTACAATGCCCGCGCACCATGCGTCGATTCGAATACTTTGCCCCGGAATCTGTGGACGAGGCGGTGTCGTTGCTCCAGGAACGCGGCGACGGCGTCAAGCTGCTCGCCGGCGGCACCGACCTGCTCGTACAGATGAAGGAAGCGGGGCTGCACCCGCCGGCTATCGTCAGCCTGCACGCGATCGATGGCCTGCGGGGCATCGAAGCGCCTGACGCCCAACCGGGCGGCGAGACAATTCGCGGCCTGCGCATCGGTTCCGGCACGGACATGATCGAGATCGCGGCGCACGATGTCGTTCGCGACAGCTACACCGCCCTAGCGGAAGGCGCGGGCATCGTCGGCTCCGTGCAGACGCGGAAGATGGCGACGATCGGCGGCAACATCGCCAA